>JAWKUA010000005.1 GCA_041398785.1 Planctomycetaceae bacterium | reverse complement strand
TACCAGTACCAGACTCCATTCAACCGTCAACAGAATTTCACCAGATATTTTCACCTGACTGAAGATACTAGGGTCGAGGATGATCGGTGCTTAGCCGGTCAAACGAGGGGAGGGTCGGCCGCGCGACGTGAGTTCCCTGTGCTCAGCCTTCCCCGCGATCGAACGCCTGAACGGCATTCGATCGGCGACCCTCCCGTTTCAACGGAGGGGTGAAACAATTGCCGCTCTGCACTGGCTAAATTTTTATCTGCCGATCGCCTGACGCTTCGTCGTTGCGGTTGCCCTACGCGTATTCGCGGTTCTTGACCAGACCCGGATACGGAATCGGGAACTTGCCGTCCTTCGATGGAACAGGCGACGGCGAATCCAGCGTCAGCTTGTCGATGCCGGGAGCGAATTCATGTTCGCAGTTCATCATTTGATCGAGCGTAATGATCTGTCCCGTATGGGCCGCCATGCGTCCCATTGACGTCACCACGCTGGCCATCACGCCGCGATCGGCTTCGTTGTATTCCTGGTCATCGCGAATCGCGGCAATCAGGTGCTTCCATTCGTCAACATACGGGTTGTTCTTTTCGGGCTGCGGAAATTCCCAGACCAGGTTGTTCTTGTCTTCGTTGTGCCCGCGGTAAATGCGGGCTCGCGACGGCCAGTGCGCCGCCGAGGAGATGACCGCCAGCCCTTTGGTGCCGTGAGCAAAACTGGCGAATTCCGAGTGGCAGCCCGGCATGGTTCGTCCGCCCACCAGCAGCTTGGTACCATCGCCGAACGTGTATTCGATGGAATAGACGTCGAAGTTCTGGTCCACCATGTCGCCGCGGTAGTGGCGACCGCCCAGAGCCTTCGCTTCCACCGGCCAGGCATCCTTCATCCAGCACGATTCATCGATGTTGTGAATCAGGAAGTCACTGACAGCTCCGCCGCTGAGCCACAGGAAACCGTGGAAGTTCTTGATTTGGTACTGCAGCTCGCTCTTTTCCGTGGCGGGCATGGGCGGACATGCGGCCGACCCGGTTGGTCCGGCTGTGCGGTAAGCTCGCATCATCGTAATGTCGCCGATCGCGCCGTCCTGGATTCGATCAAACAGTTCACGGCGAGCTTCGCAGTGGCGGCACATCAGGCCGACGGCAACTTTCAGGTTCTTTTCCTTCGCCTTCTTGTTCAGTTCCAGCATTCGAAGGGTGCCGGGGCCGTCGACCGTCACCGGCTTTTCCATGAAGACGTTCAGACCTTTTTCAATCGCGTAGGTGAAATGGACCCAGCGAAACGCGGGCGGCGTCGTGAGAATCACAATGTCGCCGGGATTCAGGCAGTCCATGGCCTGCTTGTAGGCTTCGAACCCGATGAAGCGGCGGTCTTCGGGAACATCAACCGTTCCTTTCGGACCAAATTCCTTGTCGATATTGCCCAGGCTGTTTTCCAGGTTCTTGTCGAACACGTCCGCCATGGCCACCAGCTTCAGCGGTCCGTTGTCGACGGTCAATGCGTTTGACGCCGCTCCTGTGCCGCGACCTCCGCATCCGACCAGCGCCAGTTGCAGGTTGTTGTCTTCGGCGGCAAACGCGCCGGGTGCGGCTTTGGTCAGCAGAGTCCCCGCAGCGGCGGCACTTCCGGCCGTTGTCAGGAAACTGCGGCGGGATGAAGATGAACGAGTTGGTCGGGACGTGGTCATGGAAACGGTGCTCCTGAGTGGAAAATCGTCGGAGGACGAGGATGGTGGTGATAAACGGGAAGTGATGTCCGACGACCGGCTGCCGCGGCATGAGCCCTGGCGGCCGGTCATTCAACACATCGGCGGTACTTTCGGCGGTCATCCTGTCCGCATGCAGAACTCCGTTGGTTCACAGTTGCGTGGTTCACGTCTTCTGTTTCACGGTAGGTGTCACGGTTAATTGCGTCACGATTCATTGTCGGGATCCAACTGAACGGGATCAGTCTTGTCCCACTTTGCCGCCTTTTCTTCGTCGGACGGTTCGACCAGCGGCCGGACGACTCGAAAACCGACGCCCAGCGCATCCGTATGGTACCAGATGCTCTTGGGGGTCTGAGGATCCTGTTCCTTCCAGCTTTCGTCGGAACCTTCCCGCGCGGCACTTCGCAGCATGTCAGGCTGGTCGTCCCAGCCTCCGCCCCGCACGACTCGCGGGTACAGCGTGACGGGTATCGCCAGGGGATTACTGACGTCCGCAGGCTGCTGACCGTAAAACGCCGGAACGTATTGGTCAAGCACCCACTCAGCGACGCTGCCGTGCATATCGTAAAGCCCCCACGGATTCGGCTTCTTTGTGGCGACTTCGTGGTACGTTTCGTTGCTGTTGCCGGCGAACCACGCGTATTCGTCCAGAGCCTCCGGGTCGTCCCCGAACGAGTATGCCGTGGACGTGCCCGCGCGGCAGGCGTATTCCCATTCGGCTTCGGTCGGAAGACGATAGTAGTGCCCCGTCTTGGCACTCAGCCATTTGCAGTACGTGCGGGCGGCGTGCTGAGTCATGCAGATCGCGGGATTCTGCAGCTTCCCCATCCCGAAACTCATGTCGGTGTACGGCGGAGTCGGCCGGGTGACGACGTCGGCCCGGTCATCCAGTTCGGTGGGCTTCAGTCCGAAAATCTGCCGTCGGGCGATGTCGATCTTTTCGCCCCAGATTTCGTACTGGTTCCAGGTGATCTCATGCTTCGCCATCCAGAACGGATCGACGCGAACAGTGTGTTGCGGACCTTCGTCGTCCTTTCGTCCTTCTTCGCCTTCGGGGCTGCCCATCGTGAATGTGCCACCGGGAATCGGCACCATGTCGATTACAACGTCCGTCTGTTCGATGACCTGCGCGTAGGGCTTCATTTCCGATTCGGCTGTGGCAGCGGCGGCGCCGCCGTTTGCTGCGTCGTGATCATCGGCAAGCACACAAGCGCAGCGTGGATTCCCGGAGAATCCCGCAGGCAACAGCAGGACCATCAGCACGGCGGCGAAACGCAATTGAAGTCGCGGGACGGTTGGCAACGAACACCTCGGCGATACCGGGAATGGGGCTGGAAATTTTCAGGCGGGATTAGCTGGCCGCGACGGCTGGCGGTGTTGTTCCTGCTTCATCATGCCACAAGTGGCCTGTCAGTCGTGATTCGATGGATGCACAAATATGACCGACGTTCGATAGAGCCAGGCTCCCGCCAGGCCGCGTGTGCCGTAACCCGTCCGATGTGGCAGCGGCTCGGCGGGAGCCTCGCCCTCCCGATTCTCGAACTCGTGCGATCCATCAATGTTCGGCTGACGAAGCACAAGCCGGAAGGCGTGCCCTGGCTCCGTTCGCGTTCTGAAATCGTATCGACTCACTGAATGAAAGTCGCTGTTCGGCATGGAAATTTTGACGTCGCCGCACCGGTCGACGAATTCCGACGCCGAAGATATCTTGCCTCGATGAATTCCGAACAGCATTTTCAGGTCGACCTGCGAGGCATCATCGACCTGTTGTCCGACCACCTGTACAGCGGGCCGCAGGTTTACATTCGTGAACTGATGCAGAACGCCGTCGATGCGCTGACCGCGCGGCGGATGAATGATCCGACGTTTCGCGACGATCAGATTCGACTGGAAATCATCCGCCCGGCACAGGTCGGACAGCCTCCCACGCTGATCGTCACCGACAACGGGATCGGGCTGACGGAGCAGGAGGTGCATCAGTTTCTGGCGACGATCGGCAAGTCGTCAAAACGGGACTTCCGCCGCGAAGATTTCATCGGGCAGTTCGGCATCGGGCTGTTGTCCGGCTTTGTTGTCTGTGAAGAAATCGTCGTCATCACTCGGTCGGTTCGCGATGGTCAGCCCACGCTGGAATGGAAGGGCCGCGCCGACGGAACGTACTCCGTGCGCACGCTGGACCACACCGTCGAACCGGGCACTCAGGTTTATCTTCGAGCGAAGCCGGGCTGCCACGAGTTTCTTGAGGCGGACTTCGTTCGAAAAATGGCGCGCCACTTCGGCCGCCATCTTCCCGTCGACATTCAGGTGATCTGCGGAAATCAGCGTGAACGAATTCACGAATCGCCGCCCTGGAAACCGGGTACCGCAGGCGACGCACTGCAACGCGATGACTTACTGGAATACGGGCAAAACGTCCTCGACCAGCAATTCCTGGACGCCGTGCCGCTGCGGTCCGACACCGGAGGAGTGCAGGGCGTCGCCTTCATCCTGCCGCATACGTCGCGGCTGCAGTCGAAACGCGGTCATCGCGTGTATCTGAAAAACATGCTGCTGTCGGAGACCGTCGACAACCTGCTTCCCGACTGGGCCTTCTTCGTCAAGTGCGTTGTCAACACCACCGGACTCCGGCCGACCGCCAACCGCGAAGGATTCTACGAAGACGAAACTCTGGAAATCGCTCGTTCGGAACTGGGAACATGCCTGAAACGCTACCTGATGCGGCTGGCGGATCACGATCGTGACCGGCTGAATTCAATCATCGCACTGCATCATCTTCCGATCAAAGCCCTGGCCGTTGATGACGATGAGTTCTTTGAACTGTTCATTGACTGGCTGCCGTTCGAGACGTCACTGGGCGAAATGGCGCTTGGCGACTATCGCCGTCAGCATTCCGGAATTCGGTACGTGCGATCCCGGGATCAGTTCCGGCAGATTTCATCCGTCACGGCCGCTCAGAAGCTGTGCATCATCGACGCCGCCTATACCTACGACGCCGAGCTGCTGGAAAAACTGGCGGCGCTGCATCCGGAGGTCTCCGTCGAACTCGTCGATGTCTCAGAACTTGCGCAGGAATTTGAAGATCTGACGCTGGACGAACGGGAATCCATCTTCGACTTCATCAAACTGGCAAACGTTGTTCTGCAGCCGTTTCAGTGTTCCGTCGATATTCGCCGATTTCGTCCGGACAGCTTGCCGGCCCTTTACACCGTGAATGACGAAGCGAGCTTTCTGCGGTCCGTGGAACAGTCGAAGGAAGGTGCCGACGATCTGTGGTCCGGCCTGCTGGACAACATTTCTCAGTCTCAGACGAATCATGCTCAGGCGCTGCTGTGCCTGAATTTCCGCAACCCGCTCATCGGCCGGCTGTCGCAACTCAGGAACCGCGAATTGCTGAAACGTGCCGTCGAAATGCTGTACGTCCAGTCCCTGCTGATGGGTCACTACCCGCTGAAGCCGCGGGAAATGACACTGCTGAATGACGGACTGCTGGGCCTGATCGAAGCCGCGATGGAATAGCTTCGCTGCAAGTCCCGCCGGTGCATCCCAATCGTGCTGAATTCGGCGGATTTCCGTGCCTGACAGACAAGTCATGCTATTCTTCGGGTCTCGACGGTCAGACCACGAGACCGGTTCGAGAATCCACCGCGGGAGAACTTCATGGCGGCGAGAAAGGCAAATATCGCGTTCGGCATCCTGGGATCCGCTGTCGGAGCAGCCATCGGATTCATGCTGTTCTTTGTGCTGGCACAGCAGGGACTCTACGCTCTGGCACTGCCCGGAGCAGCCGTGGGAATCGCGTGCGGCTGGCTTTCCGGCGGTCGTTCGATTCCGCTGGGAGTCGTCTGCGCCGTCGTTGCCTTCGCGCTCGGTGTCGTCATCGAGTGGAAATCCGACCCGTTTCCGGCTGATGAAAGTTTCTCCTACTTTGTCACTCATCTGCATCAATTGAAGCGAGTGACTCAGATCATGCTGGCGGTCGGAGCGGTCTTCGGCTTCTGGTTCGGAATCGGCCGCGACCGTGACATCGGGTTTTCGGAACGACCACGCCGCCCCGTTGCAGATGACGATTCAGACAGGGACTCAGACGACGACGGGACGGCACCGTGAACGATAAGACGCCGCTGGCCGATGAGCTGCGCCAGAAGCGAGTGTACGTGGGACTGCTGTCCGCCGGCTGTCTGATCGGAGCACTCGCAGCGGCGTTTGTCCCCGAAAAGGAAGGTCTTCAGGCACTTCTGATTCGAGTCGGATTGCTGCTGGGAGCGTTCTGGCTGGCCATGCCGTCCCGCAATCGGCCGGCCGCCTGGGCGAAGTTTTCACCGTGGACCATCGTCGGCATCGTCCTGTTTGCTGCCTTCCTTCCACGGATGAAGTTTCTGCTGCCGCTGCTGATCGTCGCCGGCGGCATCGCATGGCTGGTGCGCCCGCGGCGGAAGTAAAACTGCCCAAAGCAACCAGCAGGCGCCGCCCGGGTTTGGCGCTTCCAACGTCTGGTGCAGACAGTGAAAGGCGATGCAGATTCCAGCGATTCTCCGACCCTGCTTTCCAACATTTCGTCAGCCGCGAGCAGACGATGTTCGTTTTCCCTGCATCAAAAGGCAAAGGTGTCGCCGTTCACCCCGCAGCCAAAGGCGAAACACATCCATCATCAATTCAAGATCAAACAACCCAACGCCAACTCCACAACGCACATCCTGTACGACGTCGCCATCGGGCGGGGCCGGCATCGAGCGAGGCCACCTGCTGTCGAGCACTCTTGCGACATTCAGTTTAGCAGTTCAACTGTCGGAAAAAGACGGCTCATCCGTGACATGGGGCGGTGATCCAGATGCCAGCCAGGCCCGGCGGGCCGACAAAACGTTAGCCGGTGACGTGAGCAATCGGCCAAACGGCGAGTTTCTGGCCCAAGCCCCGGCATGGCGAGGCTTCCGCGGAGCCGCTGCCGTGTCGCGAGTGGTTGGGCGCACGGGAATCGGCAGGAGCCTCGCCCACCTGTTGGTACCATCTGTGTGAATCTGTGAAATCTGTGGACGGCCATTTCGAACCGCAACGTTCGGTGGAGTCACGACGTCTCACAACGCCTTCCGACGGCTGCGCCGCACAGCTTCTGCGAAGACGTGGTACACGGGGCGATCGAACATTTGGGAGCGACGGCTCCTGGCGAGCCGCGTGTGCCAGCATATCTCCGAGCGGCAGCGGCTCGGCGGGAGCCGCCCCTAACCTGCACTGGGTTTTCACTTCTGCCGGGTGTCTTACATTCGACGATGAACCTTGCCGGGGATGACCTTATGAGAAGGATGCAGCTCCGCGCGAATCGCCGGCCAGCCCGATTTCAGGATGAAGGTTGCCATGCTGTGCGATACCAGGTGATACCTTTCGCCCTGTGCCCAGCCGCGCGAGCTGTCGATCTGGCAACCGGTGTCAAACAGGGGAACCCAGCGTTCGGACGGTTTGTGTTTGGGAAGCACGAAGGCGACGTCGTCGTGCTGAGGATTCAGCAGCATCAGCAGCGTATCACCCACAATCTGTTCGCCGCGTTCATCGACTTCGTCCATGGATTCCCCGTTCAGCCGCACTCCCAGCGAATGCACCGCGCGGGAACTCCAGACGCGGTCGGTGACCTCCCCGCCTTCGGGCAGCAGCCAGGCAATATCCTTGACTCCGGCCCCGCGGATGCGACGTCCCTGAAAGAAGTTCCGCCGCTTCAGGACCGGCTGGTCCTGCCAGAGTTTGACGACATCGCGGCAGAACTGCAGGAAGTCCTGCTGCTCTTCGTTCAGGTCCCAGTTCAGCCAACTGATTTCGTTGTCCTGGCAATAGGCGTTGTTGTTTCCGTTCTGCGTATGGCCGAGTTCGTCGCCGGCTCGCAGCATGGAGACTCCCTGAGACATCATCAGCGTAGCCATGAAATTTTTTCGCTGGCGGTTACGCAGAGCCACGACGGCCGCGTCGGCTGTTTCCCCTTCAACACCACAGTTCCAACTGTTGTTGTGATTGTCGCCGTCGCGGTTCTGTTCCAGATTCGCAAGGTTGCGTTTATCGTGATAGCTGACGAGGTCTCGCAGACAGAAGCCGTCGTGGGCGGTGACGAAGTTGATGCTGGCGTATGGCCGTCGCCCGTTGTGTTCAAACAGGTCGCTGCTGCCGGTCAGCCGTGTCGCGAATTCGTTGACGGCGCCTCCGTCGCCCGCCCAGAACCGGCGGATCGTATCGCGGTACTTGCCGTTCCATTCCGACCACAAGTGAGGAAAGTTGCCGACCTGATAACCGCCACTGCCCAGATCCCACGGTTCCGCAATGAGCTTCACCTGAGAAATCACGGGATCCTGAAGGATGATGTCGAAGAAGGCACTCAGCTTGTCGACGTCGTGCAGTTCGCGGGCCAGAGCACTGCACAGGTCGAATCGGAAGCCGTCGACGTGCATTTCCTGCACCCAGTAGCGCAGGCTGTCCATGATCAACTGCAGGACACGCGGACACTGCATGTTCAGCGTGTTTCCGCAGCCGGTGAAGTCCTGATAATACCGGGCATTCCCGGGCATCATGCGATAATACGATGCGTTGTCGATACCGCGCAGAGACAGTGTCGGGCCCAGATGGTTGCCTTCTCCCGTGTGGTTGTAAACGACATCCAGAATGACTTCGATGTCCGCCGCGTGCAGGCAACGGACCATATTTCGGAATTCGTTGATGACCTCCACCGGACGAATGGCCGACGCGTACCGCGTGTCGGGAGCAAAAAACGACAGCGTGTTGTAGCCCCAGTAGTTGTCCAGTCCGGCAGTGACCAGATGCCTGTCGTCAACATGGTAATGAACCGGCATGAGTTCAATGGCGGTAACGCCGAGCTGCTTCAGGTGATCGATTGCCGCCGGAGAACACAGTCCGGAATACGTGCCGCGAAGTTCTTCGGGGACGCCCGGATGCCGCATCGTGAAGCCCTTGACATGAGCTTCGTAGATCAGTGTCTTGTGCCACGGCGTGCGCGGATGGCGGTCGCCTTCCCAGTCAAACGCGGAGTTGATGACGGTTCCCAGCGGAGCGAAAGCGGCGTTGTCGCGGTCGTCGCGCACCAGATCGTCCCGTTCGGTGTCGTAGCCAAACATCGAATCCGACCATTGAATGCCCCGCCCAACCGCGCGAGCGTAGGGATCCAGCACGATCTTCTGACCGTTGAACCGATGGCCGACGTAGGGGTTGTACTCGCCGTGGACGCGGTACCCGTACAGCTGTCCGGGTTTCAGGCCCGGAACATAGCCGTGCCAGACCAGATCGGTCTGTTCCGTCAGGTCCAGACGAACGGATTCCTGCTTGTCGGTGGCGTCGTCGAACAGACACAATTCAATGCGTTCGGCATTTTCAGAGAAAATCGCAAAATTGACGCCCTGGCCGTCCCAGGTGGCTCCAAGCGGATGAGGTGCTCCGGGCCACACCCGGGGAGCGTCGCGACGGGCTCGTGCGCCTCGCACGGGAATGGCTTTGAGCGTGGTTTTTGACATTCAGAACACCTCCAATACACCTTTTGGCAGGGCAGGAAGCTTAGCAACGTCCGAAAAAAGTGCAGCTCTGGACCCTATTTCAGCAAAATGGCCGGATGTCCATGAATCCGAATGTCAATGGGACATCTGGGGCGTCTGTGCGTGCTGTTCCGATTGAAGGTGTTTGCGAAATTTGGCAGGGAGAAACGTTTTCCGCAGCTTACACTCAGTTGGTGACAGATGCGGTCGATACCAAGATTCGAGAGTCCAGCGAAAACCGCACTCGGCGAGATATCCCGTCCGCGGCGGAGGCGGAATGGATGATCGGGGTCGCGAATGCCGCGGCGTCTTCTGTTCGACCAGCCCCAAATGGAGCTGGTCACAGAGTTTCTGTTTGACTCAAATTCTTTTGGCACCTTATAAAAGCCGGGCGGGATACGTCGTTTTGTTCGTGGCATCCCGACGCGGAATCCGCAGCGGATTGCTGTGGGCGGACGATTTCAATCGGATCATTTCAGCACTCTCGGGAAACTCGACACACCATGAAAGCCGCGTTTCCGAAACTTGCGACGATCGTTCTGGCGATCACCAGCGTCATGCTGATGGGAGCGTCCATTGCCGCCTACTACGGCCGGCCGGACGCGCGGACGGCCATGTTTTCGCCCGAACTGCAGGACTACAACTTTGAATCGTCCGGCGGCGACAGCCCTTCCTGGACGGTCACATCACGCATCGGCGCGAAGGATAACGTCGGGCAGTCTCCGAACGCCTACGAGGCCGTCGTCAAGGCGCGAGCTCACCTCAGCCAGAGGCTGGGCAACGAAACCTCAGAAATGACTCAGAAGGTTTCGGAGATCCGGGCTGAGATCGAAAGAATCACCGTCCAGCAGCAACAGGACATGGAGGCACTGAACACCCGGATTCAGACACTGACCGGTGTGGCCAACGGCTACGATCAGGAACTGAAGCAGAAGTCGCAGGAACTGCAGGCACTTTCCGTGGAAGGCAAGGCCACTCGCGACGAAACCGCTCAGAGACGGCAGGACGTGGTCCGGCTGCAGAATCAGTTGGAAGAAATCCGAACAGACCTATATCGGCTGCAGGAACTGCGGAAAACACTGACCGATCGTCTGCTGCGTCTGCAACTGGATGAGCAGACACTGCAGGCTCGCCGGCAGCAGCTTCAATCTCAAACCAATCCTTAATCGAATCAGCTAAGTCGTTGATGCGGAGAAAACTCGATGAATAACGTCGTCGGGAAGATGTTGGTCATTCTTCAACTGGTCTTCAGCATCCTGTTCATGTGTTTTGCCGGTGCGGTGTACACATTTTCGGGGCAGTGGCGAGAAAAGGCTCTTGAAGAAGAGAAGAAGGCGGCCAACTTCACCCAGCAGCTTACGGAAGAAAAGCAGTCCAACGTTCAGAACCTGGAAGAGATCAACAAGCAACTGGTCGCCGCGACGGAAGAACGCGACAAGCTGCGGTCTGATCTTCAGGAATCGCTGATCCGGACGCAGACGAGCACTGACCTTCTGGAGGAAGTCCGCCAGGAGCGGGATAAGGCCATCGCGGAAATCGAAGTTGCCAACGACGAAGCGGCATCGCGACTGGCGGAATCCACCGAACTGCGGGCCGAAGTGCAGGCTCAGCGAAACCGCATCAATGAACTTATTAAAATCAACCGCCAGCGTGAAGACGAGAATCTCGATCTGAGCGGTCTGGTCGCGGCCGCTCGCGAACGCGAAGGACAGAACATTCAGGAAATCGGACGCCTGACGGATCTGGCGCGGCAGAATGGAATTGACCCGCGACAGGCCGTGGTCGGACCGGTGCCGAAAGAAATCGAAAAGGTTGAGGGTCTGGTGACGGCGACTCACAGAAGCCGCGACCGCAGTCAGGAATACGTCGAAGTCACGATTGGCAGCGACGACAAAGTTTTCAAGGACCAGATTCTGACGGTCTACGGACCCGGGAAGTACAAGGCCGATATCCGCGTGTACGAGGTCAATCCCGACACGGCCGTTGGTATCGTTGTCGAAGACACACGTAACGGCAGCATCGAGCGAGGGGACCATGTCACAACGAAACTCTGATCCAACCGTTTACGACGGACTGATGTTTGTGTCCCTGGCCGCTGTCATCACGGGCATCATCTTCCTGTGCCTGACGCTGAACCAGTACAACTGGACCGGTCCATAATCCGTCCCCGCCGCGCAGCAGCGTTGCGGTTTCCGATGATTGCGTCATGGCGGTCCGCGACTGCGGCGCATTGTCTACGCATTGCAGGACATTGCCGCGCCGACTTCTGAATAAGGTATTTCAGCCGCGGCCGGGAACAACGCTCCGTGGAATCACAGGCGGTTGCGGTCCATGTCGGCGCCGGACGCTGCCGGGAGTTGTGCAACCCGGTCACGCCGGCCGGCTATTCGGCAATCGTGTACTGAATGCGCCCGCATTCACGGCACATGACGAATTCACCAAGGTTGATGCGAACCGCGTCCTGCGGCGTCACTCGCGTATTGCACGCCGTGCAGAAACCGCCGTCCATTTCGGCCAGCGCCGCCGACGCCATTGACTGGACAAGCCGGCGATAGGCACTGAAGCATTCCCCGGCGGGAATCGCGGTTTCTGCTTCCCGGATCTCCGCCTTCAGACGTTCAACATCGGCGACAACTCCCGGTTCGCGTTCCTTCACTTCCGAACCAATCAGAAGGGCGCGTTCCTGAGCCGCTTCGACTTCCTTCTGAAGCCGGGAGAGTTCCGTGGTGGCTTCATCGACCTGAGTCAGCAGGCTCAGGATTTCGTCTTCCAGCTTTGCATTCGCCGTCTTTTCGGCAGTGACCTGGGCCATAATGATGTCGTACTCTTTGTTCGACGAAGCTTCGTTCAGGCGCCGGCTGAGTTTCTGAATGTCGGCTTCACGGCTCTTCAGGCTCAGAGACTTCTGGTCCGCCGCTTTGCGCACGGTCTGGATCTGAGCCTTCTGGTCGTTACATGCCTGTTCGCCGGCGACGATTTTTTTCTCCGCGGCAGCAATTCGCCGCGGGCCGTGAGCCAGAAGCGTTTCGGCGGCTTCCAGTTGCTGCAACAGGTGATGTAGATGCTGCAAAGCATGAGACGTTTCCGTTGCCATTAAAACACACTCCGAAAAGAAGGGACTGGCCATTCCGGCATGAGCCACAGAACATGGCAGAGGAAGCCGGGCGGCGATGAACAAGAGGTGTCGATCACGCCAGGGTCAAACAGGATACGACTTTCCGCGCGGTGACGCCAGACACGGCGGCTCGCCGCAAACGATGGCAACCAATTTGGAAACTCTTAAGCGAATCGCGGCTCACCATTCCATGTCGAAGGCTGCCGGCTTCCCCGTCGCCAGACGGTACGCCGCCGCTGAATGTTTCGCAGCGACGCGTTCGTGCGCCTCCCGACGCATGACAGCCGACAGCAGAGGACGGGCATTCGTCACGCATCGCCGAATGTTCACAGCGTCTCCAGCCACGCCGTCAGCAGTGCCGGATACGACTGCAAATCATCCCGGTGAGACATTTCCGTCACCGTGTGGATGTACTTCACGGGGCAGGCGAACGACACGGTTCGGACACCACTGCGGCTGCGCTGGATGACGGCACCGTCCTGACCGCCCCGCGGCAGAATTCCTCGCTGGCACTTGATTCCCCGTTCCTTTGCGACCGCTTCGATGTCTTCAATCAGCCTGATGTCGGAGATCATCGACGAATCCATCACGTGCAGTGCGACTCCATCGCCGGCGATGGTGACGCGATCTTCCTCCGGAACGCCGGGTGTCTTGCAGCACAGCGTGGTGTCGCAGGCGATCCCGATGTCCGGATCGATGCCGAACGCCGCCGGCATGGCTCCGCGCAGGCCGACTTCTTCCTGCACAGTCCACGCCGCGTAGATATCGCAGTTGTGATGCCGCAGGTTTTCCAGACAGCGAATCTGCGCCCAGCATCCGACTCGGTTATCCAGACACTGCGACACGATACTGTTGCCGACTTCTTCGAACGGTCCGTCCAGCACGACCATGTCACCGATCTTCACTCTCTCGCAGACGGCATCATGTCCGAGTCCGGTGTCGATGAAGAATTCCCCGATCTGTGGCACCTTCTTCTTCTCTTCGTCGGTGGCGATGTGAATCGGCCGGCCACCGGGGTTCATCACGCCCGGCAGATCACCGTGTCCGGTCGTGCAGACGCGGACTCTGCGAGCAAACAGGTTTCGCGTATCGAAACCGCCGACGGGGTTCACTCGCAGGAATCCGTTTTCATCGATGTGCCGCACCAGAAAACCGATCTGGTCCATGTGCGCTGCCAGCATCACTCTCACTGGTGTGCCGGACGTCGAACCTGCCGCCGGTCGCGCCTTTCGCACGCCGATCAGCGATCCCATTGCGTCCGTGAAAATTTCGTCGAACAACCCGGCTGTTCGGACGTGGTCCTCGATCACTTTTCGAATGCGATCTTCGCGGCCGGGAACAGACGGCGTCTGGGTCAGCGTCTTTAGTAGTTGCATGTCAGCGTATTCGTTTCGGATTCGAGACTTCCAGGGGTGTTGACAGAAAGGAAAGCGGCCGCCGGCGGAGTGCCTGCGACCGGCAGGGCGAATCCATCCGGCGGCCCGATGCGGATGTCCGTTCGCGGTCGACTCGGGCTATCGTTTTTCCGGCGTCACCTCACCGTCGGCCAGCGGCAACACGGCGGCGAAGAGCCCCTGAATGACGCGTGTCATATGGGGAAGATCCAGCTTCGTCCATTCATCTCCGGGCTGGTGGTAGTCGGCATGCAGCGACCCGGCGGAGACGCTGTGAGCGATGACTCCCCGCTGCACGAACGAGGCGTTGTCGCTGCGCGTGTACAGCATCTCGCCGATGTCGCTGCGATCGAAGATTTCCACGCCGACACGAATGGAACCGGCATTCAGCAGATTCCCGAGATTCGAATGCCGCCATCCCGTCATCCATGCCTTCTCTCGCGCGTCGGATTCCGGCCGTCCGATCATTTCCAGGTTGACGTTGGCGACGATTCGGTCCAGCGGCCACAGCGGGTTTTCGGCAAAGTACTTCGACCCCAGCAGACCCTTCTCCTCACCCCAGAACGTCATGAAGATCACGGATCGCTTCGGCGCGGGATCCAGCTTTGCGAACGCATCGGCCAGCGTCAGCACTCCCGTGACTCCTGTGGCGTTGTCGTCCGCTCCGTTGTTGATGCGATCCATCCCGTGATCGACAACGCCGATGTGGTCCAGATGCGCGGTGATCAGAATGGCGTCGTTCGCAAGCACCGGATCGCTGCCTCGAATGACGCCAATCACGTTACGGACGCCGGCCGATTCGGTGTGCTGAGCGGGAACTGTCAGCGTCACGCTTTGACCGAGCAGGTCCGGTGCCGATTCCGACAGAATCACAACCGGACATTCGAAGCTGGTCACACCGGTTTCCAGATGAGCCTTCTGCAACAGCAGCGGCAGCAACTCCCGCAATATGCTTTCGCTGGCGGGAACGACAAGAATCGCCGGTGCATTCTTCGTTCGAAACTCGCGAATCCGCCGCCACCAGACGGCAAGAGCCATTTCCGGGCGACCGAGCGCCTGAGGAGGCAGCGGGATGTCCGGCACCAGGACGGGCCCTTCGATCCGGCTTGCTTTTCCCGCTGTCGCTGCGTCAATCACGGTTCCGGTCAACTGCGTCTTTTCCGGTCCCGTCGCCAGAACACCACGCACCGCGACGGAACGCCCAGCGCTGTCCAGCAGTTGAATCCCGTCCGCCGGCGGTCGACTGACGGTAAGCTGATGATTCTGGAAGTACGTGCCGTCGTCGCCGATCGCTTTCAGACCGGCGCCGTCAAACCGCGATGCCACGTAGGCGCTGGCGATGTCGAGTTCCTTCGACGGCGTGTCCCGGCCGGCCATTTCGTCGGACGCAAGAAACGAGATCGTACTGCGCACCGACTTTTCTTCGATCGTCGCCATGGCCAGCCGCTGTTCGTCGGTCAGCGGCGACACCGTGATGTCTTCGGCCCGGACAAACGAAGCTGACAGCACCAGCAACGCGGAACTGCAGCGAAGGAAGAATTGCATCAGCGAAGTTCCTGCTTGAAACGACGGAATGACCTTTGGGGTTGGACGGAATTCTACAGAGATCACCGCGACGGCACAGCGGTGGTGACGCCGAGGGGTGCCGCCGCTTTTCGGCGCTGTTTTGAACGACTAAGATGGCTGGCGTCGAGCGTGTCACATCCCGCCGTACCGCCCCTTTTCTTCTCCGGAGTGCTGCTGCCATGTCATCATTCAACCTGTCACGTCGAGGTTTTCTGCAAAGCACGGCTGTTGCCGCATCAGCAGTCGCTGCGGGGACCGCATTCGCCACACCGGCCTCTGCGGAACCCGGCTATCTGAAGGGCCGTTTGTATAAGACGCTGAAGATCGGCATGGTCAGGGTCGACGGGTCGCTGACGCAGAAATTCCAGGCCGTCAAAGACGCGGGTTTCGACGGCATCGAACTGGATGCTCCCGCGATGGACGTGAAGGAAACTCTGGCCGCCATCGAAGCCACCGGGCTGCCCGTTGACGGCACGGTGAACTCATCGCATTGGCAGGTTCGTCACTCCGACCCGGATGCCGGTGTGCGTGCGAAGGCTCTGGAATCGCTGCAGTCCGCGCTGCGAATGACGCACGCCGTCGGCGGGCACACGGTGTTGCTGGTCGTCGGCCACGGCAATGACGGCACGGAGGACGAAGTGTGGAAGCGTTCGGTGGAAAACATCAGCAAAGCTCTGCCGCTGGCGTCCGAACTTGGTGTCGCGATCGCCATCGAGAACGTCTGGAATCACTTCCTGTACGACCACGACAACGTCGGTGACCGAACTCAGACCGCTGAGAAATTCGTGAAGTATGTTGACGAATTCGATTCGCCGTGGGTCGGCATGCAGTTCGACATCGGCAACCACTGGAAGTACGGCAGTATGGGAGACTGGATTCGCCAGTTGAATCGCCGCATCATCAAGCTCGACCTGAAGGGGTTCTCCAGAGCACAGGACAAGTTCACGAAAATCGGTGAAGGCGATCTCGACTGGGCCGACGTTCGAAAGGCGCTGCAGGAGATTCGTTACACCGGCTGGGCAGCGGCTGAAGTTGGAGGCGGCGGGCCGGATCGCCTGAAGGAAATCTCAGATAACATGGACACGGCCTTTGGGCTTGTGTAGGGTCCCGCCCCTCACGGAAATTCGTCGCGCGGGCCTGTTGCCCGCGCGTTGTCGGAATCTTCAATTAAGAATCTGAATCAATGAGTGGACCAATCGTACGCACCGGCACAACCCCGAAGTTCTGGGAAAACTGGGACCGCGCTTTCGGCAAGTCGGCCGGTAAGAAGAAACCCGCGTCCGGCGCGAAGGCCGCCGCAAAGAAGAAGGCGGCAAAGAAAAAGGCGAAGAAATAGGCCGGCTTAGCGAGCGGCAGTACGGCGAATGCAATTGCGTCCGAGGTCACTCCGAAAGGCGAGGGCTCGAACCGTTGAACGCGTGTGCGAACCCCGCGATGCGTGCCGTTGCGGTCTCGTCACAATGTCAGAAGATTTCACGTCAGAAGATTCCACGCTGCCGGCGATTCAGAACTTGCCATCGTTGACAACGAATGGCGCTTCGCGGGAGTCACGCGATCGCAAACGACACGCGTGGCGATAACTTCGAAAGTCGAGCCGCGGCATTGTCTCACCGTGTGAACGTTCGTGGCGCGGTCTTGGCCTTCGATCCGGATGGCACGTTGAACACCGGCACTTGCGGGGGAAGCCAGCGAGCCGGTGAGTCCCGTCTGAACAACCAGCCGGAGCCGTGTTTCCCGATCGGGCGGCGGCTCGAATTCCGGTCAACGGTCGCACCGATCTCAGATTCGGCGGCAGTGAAATCACTCGACATTGATGAGCAGTTCCAATCAACGGCTGGCAATCGTCGCGGCAGTCACAGCCGTCTTCCTGGGCGTTTCTCTGCTGAGCGTTCCTGTTCCCGGCGTTAACGAACCGCACTACCTGTGCAAAGCGCGAGCGTTCGCTGACCCGAATTGGTGTTCCCGCGATTTCTTTCTGCAGTCCGGGAACGCTCACGCGGTGTTCTTCGCGGCCACGGGCTGGTTGCCGGAGTTCCTGCCGCTTGCGATGGTGGCGATTGTCGGCCGAACGCTGTGTTGCGTACTGCTTGCCTGCGGCTGGACTGAGCTGTCGCGCCGCCTGGGACTGGGGCCGCGCCAGACGCTGGCGGCCGCGGGACTGTTCGCCGCGATCAGTCAGACGGGGAACTTCTCCGGCGAATGGACGATCGGAGGCTTCGAAAGCAAAGTTCCTGCATACGGATTCGCCTTGATCGCCGTGGCGACGTGGGCGGGCCTGCGCGATGCGAATATTTCTGACGATCAAGCTTCTGTTGGTCGTGCCGCCCTTTGTGGCGCGGTACTCGGGATTTCCGTGGCGCTGCACCCGGTCGTCGGCATCTGGTTCTTCATCGCGATCACGATGAGCGAATCGGCAATCCTTGTCGCGGCGCGGATCGCGTCAAGACCGCTTCACGCGGCGCGGACCGGAGTGCTGTTACTGGCGGCTCTGGTCACCTCATTGCCGGGGCTGGTTCCCGCAGTCGGTATGCTGACGACTGACGCGGTGCCGCGGTCCGATCGGCAGACGGCTGACTTCATCCAGGTGTTTTCCCGTCTGGCCCATCACCTCGATCCGTCGACATTCCCGGCAATCGCATGGATTCACACGGCGATCCTGAGCGCGATTGTGGTGGCCGGCTCGACCCTGCTACTGAGACGAAGCAGGGATGTCGATGGAAGCCGTTCCGCGTGGCACCGCTGGCTGCTGCTGTTGACCGCGTCGGCGATCATCGCGGCGGTGGGTGTCGCTGTCGGCTGGCATACTGTGCCGGCGACGGAGCTGGAAAACTGGCAGATGCGAGCCTTCCTTTTGAAGTTTTATCCGTTTCGGCTGTTCGATGGTTTGCTGCCGATGTCTGCCGCTCTGGTCATGGCCCGCTGCGCCGGCAGACTCGTGTCGGCGATCGGCGTGCAGCGGGTTGTTGTGGAACAATCCGCCGAACATCCATTCAGCGCCGTTCCGAAAACGAGCACGACAACCGCTGACCGCACGCTGACCGGTCTAACAACTGCCGTGTGTCTTCTGGCGTTTGTACTGTCCGCGACGGGCCGAGCCGCGTCACCGGCGGGGTACGATTCCGAACAGTTCGCGGCGTGGCTGGATATCTGCGATTGGATTCGCCGCAACACCGAACCCGATGCGCTGGTCTTCACGCCCAGAGAATCGTTCGGTTTCAAGTGGTACGCCGAGCGGGCGGAATACGTCTGCTATAAGGACTGCCCGCAGGACGCCGCCGGAATTCTGGAATGGAATCGCCGGCTGTGGGCGATTCACGACTGGGCTCAGTCAAGCTTCCAGGACGGAGCCTTCGATGTTGCTGACCTGCAGCGGCTGAGAACGCAGACCGGAATCACGCACCTGCTGACCCGTAAACTGCATCCGTTCACAACCGAGCCGCTCTACGCCAACGGCATCTGGCGAGTGTACGCGCTGCCGCAGTGACGTGCGCTGCACAGCGACATCGTCAGGCTGCCTGCTGCTTGTCGTGTCAGCCCGCCGATTGGTATCTTGTCAGACAGTCTCGTTTCGCATGCTCGATTGAACGAAAGGCTTCCGTCGTGACTCATCCATCCCGCAGCCGTCGTCATTTTCTGAAGACATCCGCCGTTGCCGCGACCGCTGCGGTCGCCGGGCGATCGGCGTTTGCAGATGAACCTGCATCCGGTGACGACAAGCTTCCGAAGCTCAACATCGCCGTCATCGGCTGCGGCGGGCGTGGCGGCAGCAATCTGAAGTCGGTATCGTCCGAAAACATCACCGTGCTTTGCGACGTCAATGAACAGAACCTCGGCCGCGCGGCGGCGGACTTTCCGGAAGCCCGCACCATCACCGATCTTCGCAAGGTCTTTGACTACGCCGACGAATTCGACGCTGTCGTGGTCAGCACGTGCGAGCATACTCACGCGTTCGCGACTCTGCCGGCGCTGCGGCTGGGCAAGCATGTGTACTGCGAAAAACCGCTGACGTACAACATCGCCGAAGCACGCATCGTTCGGGAAACTGCCGCGAAAGCCGGCGTCGCCACTCAGATGGGAACTCAGATCCACGCCGGCGACAACTACCGGCGCGTGGTGGAACTGGTCCAGTCCGGAGCGATTGGCAAAGTGTCGGAATGCCACGTCTGGGTGGATCGTGCGTGGGGCCGGCAGTCACCGGAAGACGCTGAGCGGAATCGCGATATCGTCACCGTTCTGGAACGGCCGGACACGGCTGATCCGATTCCCGAAGGATTGAACTGGGATCTGTGGCTGGGACCGGCTCCCGAACGCCCCTTCAACAACGTCTATTTCCCCGGACCGAAGTGGTACCGATGGTGGGATTTCGGTAACGGCACGATGTCCGATCTGGGCAGTCACTGGATTGATCTGCCGTTCTGGGCGCTGAAGCTGAAGGCTCCGTCCACAATTGAAGCCAGCG
This sequence comes from Planctomycetaceae bacterium, assembly GCA_041398785.1. Classification (NCBI taxonomy): domain Bacteria; kingdom Pseudomonadati; phylum Planctomycetota; class Planctomycetia; order Planctomycetales; family Planctomycetaceae; species Planctomycetaceae bacterium. The sequence continues at coordinate 346,986 of JAWKUA010000005.1, read as the reverse complement.
GTCCGGAACCGCATCCCGAAATCGCTCCCGCGTCGATGCAGGTTCGCTACGAATACAAGGCCCAGGGAGATCAGCCGGAGGTATCGCTGACGTGGTACCAGGGCGACAACAAGCCCGACGTCTGGCGAGCCAGCGAGATTCCGCAGTGGCGCAGCGGTGTGCTGTTCATCGGCGATAAGGGCCTGCTGCTGGCAGACTACGGCAAGCACATCCTGCTGCCGGAAGACCAGTTCGTCGACTTCAAACCACCGGAACCGTTTATTCCGCCATCGATCGGACATCACGCCGAATGGATCCTGGCTGCCAAGACAGGCAGTCCGACCACCTGCAACTTTGAATACGCCGGCTGGCTGACCGAGGCGAATCATCTGGGCAATGTCGCGTTCCGAGCCGGAAAGAAACTGGAATGGGATGCCGCCGCCATGAAGGCCGTCAACGCGCCGGAAGCGGATCGATTCATTCGCCGGAAATATCGCGACGGCTGGAGTCTGGAAGGATAAGACAGCCGACTACCGTGACCGCGCTTTCTCTCCGGCAATCCGCGTCGATTCTGAAAGGAACCCACCGATGCTGACTCGACGATCATTTCTGGCCGCGACAGCCACTGCGGCGGCGGCTGTGCATTACCGGCCGTCACTCGCCGCGCAGGACGACAGTCTTCAGTGGCACGATGTGCGTGAATGGGGCGTCGAAGGACGCGGCTTTGATGATACGGTGAAGTACTTCGATCGCCTTCCGGCGCGGGCCGAATCCGTCGTGCGCGATGCGGTGTGGAACCTGAGCCGACATTCCGCGGGAATGATGACTCGGTTTCGCACCGACGCCACGGAGATTCATGCCGACTACGCGGTGACGTCCGATCGGCTGGAAATGCCGCACATGCCCGCCACCGGAGTCAGCGGTCTTGACCTGTACGCGAAGGACACGGACGGCGAGTGGAAATGGGTGGCTGTCGTGCAACCCGCCGGTCGGGAAACAAAGAACTCGATCATCAGCGGACTGCGACCCGGCCTGCGCGACTATTCCATCTATCTGCCGCTGTACAACGGAACGGAACGGCTCAGCATCGGCGTGGCGGGCGGTTCTGCATTCGAACCCATTCCGCCGCGTGACGAAAAGCCGATCGTCTTCTATGGAACGTCGATCACGCACGGAGCCTGCGCGTCGCGGCCGGGAATGCCTCATCCGGCGATTCTGGGACGACGTTTGAACCGGCCGGTGATCAACCTGGGATTCAGCGGCAATGGTCGGCTGGAACCGGAAGTCGGTCAGTTTTTGATCGAACTCAATCCCGCGGTTTACGTGCTGGACTGCCTGCCGAACATGACCGCCGACGAAGTGACGGCTCGCACTCAGCCCATGGTCGATCAGCTGCGCAGCGCTCATCCGGACGTCCCGATTGTGCTTGTGGAAGACCGGACCTACGCGAACGCCTGGATTCGGCCGGCAACTCAGGAACGCAACGACACCAGCCGAGCCGCGTTCCGGGCGGAATACCAGCGACTGCAGGACCGCGGTGTGCAAAAGCTTTTCTATTTGGAAGGGGAAAAGCTGTTGCTGGCCGATCGCGAAGACACGACCGATGGTTCGCACCCGAACGATCTCGGTTTCTGGCGACAGGCCAACGCCTTCGAGCCCGTTCTTCGCGAAGCGCTGTCAGCAAACTGAGGCCGTCATCGCCATCAATGCGGTCGTTTCGGCAAGGCAGAAGGGAAGTCGTCGGACCGACTCGTGCGGATCTCTCGCGCGACGGCGCAGAATTGGAGTCAGTACCGACGGAACGGCCCGCATAGCTGACTCGCGCAAAAAGGAGCGGCACTTCGTCGACGAAGGAACCACGTCGCCGAAGTGCCGCAACCCGACCCGATCTGCGTTGTTTGCTATTACTCGCGGAAACCGCCGGCACCTTCCAGTTGAAGGCCGGGGCCGATGTGTCTGGGAGGTCTGGCCAGCAGTTCCAGCTTCACGTCATGGCCACCGGGAATGGTCCCGTGTATCGAAATCAGCGATCGGATTTCCTGATGGGCTACTTCCGCCAGCGGGTCCGTCACGGAATACCATTCGAACCGTGTGGTCGATTCCATCAGCCGGCTGAGTCTGGTCAGATCGACTTGAAAACAGGCGTGATCAACTTGTCCGTCGCGGGGTCCGCCGATGATTTCGGTCGTGCCAAGGTACATGCAGACCGTCCAGCCGTGTTCGTCACCGTGACATTCGTAACCAACGCGACCCACATTTGTCAGCGGTTCGAAAAGTTCCGCGGCCTGTCGGATGAAGTCTTTCAGCCAGTCCGGCCTGTGGTCTCGCTGTTCCCTGCGTAATCGATACTCCTCCATCTGTTGAAGCAGTTCTTCAATCGACATGGGTGTTGTTACCGGGCCTGAAGGAATCGGTGTTTTTTGTGCCGCACTGATTGTGGCAGGTCGCAGCCGGCGGGATTGATTCTCCTTCCATGGCGGATCGCAATGCCGCGTGAACTGAACGAACGCCGCGATGGCGTTGTAAAGCTTCATATCGGGAACCATCCGGCACGGGTTCACCCGAATGCGCCGCGGTGGCACACTTCGCCCGCGGATCAGTCCTGTCTTAGCAGCGACGACTTGTGGCAACCGTTGAATCAGCCATGCCGGTTGGTCCGTTCGTCCGCATGAAGCGCAGGTTCACAGCCCCGCCAGCGTCAACACCCAGTTGACGATCACCGCTGCGACCAGCAGGCTCCAGACAACCGTCGCCGACAGGTGCCGGCTGAGTTCCGGATGACCGCGACGTATCAGTTGTCGCAGCATGTACAGGCGATACGGAATCTGGAACAGAACCGCTGCTGCCGGAAGCCAGCCAATTCGGTTCTCGCGAAGCGACGCAGTGAATTGTCCGTGGGCGAGCCGGATGAAACTGCGGGTCAGTCCGCATGCGGGGCAGACGACTCCGATCATGCTCCGGCTGAAGCAGATCTCCGGCAACGGGACGTTCGGCAGAAACACAAGCGCGACCCGCTGGTCCGGCCGCACCTGAAGCACCAGCGCCAAAGCCAGAACAACAATCGCTGAGAAGCACATCAGCCGGTGGTATGCCAATCGACGTCGCAGCGGTTCCGGGCACTCTGAAGCAGGACCCATCGCGCGCGGTCGTGTCGCAGCGCACGAGTCCGGCGGCTTCAGGGACGTGTTGCGAATGCACTCCGTCATTCCGGTTAGCTCCCGAAGACTGTCGGGGACGTGCGGTGTCCGATCATTGGAGCGTGTGGCAGGAGTCGATCGAAGACTTCCCGGCGCGTGGATTGATATTCGCTCGTTTTCCCCGCAGCCGCAAGGCACGAAAAGCGGACGCATTGCCGGTCAGGCACCGTCCAGTCGTCATCGCAGGCGGAAAGTGATGGCAACGGTGAACGGTCTCTGCGGCGATAGACCTGCTTCCGCCTGCCGCGCGCGACGCGTGATCGCTGAGTAGAATTCTTCCGAACGTTCGGGTTGTTCCGGATGATCCGACCGGAATGTGTTCGTTCTGCGGTCCGCACAATACCGGCGTACGGCGCCATGGCCGGCAAGTGAAACTGCGGCATTGACGAGGCATCTTCGGTTTATCGCGATCGGCGGCTGTCGGCAGTGACAATCGCGGATCGGGCGGCCAGGGCGGCGGGAAATGTGTGTGAATCCGGTAAGCGACTCGCGTACGATCTTCCGAAAGCGGCGCGATCGGTGAACTTCCTGCGGACATCGCCGCGCTCCCGACCACCGCGTTCGATTCCACGACCTTCCGTTTTGTCGGCATCCGCCTGTTGATGGGCCGACCGAGGACAGAACTCATGCGCCAACTGTGTCCCGGAATTCTGATGTGTGCCGCAATGGTATTTGCCTGTTCGCCGGGCATCGCTTCTGCGCAGGCGGAACCGTCCGAAGTCGGCGACGGAGAAGGAACGGGAATCGTCTACTTTGTCGGCACGATCAATCGCGTCGACCATGGTTCTCCCGTCTTTGATCTGGGAAGCGTCCACACGATGTCCGAGCGTGATGTCGTCGCCGTTTTTCGCCCGGTGGACGGCTACTTCCAGCCGGTGGGAACACTGGTAATCGAAGAAGCGTTCGGGTCGTACAGTGTGTCGCGGAAAGCTCGCGACTTTTCTCCCGAACCGGGCGACGTCGTGATGCTGGTTCGAGAACTGTCGCAGTTGCGTCCGTTTCAGATTCACATGAATGACGTGCTTGCAGGACGGCGCATTCGAGCGCGCACGAACAACGCTGTGTCGGTTCCGGGACGCCAGGAAACAGTGACGGCGCTGATGAACTACCGCGCTGCGCATCCGCAGTGGGTTCGCAATCTCGGGCCCGATGAGAATGCGGTCTACGTGGTTGGTGAACTTCACGGCGACTCACTGGCTGGTCAGTCTTCGGAACGGCTGGAACGACTTCAGAATCAGATCAATCTGCTGCGGAAACTGCATCGCGACGGCACCGACGCCATCGCCGCCGCCGGCGAACAGTGGTCGGGCGTGATGACCATCCTGCTCGGCGATACCGTTCGAGCAGACGCGGCAGCTCGCGACAACGTTGTCGCGGAGGGCTCGAAAGCGACATCCGGAGCGGACGTTGTGCGCCGCATCCGGCGGCTTGTCGATTCCGTGCTTTTTGACCGGCCGGAAGAACAGCGCAACACGATCGCTTCACTGCTTGCCGAACGCTTGAAGAATCCCGGTGGCAGCGATGATTTGTGGTTCCAGGCCGAACTGCCCAACACGCAGTTTCCAAAGCTGGCCGACGACGACCAGATTCTGGAAGATCTCCGCAAGATGCTGCGCGAACTGCGAAGCTGACGGAGTTATACTGGCCGCGGCGAGCGCTGATACTTTTCGCACTTCTTCATGCCGCGAGCCAGAATACCTCAATCTGCCCCGCTTGGGGTATAATCCAGAGCTGCCGTTTTCCGCGCAGCACATCTCCCGGCAGATTTGATCGCTCTGAATGGCACCGCACATCGATCGGCCGCGTCGCGACATGCCGGTTCAGCGCTTGTGAGACGCGTTCATTTCTTCTTCTTCGAAGACTTCTCCGCGCTTCGCTGACCGGAACTTCACGATCTTTCGGATCAGCGTGAAGGGGATTTTTCCGTCGAGCGGAAACTGAATGGCGCCCTTCGAACTCGGATAGCCGGAAAGTTCTTCGCGGAAATGCTCGATGCCGGACGGCGTGGGATAGAAGCCGATGTGCTTCGCGAACGCCGCGAAGTGGACAAGGTTTCCGTTCAGGACGAACGTTGGAATCCTGTACTTCATGGCCTCCTGGGCATCGGGAGCTTCTTTGGCGATGAGGGCTCGAATTCGCTGCAGAATGTCCTGAACGTCCAGCGGAAAGCCGGCGATGTAATCGTCAATGCCGCCAGGTGGATTGGCCGCTGTTTCCATAGACATGCCTACGGTGGAGGGAATTCTTGCAGGGAACCTGAAACTCGCTGCCACGCATTCGACGGTAAGCTGCGGCAGTTGTCGAGTGATCCCCGATGGTGCCGGGAATTTCGCCAGCCAGCGTTGGCCCGTCTGTCGCGGGGCGCTGATCAATCCAGCGCCGAATTGCCGCGCGATTCTCGACACAGAGTTCCTGAACATTCCCCGGTGGCTGCGAAAATGACATTTGGAGCGACAGCGAACTTCGCGCAATTCGTGCGCGTACGCTGTCGCCGCAGGGTGGCGGAACTGACTGTTTCCGACGGTACCCGGCAGGAAATGCCGAACGAATTTGAAGGCCCGCGGCTCTGTCGGCATCCCGTCACCGCGAGACCCGTTCGCACGTTGCGTTGCAGCGGCGCAGGTTCTAATTTCAGCGCTCTTTCATCCCGCTGTGGTGTCAGCCCGGCTTCCGGAACGCGCTGATTCTCGAATGACACGACTTCGTACATTCACCTTCTGGTTTCTGCTTAGCGCGCTGGCGAGCGCCGTTCCCGTGTGCGGGCAGACGACGGCGGACGGACTGCGTTCCTGGAACCTGCAGCACACGCAGCCGTCAGACGTGCGGCGGATGCTGACGGAGCTGCTCGGCGAGAACTCCGGCGGTGCCCGAATCTTTGCCGACGACCAGCAGCGGCAGTTGGTTGTGACAGGGCCGGCATCCGTGCAGCAGCTTGCCGATCAGCTTGTGCGACAGGTCGACCGTCCTCCGGCAGCGGACGTAACGATGAATACGGCAAGGGAAGTGAAGACATACTTCGTTCCGCCGTCGGAACTTGATCAGCAGGTGCGCAGGCTGCAGACTCAGTTGGGAACGCGCGTCAGGATCGCTGTCGATCGTGACCGCAGCCAGTTGATCGTGGCCGCCGCCGCGGCGGACCACGTTCTGCTGGACCAGATGCTGTCGTCGCGCGAACCGCAGCCGTTTCGCCCGTTCGCGAGGCCGGATGTTGCGCCGTTCGTGAACACTGTACCCGCCACAAGCAGCTCCGGCGCGAATACGCTGTTTCCTCCGAGTCTGCAGAGCACGCTGGTTCCCGGCACGCGATCGGCGCAGTTTCGCCTGCGCAACATCACGCCGACTCAGTGCCGTCAGGCGCTTCGGCGACTGCTGGCGGACAACATTTCGGAAGGCCGCAACGGCGAACTTCTGTGGTCGACTGCCGACGGTTCGAACGTCAGCCTGGAATTTCAAAACGATTCGCGGACGTGCACCGTGACCGGCGACGCCCGAGTCGTCGAACAGGTTTCCGTTCTGATTCAGTCGTTCGAAGATTCACAGTCGGGTCGACAGGACGAGACGTTTCGCTTCATTCCGCTGCGAAAGACGCGTCCGGAAGTTGTGGAACGGGCGATTCGCACCTGGAAGGAAGCCGAAAGCCGCCAGCGTTCGTCCGACACGTCGCAGGGCCGCTTGTTCGAACGAACGCCGGTACGGCCCGTCGGATTCACTCAGGAAACGGCCGACGAACAACCGGCGGAGACAGTGCCGGACAACGGATTACCACAGACCAACGGCCAGCCTCAGGAAAACAGCGTGAATCAGGATTTGCGGCGGCCGTCCAGCGACGTCACGATTCAGCCGCTGCCGGATCTGGATGTTCTGATTTTGCGCGGCCGCGATCCGGACGTCGACGAGCTGCTGCGGATTATCCAGGAGATCGAACGACTCAGTGACGAAACGGCTCCCGAAATCGAAATCTATCCGCTGCGGCACACGCAGGGGGAGGCTCTGGACGAACTGATTCAGCAGGTGCTCGACGAACTGACCGGACCGCTGCAGGGACGTGTCTCCATCACACCGCTGGTCAAGCCGAACGCGCTGCTGCTGATCGGCTGGGGGGAAGCCGTGAATGCCGCGAAGAAACTGATCGCCAGACTCGATCGGCCGATTGCTGCCGAAACTCAAATGCAGGTGTTTCCGCTGAAGTACGCGTCGGCGGCAACCATCAGCCGGACGATTGAACAATTCCTCAATGGTCGAGGCGGCCTGGGTCCGAACATCAACGTCGCAACCGACCTGCGAACGAACAGCCTGATCGTGAATGCGTCGCCTCGGGACATGGACGAAGTCACGCTGCTGATCCGGCGACTGGATGTTGATTCGTCAGCCGCCGTGAATCAGGCGAAACTGATTCGACTGAAGAACGCTTGGCCGACGACGTTTCGCAGACGATCACTCAGGCAATCACCGCCGCGCGCGGTGGCAGCGGCGACGGGCGTTCGGCCGCCCTGCAGATGCTGTTGATGCAGCCGAACGGGCAGCAAGTCGTGTCGGCCGGACTGCTGGACAGTGTGAAACTGACGCCAGACACGCGGACGAATACGATCTTCATCACCGGACCGGAAGAAAGCCTGCCGCTGATTGAGGCGTTGATTGAGCAACTCGATCGGTCGCCGGCGGCATCGGCACAGATCAAGGTATTTCAGGTGGTCAACAGCGATGCCGCAGAACTGGTCACCGTGCTGAGATCGCTGTTTCCGGAATCCGCCACGACATCAACGGTCCCGCAACTGGCCACGGCGGAAGGAGAAACGTCGCTGGTTCCCGTCCGGTTTTCCGTCGACGTGCGGACAAACACAATCATCGCGACAGGCACCGCCGGTGACCTGGAAATCATGGAAGCTCTGCTGCTGCGGCTCGACCAAACGGAAAGCCAGGAGCGCATCAATCGCGTCTTCCGGCTGAAGAACTCACCGGCCACCGACGTCGCCAGAGCCGTGAATGACTTCCTGCGCAGCGAACGAATCGTCAGCCAGGCGGCTCCCGGCAGACAAAATCCGTTCGAACAGATCGAACAGGAAGTCATTGTTGTTCCGGAACCGCTTCGCAACTCCCTGATTATCAGTGCGACGCCGCGCTACTTCGACCAGATTCTGGAGCTGGTGGAAGATCTGGACGACCAGCCGCCGCAGGTGATGATTCAGGTGATTCTGGCCGAAGTGGATCTGGACAACTTTCATGAATTCGGCGTGGAACTGGGACTGCAGGACAGCCTGTTGTTCGACCGCAGTCTGCTGGGCGAACTGCTGACGACAACGGTGACGAATTCCACGTCGACGCCGGCGGGAGTCGTCACCACAACTTCGGACACGATTATCGGAGCGACAAATACGCCGGGTTTTGATTTCAACAACAATCCGCTGGGCAACAGCGGCAGCGCGCTGGCTCGACGAGGAGCCGGCGACATCGGCGGACAGGCTCTGTCAAGCTTCAGTCTGGGTCGTGTCAGCAACGGTCTGGACTATGGCGGGCTGGTGTTATCGGCCAGCAGCGAAAACGTCAGCGTGTTGCTGCGGGCGCTGAACGAAACGGGCAGCATGGAAGTGCTCAGCCGTCCGCAGGTGATGACGCTGGACAACCAGCAGGCGTTTATTCAGGTGGGGCAGCGAGTTCCCAGAATTGTCAGCAGCCAGCTCACGCAACTGGGACAGATCAACAGTTTGGCGCTGGAAGACGTCGGACTGCTGCTGGGCGTCACGCCTCGCATCAGCCCGGAAGGTAACGTCGTCATGGAAATCGACGCCGAAAAATCGGAGGTCGGCCCGGAACGCGACGGGATTCCGATTTCGGTTTCGGTCGACGGCAGCGTCATCCGTTCGCCGCGCGTGAATGTGACCAGCGCCCAGACAACCGTCAGCGCGGCCAGCGGTCAGACGATTGTCATCGGCGGACTGATCAGCAACAGCAACAAGTCGCTCAGCCGCCGTGTTCCCTGGCTGGGAGACCTGCCGCTTCTGGGAAACCTGTTTCGCTACGACGGCTACACGAACCGCCGCAAGGAACTGCTGATCATTCTGACGCCGCACGTAATCCGCGGCGAAAGCGAAGCGGAGTATCTGAAGCAGGTGGAAATGTCACGGATGTCCTGGGTATCCGGCGATATCTTCGACTGGATCGGCACCGGCGCGACCGGCGCGGGAATGATGGACGACAGCGGAGTACCCATCTGTTTCCCTGACGAATCGCCGTACATTCAGCCGCCGGAGGTCGAGCTTGCTCCCATTCCGCAGCCGGGCCACTCGGATCCTTCGCGCGGAACTGTTCCGGATTCCGACCCCGAACTGCCGGCACTGCCGTTCGTCCCCGAAGGTTCCGGGGCAACGACCACCGGTCCGATAAAACCCGGCACCGTGACTCCGGCGTCATTCAAAAAGGAGGCTGCGGCAAAAACCCGCGATGATGCTCCGAGGTCGAAGGAGTCCCGATTCTTTGGCTGGCCCTGGAGGACCGGTCGATGACAGCGCGATTACGGAAACTTCGCCGAAAGGTTCGCCGAGCTCTCGTGCTTGCCGCGTTTGCGATGCCTCTGACGGGCTGCGCGACGATGCTGACACCGCCAACGGAATGGTTCGAAAAGAAGCCCGAATTTGTCACGCCGCATCAGTTGATTCCTGTGTGGACGGACACAGTCCTGCATCAGGCCGGTCAGCCGGGACTTCGCGGATGCGGCGGAAGGATCATGTTCTATTCCGCGGAAGGTAAAAGGTCCGTGCGGGTTGACGGTTCGCTGATCGTGTACGTCTGGGACGATTCCAGGTCCAGTCCTGACAGGAAGCCCGACCGCAAATATGTGTTTCGCGCGGACGAACTGCAGAGGCATTACAGCAAATCCAAAGTCGGAGATTCTTACAGCTTCTGGATTCCCTGGGATGAAGCCGGTGGCCGGCGAACCGTACTGACCGTTGTCGCCCGGTTCATCGGCCGCGATAGTTCAGAAGTCACATCGACCGCGGCGAATGTCATCCTTCCGGGAGCCGTCGAACTGCCAGACGCTGTTTTGAACGATGACGACGAATCCAGCCGCGACATTCAGCGCGTGTCGCACCAGGTCAGTGAACCGTTGCCCGCAGCGGGTACGTCGCAGGCCGCGCCGCATTCGGTCGGCAGGCTGCAGACGTCGGAGATCCCGCTGACGTCCGGTTTCCTTCAGCGAAATCTGAACGGAGCAGCGGTGCAGGCATTCAGTGGCGACGATCTGCTGAACGGATCGGAACCGCCGTCCAACTTCGGTCATGTTCCACAGCCGGGAGCCGGCGGTTTTGCAAGCGGAAGCGTCGACCGATCCGTTCCCGCCGGCGCGTCGAGTGACGGGCAATTTACGGAGCTGACGAGCCCGCCACCTCAAGATCGCTCGTTACGGTTTCGACACCGGGTTCGAAACTCGCGAGAATCTCAGCGATCCGTCGATCACGCTCTGTCGGAACGGTACCGCTCAGAACCACGGACCGCTCCGTGGGAACGCGACTGACGCGAAACCCGCGGCGATTCGCAATCGTTTCCAGCGCCGGTAACTGCACGGAGTCGTCACCGGCGACGTGTCGAGCTGCGGCACGCGGAGTGTCAGGTACCGAAAACGCCGGCGTCAGACGTTCCGGATAGAGGCCGCTGCGCGAGATCGTTCGATTGCGGTTGACTCGCCGAGTCGGCTGTTCACGCAAACCGGTCACCGAGGATGTCACTTGTCCGTCGTTGATTGTCTGCGTGCTTCCGACAAAACCGGCCGCATCGCTGCGGTCTGTTCCCACGAAGTCATCGGCGCGCCGCTGGCCGCGCACGAAGCGACGGTCGGAAGTCACGGTTCCGACCGAATTCGAAGTCGACAGTTGCCGGCCTCGCGCATTTCGGCCGATGTTCCGGGGCCCAAACAACTGAGCATGACTCGGTTCCGCCCAGATCGACAGCAGCAGAAGTCCGGTCAGGCAGGAAAGAATGGTTCGTGCAGTTTTCATGATAATGACCGCGTCGGCAGGGAATCCGGCAAATCGTTCGATCAGGCGTTCCTGGCGGATCGTTCTTCATTGTATCGGCTGACCGCCTGGCGGAATCGCAAATCCCGAAAGTCATCGTCACCACGGAACCTCGACATGAGAAACCAGCGGCGGGCGGTACGTGTCCGCGGATGATGTTGGAGTTCACTCTCCCTGGCCCAATGCTGCGATCAGCCCGTCCGTCCCGATCCCAGCGGCAGCGGAAAGCTTGTCGGCTCGCCGGCGAAGACCGATCACTCTCATTCGCTGCCGCGCAATTCCGTCCGGCCGATTCGTCAAGACACCGCGTAACAGATGCCATGTGACGAGGGGCTTATTCCCGGCGCGACCAGCATTCGGCGGCTGTCAGTGTGTTTCGCAGCAGCATTGCGATTGTCATTGGGCCGACTCCGCCGGGGACCGGAGTAATCGCCGCAGCGACACGCGATGCAGCTGCAAAGTCAACATCGCCCACCAGTTTATCGTCGACACGGTTGATGCCGACGTCGATCACGACGGCCCCCGGCTTCACCATGTCACCTTTGACGAACTCGGGAATCCCGACCGCGGCAACCAGAATGTCGGCCTGACGAATGATCGATGCGATCTCGCGGGTCCGACTGTGGCAGATGGTTGCCGTCGCGTCGATTCCCTTCTGCACCAGCAGCGCGGCCATTGGTTTGCCCACGATATCGCTGCGGCCGATGACCACCGCGTGAGCACCCGCCGTGGGGATGTCTTCGTGCTTCAGCATCTGCATGACTCCGGCGGGAGTACACGGCTGAAATCTCGGCCGACCCTGCAGCAGCAATCCGACGTTTTCCGGATGAAAACAGTCAACGTCCTTCAGCGGTGAAACCGCATCCAGAATCTGCGTCGCGTCAAGCTGCTTTGGAAGCGGCAGTTGCACCAGGATTCCATGCACCGAATCGTCCGCGTTCAGTTGCTCGATCAGGTCCAGCAACTGCTGCTGAGTCGTGTCGGCTGACAGTCGATGCAGCGTACTTCTCAGACCGCACTTCTCGCACGCTCGTTCCTTGTTGCGAACATAGACCTGGCTGGCAGGATCGTCTCCCACCAGCACGGCGGCCAGATGAGGAATGACTTTGGATTGTTGCGAAAACGCGGCGACGTCGTCGGAAATCTGCTGTCGCACGGCCGCTGAAATGGCTTTTCCGTCAATGATGCGAGCGGACATTGTTGAACGATGCAGGAATGGAAAATCGGGAATTGGGGAATAGAACTTCGAGGATGCGGATGCACGGATCGGACGTGTTGAGACCGGACAACCCGGATTCGGAGTCAACAGCTACAGGATCGCAAGCGGGTTGCGGCGTTCTTCCAGAGTGCCGCGAGTGACTCCGACTCGGTTTCCGGCCCGGAGCTGCTTCCAGACTTCGCTGCCTCGGATCGTACCATTCAGCAGGTCACGATAAAGGCTGATGATTCGGTGAATGCGGGCATCGTCGTCGTTCAGCAGTTCAATACGAAACGTGCGGACTCCGCGTTCCAGAAGTGTCGCAACGACTTCCGCCGAGCTTTGCGGTACGGCGTTAAACAGTGTGTTGCGGCAGCCGACGTCAGCGGTCAGTGGATGTTTCATGCCGATGCGGTCCCGCAGTTCCACGCGGTGAACGTCGCACGGACGGCCGCAATTGTGCCGGTTAGTCCCCGGCGACAAAACGGAGCAGAACACACAGTGCTCCATGTGAAATAACGGCATGTGCTGATGAATCACAATTTCCAGCCACTGGCAGGGCACACGATTCAGCAGCTCAAGCAACTGATCGCGGTTCATGTCGTACGACGCGGTGACTCGTTCCGCGCCTTTGCGGATGAGCCATTCGACGGTCCGTTCATTGGTGGCGTTTAGCGAGAAGTCCGCGACAACCGGTATCCGATGTTCGACGAAAAATGTCAGGCCGGAAAGATTGCGAACCAGCATTCCATCCGGTTGGTGTCCGAGCATCGTGCGGAAGATCCCCATTTCCCCCGGTTTCTGGATGCGCGGCGTCGCGAGCAGGATTTCGGCTCCGGCTTGATGAGCTGCCCGGACGGCTTCCCGGTATTCGCGAATGTCGGCGAAGTCCGCGAAGACATGGCTGATTCCGTTTTGCAGAACGCAGTCAAGCTGCTGCCGTGTTCGGCAAAGAACAACCAGCCGCGGGTCGCCGGAATTCTGTTCGCCTTTCATGTTCGCTGAAAACGCCTGTGTCCGGGTCGTCGTAACGGCTTGAGGGATGCGGCGCGGCGATGATGTCGGCCGCGGCGGCGCGACGTCGAGTAGTTCGATCATTTGGCGCCGCAGTTGTCCGAGGACGCTGAGCGGAATCATCGGTGCGTTTTCAATCACGGCGTCGAGTTTGGCCAGTCGAAAAATCGTACCGCCAAGCCGCGAAAACTGCTGTTCCAGAATCTCACGAGAGATGGGATGTTTGCGAGCGGCTTCCAGCGGTTGTTCCGACGCAATTTCGCAGCGAATGCCGGTGGCGGTTTCAGCCACGATCGTCAGGCACTCACCTGTTCTGGCGATGACCGACAGGCTTACGTCGACGCGCCGGTTCACGTCCGGGCCTTCGAAGGATTTTCGCAACCTCTGATTCAGCCTCGGGTCGTCCGTCTTCCACACTTTCAGGCCCGCCGTCAGTTTGGCGAAATCCATGGCGTGGTGACGGAACGCCAGTTGGACGATGCCGCGGTCAGCGGATTCGATTTGCAGACCGCGGTCATTGAACACGTGGTACACGCGTCCGCCCTGTTCGTTGCCGTGTTCACGATCGCCTTCGAAGACCACCCCATCGCCGGGAGCAACTTCACCCTGCAACTGCACCGCAATCTGATCCGGCAACACGCCGACAACGTGGCCCAGCAACACGCCGCGCTTGGCGGAACTGGTCGCGGGCACCAGCATCTTGTGATCGCAGCCGTTCAGCCAGCCCGGCGAGAATCCTCGCGAAAACGACTGCTCCAGTTCGCGAACGTCTGTGCGAGTAAAGTTCGCGGAACGTCCCTCAACGGCGGCATCGATTGCCCGACGGTAGTGCTGAACCGTGTTGGCGACGTACTCCGGCGTCTTCAGCCGTCCTTCAATCTTCAGCGAGCTGACACCGGCTTTCAGCAGATCATCAACCAGTGCAAACGCCGCCAGATCCTGCGGGCTGAGCAAATACTTCTGATCGCCGAGTTCCATGTGTTGATCGTCGCAGATCAGATCGTATGCCAGCCGGCAGGCCTGAGCACACTGACCACGATTCGCACTGCGTCCGCCGAGAGATTCACTGGTCAGGCACTGCCCGGAATACGCCACGCACAGCGCGCCGTGAACAAACACTTCCAGCGGCATCGACGTTTGACTGCGGATCCGGCGGATTTCATCGATCGACAGTTCACGGGCCAGCACGACGCGCTCAATCCCCAGCTCTTCAGCGACGGCGATGCATTCAGCGCTGGTCAACGTCATCTGCGTTGACGCGTGGAGCGCCAGGTCCGGGCACACATCCTTCAGCAGCCGGGCGACCCCAATGTCCTGAACCAGCACGGCGTCGACAGCGGCGTCAGCAAGCCTTCGGCCGGTGGCTTCGATCGCCGGCAGTTCGTCCGAAAACGCAAGCGTATTCAGCGTCACATAACCACGAACGCCGCGACGATGCAGAAAGTCCATCAGTTCCGGCAAGTTATCGAGATGAAAGTTCGTGGCCCGCGCGCGAGCGTTGAATCCGCAGTCCAGACCGAAGTAGATCGCATCCGCTCCGTTTTCCACGGCGGCTCGCGCGCAGTCGCGGTCGCCTGCGGGAGCCAGCAGTTCGGGGCGCGGCGTCGGCATCCGGTCGCTATTGGGAATCAGATCCGGCACGTATGAACTCATTCGACACAACGGTCAGGCGACTCGCCGGACGGAATGCAGTCTTCCGCGAACGCGAGTAGATGCAGTCAACTGACCGCAAAACACGGCGAAGTATATCCGCCCGATCGGCCGGGATCAGAATTCCGGGAGTCAATTGTCGAATGAATTTCGATTCGCCACGATTCGCGGCATGAATTCGTGGATCCGACGAGAAAGGGACAACACCGGATGCGAAGTGTGATGCGGATGTCGCTGAGATTCACCCCGGCGCTGGTCTTCGCCGCGGCAGCATGGTCGCTGAGCGGTTGCAGTGATTACCGTTCGGTCGCCCCGCCGCCCGAAAATTCTACCGTCGAGGAGACGGCACCGGCAGGGACGGAGACGCCGGCAGAGTCAGACTCCGCTGCGGCAACAGATTCCGCGGGCGAATGAGGCCGATATCAGGGAATCGGCATCGTTCGCGCAGAGTCGGTCATTCGCCTGGCGTTCGGAAGTGCGCCGCCCCGCTTATCCGCTGCCCCGCCTATCCGAAGTAAAGTGACTCGTTGAAGTCATCAATGGCCGCAGCGTGCCGCTTCGGGATTGTCCGCAGGTGAGGCACGGGCACGATGGCTTCCGGTGCGTCTGATCGCAGCATTCGCACCTCCGGATCCACGATGGCGAATCGCCAGTTGCTGATCTCAGGGCGAAACAGTTCGTTCATTTCGTCCGGCGGCTCCACGCCTTCGCCGAAGAAGCTGTCATCGTCAGTGTCTGAGATCCGCATGATCATGCCTGGTTCGGCTCCCGGTTTTGAAATGAACGGTTCACACCAGAGCGCGCGAGACGCCTTGAGGGTGATCGGCCGGGAACGGCACAATTCACCAGTTGAATTCCCCGGCCGGTGAAATCTGCCGGTTTCTGACTGCCGGTTTCACGCTCTGTTACGGCGACGGCGGAGGTGGCGGTTATGCAAATCGGGCGAAGTCTGCCGACGGCAGGTCACGGTTGCTCGACGGTCAGCCCGGCGATCGTCCCTCTTAGGCGAGCGGCAGATGAGTCGTTACCTGCCCGGCGGCTGGCAAGTAGATTCTCATCTGCCGCACGCCTGACAGGATCCGACGGTGCACCCACAAGCCCTGCCGGAGCTGGCTCCGCGTTGGAAGGATCGCCGACGTCGAATCGTGGTTCGCCGGCGAGGAATCGACATCGGCCGTCCACCGCGACACAATACCGAATCATCGTCGATCTCATGCGGCATGACCGGGCGTTGTCGAAATGACCGCTGAGCCGGAAACAGCATCGGTCTTTTCACTTTGAATGTTGGCGTGAGTGTTACTCCGGGGCTCGAAGAATCTTGTTTCGACATTGAAAGATTATGTCTGAGTTAACGGTGACGAAAACCTTTGTCCGAGTCTGTGTGGGAACCCTGGCTTTTCTGGTCGGCACCGGGTGGCACTCGGACAGACGGTGGTTGAGAAAGTCGTGACCGCGCTGGTGCAGCCATGCGGATTGCTGTGGCTGCTGTTGATCGGCTGCATGTCGATGGCTGTGAATTCTCGTCGACGAGAACTGATTGTGGTCGCCGCGTGTCCGCTGTTGTTACTGACCATCGCGGGCAATGACGTCTTTGCCGAGTGGCTGGTAAGAACTCGCGAGGGCCGGTTTGCTGATATCCAGCCGCTCAGCGAGCAGCGGTTGGACGTCGTCGTTGTGCTGGGAGGCGGAGCGTCGACGGGAATGAACTATCGCAGCCAGGGTAACGGTTCCGGCGACCGCCTGATTCTGGCCGCCGAACTTTACCACCAGGGACTGACCCGGAAGTTCATCTGCACCGGCAGAAAGATCGGCGAAATGACCAACATCGACGCCGACCCGTCGCAGCGATCCGCCGAGATCCTGATGGCTCTGGGAGTTCCGGAGGCCGCCATCGAACGCTTCGGCGGCCGTAATACTTCGGAAGAGATGACGGAACTTGGCAAGCGGTTTAACGGTACCGATCAGCGAGTCGGGCTGCTGACGTCGGCGTGGCATCTGCCACGCGCATTGGCTCTGGCGAAACGCAATGGATTCGAACCTGATCCGCTGCCGGCCGACTTCTTGTCAAAGCCGAGCGACATTCCGCGAACAACGGCCGAAATCGTCCATTCCCTCATTCCGCAATCCGGGCCGCTGGATACGACTTCCATGATTGTGAAGGAATATGTTGGTACTCTTGTCGGACGTTAATCACTGCCTGATTCCGGCTGTTTCTCCAGGAGCCTTCCGCATGAACCGTTTCGTCGACACCATTTGTCAGCACGCTTTCACGAACTCAGCGGCCGCGCCGAATTCGCCGCCGGTCAGTCGCCGTGAACTGCTTCGAACGGGAGCTCTCACGGCAGCCGCAGCGTTGTCACTCAATTCCGCCGTGACCGTTTCCGCCGCGAACACGACCGCTGCGAAACGGAAGTTCACGCTGGACCTGCGCTTGCGGATCGATCGGAGTCAGCGCCCGGCCAGAAACAGGCCATCGATTTCGCTCACCAGTTTGGCTTCGAATCCGTGGGCGCGGACGCCGATTTTCTGGCCAGTCTGTCGGACGGGCAGCTTGATGAACTGCTGGCAGGACTGAAGCAGAAGAACCTGGTCTAAGGGCGCGGCGGGGCTGCCGGTGGACTTCCGGGCGATCAGCAGACGTTTCAGGATTCGCTGAAGAAGCTTCCCGGACAGTCAAAAGGGTTGCAGCGTGCGGGAGTAACTCGCGTGGGAACCTGGCTGTCACCGCGTCATGACGAACTGACGTACGTTGCCAACTTCCGGCAGCACGCGAACCGCCTGCGGGAATGCGTCAGGATTCTTGGTGACCACGGGCTGCGGTTCGGCATGGAATACGTCGGCCCGAAAACGCTGTGGGCCAGCGGCCGGCATCCATTCATTCATTCGCTGGCAGAAACGCGTGATTTGATCGCGGAGATCGGTCTCGACAACGTGGGAGTCGTGCTGGACAGTTGGCACTGGTACACGGCGCATGAAACAGTCGACGATCTGAAGTCGCTGACGAATGCCGACATCATCGCCTGCGACCTGAACGACGCTCCCGCCGGGATTCCGATTGACGAGCAGATCGACAACAAGCGGGAACTTCCCGCGGCAACCGGCGTCATTGACCTGAAAGCGTTTCTGACAACGCTGGCCGAAATCGGCTACGACGGTCCTGTTCGAGCCGAACCGTTCAATGCGGTGCTGAACGAGATGGACGACGCCGAAGCGCTCGCAGCCACGTCGAAGGCCATGCAAAAGGCGTTTGCTCTGGCCGACTGACGCCGCGACAGGCTAATCCACCGTCGTCAGTTCCCAGACCGACCGGTAAGCGCCGATTCTTTCGAACCAGGCGATCAGCCGGGCGAAGAATTCATCGCCCCCCAGAGTCGCGCTGTCTCCGATCACGATCAGCTTCCGTCGGGCGCGTGTGAGGGCGACGTTCATGCGGCGAGCGTCCGACAGAAATCCGATTTCTCCGGCGGTGTTCGATCGGACCAGCGACATCACAACGGCTTCCTTTTCGCGGCCCTGAAAACCGTCGACGGTATCGACTTCCAGATTGGCGAATTCGCTGTTCTGCCGAAGCCAGCGCACCTGAGCGGCATACGGCGCGATCACGGCGATGTCTCGCGGATTGAGTCCCGCGCGGCACAGCGCGTTTACTTGATCCAGAACCAGCCGGCCTTCATCGGGGTTCAGTCGGCTGAGTCCGTCGGATTCCTGCTGTTCGTCCCAGCCGGCTCCCGCCGTGTCGATGAACACAACCGGGGACGTATCCAGATCCGCGGCGTGAATCTGCGGAAGGTCAGCCAGAGTGTGTGTTTTCACCGACGCATCAGCTTCCAGAGTTCCCTCGTAAAACTGTTCCGACGAAAACTGCATGATCTGTTCGTGCATTCGGTATTGCAGCGTCAACTGCCGGGTGATCGACGGCCCATAGCGTTCCACCAGCCGCTGCATCAGGCTGATATCAAAGCCTTCGTTGGCGGCTCCTTTGGAAAGAATCGTGGGCGGAAGCTGGCAGTGATCTCCTGCCAGGACCACGCGCTCGGCGAACTTCAGCGGAACCCAGCAACCCGGCTCGACGCTCTGGCAGGCTTCGTCGATGACCAGCAGATCGAACTCGTGATCCTGCAGCACATCAAAATCAAAGCTGACGGTGGCACAAATCACGCGAGCTTCCCGCAGCACTTCATTGATCGCCTGGCGTTCCAGCATTCGCGCCTGTTTCTTCAGGTCACGGATTTCCTGGCGCTGCTGAAATCGCTGGCCGGGAGCCGGGCGTGCCCGAGTATAGCGGCTGGCCCTGCGTTCCAGTTGCTCCGCTTCCCGACGCATGTCACGAATCAGTTCCATGGCGTCATGCTGTTCAACCAGCGCGTCCAGCGTGTGCGTTCGCACGACTTCCAGGACTCGCGCGGGATGCCCGAGCCGCACGGCCGATTCGCCGGTGTTGACCAGCCGTTCCAGCAGGTTGTCGACGGCAGTGTTGCTGGGAGCACACGCCAGGACACGTTCGCCGCGGGCAACGGCCTGGCGGATGACTTCCACCACGGTTGTCGTCTTGCCGGTTCCCGGAGGCCCGTGAATGATGGCCAGGTCGTTGGCCGACATGGCAAACTGCACGGCCGCCTGCTGTGACGGATTCAGCGCCGCGGAAACCTCGCAATCGTCCCCGGAACGGAACGACGGTTCGCGGTCGTACAGAAACAGGTCACGCAACTGGCCGAGCCGCCCGGTTGCCTTTTCGCAGATGTCCAGCGCCGCGAGTTGCCGTTTGCGAGTCACTTCGTCCGGCGACAAATCGAGTCGAAAGCGGTCACCGTCAGGCCATTCGTCGACGGCGACTTCTACGGAATCGGCGGTTCGCTGACTGACAACGCCGCTCATCGATCGTCCGCTGCCGTCACCGTCTTCGGACAGAATGACGGGGCTGCCGACTTTGAACCGGTGCCACGGCATGCGATCGGCCGACTTGCGTTTCGCCAGCGTCAGCAGATATCGCCCTCCCAGTCCCGACGTGTGAGAACGAATCATCAGATGCAGAAGGGTCTCGCCGCTGCGTTCCGCGTCGGCGGAGGACTGCACATTTCGCCGTGCCTCCAGGCGCTCCAGCTCCGCCTCCCCTTCCATTTCCAGCCAGCGGCGAAGGTTTCCGAAATGAGTGACTGCCAGCAGTGGTCGTTGCATGTCCGATGTCATGGCGGGGGAACATAGCCTTCGTTACACGGCAGACCAACTGACAATCCGTCGTCCGTTCGAACGGTCGCACGCCGCGCGCTGATGCCTCCTTGCCGCGTTTTTTCGCCGGTGCGAACTGCGGTGCGCGCGGGACGCTGATTACACGGCCGCGGCCGTGGTTGCCGCCAGAGCTTCGTAGGCCGAACGCAGCAGGTGTTCGGTTTCCTCAAAGCTGATACAGCCGTCCGTGATCGACACTCCGTAATCCAGCGTTGACGGGTCCGAACCGAGAGACTGCTGCCCGGCTTTCAGATTGCTTTCCAGCATCAGTCCCACGATCGTGTCGTTGCCTGCGGTTCGCTGGCGAATGACGTCGTTCCAGACCACGGATTGCCGAGTGTAGTCCTTTTCGGAATTTGCGTGGCTGCAGTCGACAACGAAGCGGGGCGGCAGTCCGGCTTCCTTCAGCAGCCAGACCGCTTCCGCAAGATTCTCTTCCCGGTAATTCGGCCCGTTTCTGCCTCCGCGCAGAATCAGATGTCCCATGTCGTTTCCGCGTGTATTGACGACACAGGTGTTTCCGTCGTGATCGATTCCCAGAAAGGAATGTTCTGCGCGAGCGGCCTTCATGGCGTTCATCGCGACTTCCAGGCTGCCTTCCGTACTGTTCTTGAATCCGACGGGCATCGACAGGCCGCTGGCAATCTGCCGATGAGTGGGCGATTCCGTGGTCCGCGCGCCGATGGACGCCAGCGTAATCAGGTCGGCGATGTACTGCGGCGTGATGGGTTCCAGCACTTCCGTCGCCGCGGGAATTCCGGCTTCGTTGACGCGGCACAGGATCTGCCGGGCGAGCTTTAGTCCGGCGGCCATGTCAAACGTATCGTTCAGATGAGGATCGTTGATGAGGCCCTTCCAGCCCACGGTCGTTCGCGGCTTTTCAAAGTAGACTCGCATGACAACAAAGATGCGGTCTTTGACTTCATCGGCCAGTCGAGCCAGCCTGCCGGCGTACTCCAGAGCAATCTGTTCGCTGTGGATTGAGCACGGTCCGACGATGGCGATGATCCGCCGGTCGGTTCCCTTCAGAATGGCCTTGACCGTTTCACGCCATTCGCAAACGAACTGAGCGGTCTGTTCCGTCAGCGGTACTTCACGTTTCAGCGACGCGGGTGACGTCAGAGGAGTCGTGCTCAGGATGTTGACGTCCTGAAGCGGCAGTCGGGTATCGGTCATCGGCGGATTTCAGAAAGCGGATCGGACAACGGAAAAAAGCTTCGAGAGTATTGGCGACCGCACTGATACCTTCAATCCCCGCTTGCGAAAACACATGATTCGCGGCGTTTTGAGAATTCTCAATCTTGCACGGACGTCTCGGCGGAATTCGTATCTCCCGGCGCCGACGACGGTAGAATGCGAAGCACGAAGCTGCCCGCCGGGCAGCGACGAACACCTGACAGGTCCGGTGGTGGTGACGCGATTTCACGGAGCACGGTATGTCCGCGGGGACTCTGACACAGACAGACGGCATTCGTTCGATTCTTGGCAGTTGCCGGCGGCAGTTGCTGCACCACGCTTTCCTGCGGGGAACGGCGGTTGTTGTGATCACTCTGGTCGCGGCGATTCTGGTGGCATTCGCGCTGGACTACCTGCTGGCACTGGGGCCGGCCGTTCGCACAGTTCTGCTGGCGACAGCCGTTGCCGCAACGGGCTGGTCTGTCTGGAAGCACCTGATCCTTCCGCTGCGGCTGGTTGTTCCCGACGAAGAACTTGGAGCCGCCGTTGACCTTTCCTGTCCGGAACTGCGCGAAAGCCTGGCGACTCTGGTGTCGATCGAACAGCCGACGGCGACTGTCAGTGAGGCCGGTTCCGCGGTGATGCGAAAGCGACTGCAGCAGCAGGTCTGGTCGCGGCTGCAGACCGTTCATGAGCCCGATGTTGTCAGCAGTCAGGCCACCCTGCGGCGCGCCGGGCTGGCCATCGGACTGACGGCGCTGCTGGTGCTGCCGTCGATTGTCTGGCCGTCCAGTACCGGACTGCTGGCTCAGCGCTTTCTGATGCCGTGGAAGAACTGGGCCACCGCAACCAATTTGTACTTCGACGTGCCGGACGCGAACCGCACCGTGGCACGAGGAACCGACGTGACGTTCGCCGCTGTTCCAATGTGGCGCACCACAACTGATGAGCCGCGGCCGGAAATCGTTGTGCTGACCATGACGGCCGACAACGGTCGCGTCGAAGAGTTACCGATGACGTTTGATGAAGTGGCCGGCCGGTTCGCCGTGACGATCGAACGTATTCAGGAAGGCTTTCGCTACACGGTTTCCGGAGGCGGCGCGGAGTCCGAAGAATTCCTGCTGCGAGTCGTGGACGCGCCGCAGATCCGGGCGGCCGCCATGACAGCGACTCCGCCGCCGTACACCGGTCGAGCCATCGAATCGTTCGACGGGGTTGTCGGTGACATGGAAGTCTTCGACCGCAGTCGTCTGGAGATCGTTATGCAGTTCAGCAAGCCCGTCGTGGACGCGTCTCTGGTCTGGCTGCGCCGCGACCCGATTCCCGAAACCGAATCTCAGATCGAAGACCGAAGATTCGCCAACGTGAGCGAGGGCCAGGACCAGAACCCGCCGCCGCCGGTGGAACTGGCACAGACCGTACCGGGAACTCTGAACGCTGATGGCACCGCCGCAGTGTTCGAATTCCAGGCGGACGTCGGCGGCAGCTTTGCCTTCGATATCACCGACGAATTCGGCGTCCACAACAACAGCGAACCGAATCGGACGCTGCTGGTCATCTACGATCAGCCGCCGACTCTGGAGGTCCTGGGAATCCGTGATGACGACGATTTTCGCCCCGACGACATCGTTCCCGTCGACTGCGCTGTGACGGACGACATCGGCGTCGGCAGTCTGGAACTGCATTATCAGAAGAACGATCAGGTCATTCGCATCGACACTCCACAGAACCTGGCTCGCGGCGCGCAGGCCGTGCAGCATGCGTTTCGTCTGATTCTGGCCGACCTTGAAGTTCAATCCGGTGACGTGGTATCGCTGCGAGTTCGCGCCAGCGATGAACGGCCCGTTCCGCGGCCGCACGAAGTCTGGTCGAAGACGTTTTCGATTCGCATCTCGGATGACGCAGCCGCCGTCGGCGCCGATGCCCTGAACGAAGATGTTCGCCGCCTGGTTGAAGCGCTGAAGGAAATTCAGCAGCAGCTTCAGCAGGACCGGGACACGGCGTACGAACTGAAGAACAAAGTCTGGCAGGATTGGAACGAAGCTGATCGCCGGCAGGCCGCGGCGCTTAGCGAAAAACAACAACAGCAGGGACGCGAACTGGCCGAACTGGCCGATGACGCCGCCGCCCATCCGCTGATGAAGAAACAGGCTCAGTCTCTTCAGGCCATCGGTGAAAACGTTCGCGAACAGATTCCGGAGAAACTGGCAGCCGCTGTCGAAGCGCAGAAACCTCAGGCCGCGGAACAGTTGCAGCAGTCCGCTCAGGATCTCGACAACGCGCGCCGCGAACTTGGCGACGTGATTTCTGAGATCGAAAAGATCGGCATGCTGGAAGCCGAACTGGCGGAACTCAACCGGCTGGCTCTGGATGCGGAACAACTGGCTGCCGATGCTGAACAGCTCGACGCCGACCGCCAGCGAGCCGACGAAGACCTTCCCCCGGATACCAGTCGCGAGGAATTCCAGCAGCAGCTTGAGCAGCGACAGCAGCAGCTTGACCAGGACCATCAGCAACTGGATGCCGAGGTCAATGATCTGCTGCAGCGGCAACAGGAACTTCTCGACTCGGCTCAGCGAGCCCAGCAGGAGAAACTTCAGGAACTGGCGCTGCAGGCTCGCGAACTGGCTCGGCAGCAGCAGCAGCTTGCCAACGGCGTCAATCAGGAAGCTCGCGACGCTGCCCGCGATGCGCAGGAGATCGCCAATCAGTTGCAGCAGGCACGCAACGACATGCAGCGATTGTCGGACGAAATGAAGAACGCCGAATCAAAGGTCGAGGCTCCTCCGGCATCGCCGCTGGATGAAGCCGTCCGAGAACTCAGGCAGGGAAATCTCGCGGAACCGCAACAAGCCGTTCAGCAGACTCAGCAGGATCTTCAGGATGCGGCCGAACGTTTGCGAGACGCCGCCCTGGAGAATCCTGCCATAGAGGATGAGAACGCTGCCGGGAACGCTGCCCGGGACGCTGCTGCCGGGGAGGGTGAGGCTCCTGCCGAACCACAGCGTCAACAACAAGAAAAGCGTCAACAACAGCAACAGCGTGAACAGAACGAACAGTTCGCGGATCGGTCGGCGGAGCTGGCGGACAGGCTGCAGGACATCAATCAGCAGTTGCAGCAGCTCCGCGAACAGCGAAACGCTGCACAACCGTCATTGCCGGCGGACGATCCCGCCCCGGACACCGAAAGCCAGCGCATGCAGAACGCTGCGCGCGAATTGGTGCGGCGCAGTCAGGAGCTAGCCGAGGCCGCGGAACAAGTCAGTGACGGTTTGCAGCAGGAAAACAGCCAGCAGAACCCGCAGGCTCAGAATCCCGCCATGAACGAGGCGACTCGCGTTTCCAAAGTCGCCGCGGACCAGGGAAAGAAGGGGGCGGAGCAGGCTCAGGCAGGTCAATTCGCCCGCGCGGCGGAGGACATGCGACAGGCGGCGCAGGCAGCCGAACAGGCCGCCGGTCAGCTTAGCGATCCTCAGCAGCAGGACCGACAGAATCAACTGCAGGGACTTAGTCGGCAGTTCTCACAGCTCGCGGACGCCGCGCAGATGCTTCAGCCCAGCGACTCCGCTCAGGTAGCCGCGCAGCAGCAGGCACAACAGCAGATGGCTGAGCAGGTTTCCGAACTTCCACAGCAGCTTGCCGATCTGTCGGAAAAACTGAGTCTTCCCGCGCTGGGTATGCAGCAGCAGGCGCGACAAACGCAGGTCGCTCAGGACGCCGCTCAACAGGCCGCGGAATCCAGCGACAACGCAGCGGAACAAATCCAGCAGGGGTCATTTCAGCAATCTGCAGAATCGGGACAACAGTCCGCCGCCCAGTTGAACCAGGTGGCTCAGATGGCGCAGCAGGCCGCCGGAAATCCGCAGAGTCAGGATGCTCTGGTGCCGTCGGAAGTCGGTGACAGTGTGGCCGAGGCATTACGAAGTCTGCAGCGATCCGCTCCGGCAGAACAGCAGTCGTCCGAGTCCGCCGCGGCCGATTCCTCCGATGCCGGAACCGCATCAGACGCCGAATCGTCGCAGGAAAGTGCTTCACCGAATTCGTCCGAGAATGATTCGCCGTCAGACGGACAGGACGGACAACCGTCACCGGAAGAGCCTGCTTCCGGGCAGACGGAACCCGGTCAGGGACAACCCGCCGACGGTCAGCCGTCCGATGATCGTCCACAGCCGGGAGAACCGGGTGACGGGACGCCGATGCTGAATCAGGCTGCTCAGGCTTTGGCTCAAGCCGCGAATGGCAGCCTGCCGCGGCAGTTTTCCCCGGGGCGCCTTTCGGAAGGCGAACCCAGCGGGCCGCCGTCAAAACAGGCCACGGGTAATGCCGCGCCGTGGGACGGAAACAGTCTGCAGGCAAGTCGCGCAGGAGCCGGTGATCGAAACTGGGGCGGTCTGAACGAAGCACTCGACACCGAAGTTCTGAGCGGCTCAAACGAAGCCATCGACGGCGAATACGCGGCGCTGATACGCATGTATTTCCGCGAACTGGCCCGGGCGTCGGCAGAAGAACGGTGATCCGAAACCTCGCGGATTGGCAGCCACGAGTGGTCTGGCAGGCGTAATGTGATCAATGTTGGACCCTGGCCGAGCCTGGGCGATCCAACAATACCCGGCCGACGAAACAATCGTCGTGAGTACCGGCGTCGCCGATCATCGGCGGCGCTAGCCCGGATGATTCACGCGATCAGCAATTCCTGACGTAAAGCGTCCTGGAAACGGAAGTGATCTCGAATCGGCGAAATGCACACTTTACGACGGGACTCCGATCCCGTTGCTGCAATTCGACGGGATCGGAGTCCCGTCGTACAAACCCGTGAATAATCCGGGTTAGTGCCGACAGCAGTCGTCTCGGCGGAACGCGTTCCGCGCCGCGGATTGAAACGAGTTCAGTGCCGTGCCCACGGGGCAATCCGTTGCAGGTACTCCGGCGGAAAGCCGCGAATCCAATACCTGCCAGGCGCCTCGAAGCGGATGACCTGTAGAGAGACCGAGCTCCGGTGCAGAAGAATCAGCGACGCGACAACCAGGATCATCATGACGGCCATGAAAATCGGGTTCAAAGTTGTCAGCCGCAGGTGCGCACCGGCCAACATCGTCAATGCCAGCAGCAACGTCGCGCACAAGAGCCACACATAGCGACTTCGACGCCGGCTGAGCCCTTCCGATAGGTAGTATCTCACATGACACTGCCTCGGAATCACGGTGACCTTGAACGACGGAAGCTGAGTCGCCTCCCATACACTGGCAAGCGATTCTGTCGCACCTGTCATCACGCAAACGGCAGGGAGGTCCAGTTCCGGACCACACACGAGCAGATCTCCGACGATCATGAATTCGGTTGGTTCGGAGAAATCCGGCAACTCGGCGACGTCGCCCGCACATTCACTTGAGACGAGATACGGGTTCTCGCTGTCCATCACGCTCACCTGTTCTCATGCGGATGACGGTGGCGCACAACCACCGGCTGATCGTGGTCATCGTCGCATGTCCGACGCGGCATTCTCCGGCCGACAGTGCCCTTCATCGTACCGTCCGCAGCAACAATCCCGGCGCGGAATAACACGACGCCTTTGCAAAACACGTCAGCACAATTGTACACATCCGGTACAGATGTCCCTCGCGCCACCGCTCATTGATCAATTTCGGATTTTTCCGCGATGCACGCACGGGCTGGCAACGGCTGTTGCGGCGGCGTGGCGGTTCCGAGCAACGATGAACGATATGTCAGCACCAGTGCCGCCCAAACGAACGGTATTTCCGCGAACACAGCGGCGCCGCCGTCCGGCTTCCCTGAATTTCCGTCGTTGCGTCAAGAGGTATCCTCGGTAATCTGAACCTGCGGTTAAGCAGTTTCGCTGCCATTGCGAGAGACCGTGGATGTGCACATTGGCCCACTTTTTCGTCCCCCGGAGTTACGTTTGGCATGAATAGTGCCTAATCTGCATGGCAGCCGGGATTTTCACTGGTGTTAATTTTTCAGATTTCCCACTTGGAGGACCTTGAATGCACAATTGCAGACACTTGACACGAAGGACGAAGCCGGAACTTCGCGGCGGGTTTACGCTGATTGAATTGCTGGTGGTCATCGCGATCATCGCAATCCTGATCGCGCTGCTGCTGCCGGCCGTCCAGCAGGCTCGCGAAGCCGCACGACGCACTCAGTGCAAGAACAACCTGAAGCAGATCGGGCTGGCGCTTCACAATCACCACGACACGTACGGTCATTTTCCGCCAGCCAAGGTGTCCTTCGAAGACAGCCCCAGCCCGGCCCGGCTGGGGTCCTGGGATCTGGCTGTCACACGCCAGAATGACGTTTTAAGTGCTCATGCACTGCTGCTGCCCTATATGGAACAGGGCAATCTGTACAACCAGATCCAGTCGTGGAAGGGATACGACATTCTGCCGTACCCGGATCCACAGGGTCGTCGGCAGTACTGGTGGGATCTGGACTGGGACGACGCGCAGATCAAGCTGCCCATGTACCTTTGCCCGTCTGATCCGCAAATCACCGGTTCCGGAGCACTTCCCGGACTGCACTCATGGTGTACCGACGCCGATGGTTCCGGTGGCGGATGTGCTCCTGGCAGCAGCGGCACCTGGGGAACGGAATACTGGTTCGGGTCCGTCCCGGAAATTCAGTTGACGAACTACCTTCCGATGGGCGGCCCGATCGGCGGACACCTGGAAAACGGTTTTTCGCGCTACAAGGGTCTGTTCGGCAGCGGGACGAAAACTCGCTTCCGTGACATGCTTGACGGTTCGTCCAACACGCTGGCGTTTGTGGAAGTCACCGGCGGGCCTCAATACGGCTTTATGTGGATCGACAATGGTGCGTTCCCGACCGGATGGGGGTTTGGCGACGACTACAATCAGCTGAACAGCTTTCACATCGGGGGAATTCAGGTGCTGATGGGCGATGGTTCCGTTCGATTC
The DNA here is from genome assembly GCA_041398785.1 of Planctomycetaceae bacterium. NCBI lineage: Bacteria > Pseudomonadati > Planctomycetota > Planctomycetia > Planctomycetales > Planctomycetaceae > Planctomycetaceae bacterium. The sequence goes on along the minus strand of JAWKUA010000005.1, from coordinate 318,605 downwards.
CTTTCAGAAAACATCGACGCCACATGGATCAACGGAGTTCTGCACAGTCTGGCATCGATGAGCGAAGGGAATCCCGTCAGTGAATTCTGATGTTCCCTGTCAGGGCCGTCGGCTGCCGGATCGCTGCTTCCGGGCGGGGTCCGGCACAAGTCGGCTGCCATGCGGCATCAAGGTTTGAAGACGATCAGTTGAGCTTCGCCACACTTCGTCGGGAATCCGGGCTGTGGCATCACCCTTGTTCTTGCGGAACAGTTTGCAATGAGAATTGTGCGTTCAGTGCTGTTCGGGTTGTTTCTGTCAAGCTGCATGATTGGCTGCGGCGGTTCCAATGATCCGGTGATTCCGGAGAATCCCACTGCGGGGCCTCCCGGCGGAGGACCATCGAAGGATGGACTGCCTTCCGCCGGCGGCATGCCTCAGAAATAGCCGGCTCCGGCAACAACGAACGAAGCCCCGCAGCCTGATCGGATTGCGGGGCTTTTTTGTTGAGTGGCGACAGCAGGGCGAATCCCGCGAGTAGCGCTACTGCGGCGGAACCGGACGGAAATTCCACTCGGGACTTCCCGGCGGATCGGGCAGTCGCGGGCTCTTGCCCAGTCCCAGATCAGCGGGTTTCAGATTCGCGTTCTTCCAGTACGACTTATCGGTGATGAAGCCGTAGAAGCTGGGATAAAACGGGTCCACAAAGTCGACATCCGCGTGTTCCGGAACGTCTTTGTTGAGCAAGAAAAAGGCCGCGTTGACAAGCATCCGCCGCAGATCTTCGTTCACCAAATCAACCGACGCGCCGGCGGTCGTGCAGAACGAACGGCCTGTCTTCTTCCTGTCCGGACTTTCGTAGGTGTGCAGCCACGCGAATGGCTGCATGGGATCGTTCACCGGGCCATCGACGATGGCTGAGCCGGGGTCAAGACTTTCCGTCACCGCTCCCTTCATCAGGATTTGATCGTCGTCCGTCAGATGGATGACGCCGTAAACATCGCTGGGAGCGAACACGTCGGTGACTCCGTTCAGAATCGGGTGGTCGGCGAAGTCTTCCGTGATGACTCCTCGAGCGCCTTCCACCTTGTGCCTGCCGTGGTGGCTGACCCATTCCTCGCCCAGCACTTTCCGACCGAATTCTGCGTACCCGATGCCTCCGAAGCTGCCGTCACCGTTGAACGCATGCGTTGAAGTGCGAATGCCGATGATTGGCTTGCCGGCATTCAGAAAGTCCGTCACATGCTTTGCTCCGGCGGCATCCGGCTGCCGATAGCGCGTTCCGATAATCATCAGATCGGCGTCATCCAGTGCGTCCAGGCCGCGAAGCCCCTGGTGGTTGTTGGCATCGATGTAGTCGGCTGAGTCCGGCCCGAAGGCAAACAGAACGGTGCATTGGAAGCCGTGTTTCTGACTGAGGATCTTCGCCAGCATCGGCATCGATTCTTCCGTCCGATACTCGTCGTCGCCGGCAATCAGGACCACGTGCGGCGGCTTGCCTTCCGCGTTTTTTGCATCGAACACCAGCCTGTCATCGGCACTGGAACAGTCAGCGGCGCAGGACAGCGTGAGGGTCAGCAGCAGGAGCAGTCGGGGCAATCGCATTGGGAAATTCCGGCACTTGGGGAATCGAAACGGTCAGAGCAATCATACTGGCCGCGGCGAACTCTGATACTTTTCGCACTTCTTCATGCCGCGAGCCAGAATACCTCAAATCGCCCCGCTCGGGGTATCATCGTACGATGTTGTCCGCCGCGCGTCACATCAACGTGCGTTCTGCAACGCGATGCTTCCCCGAATTCGCTATGGAACCAGGTACTCCAGCCGGCGGGCAACCGTGTCGTCGTTTCTAACCGTCGGCGAAAACAGCTCCGGTGAAACACGAAATTCGTAACCCGGTCGGCCATCGCGCAGCAGCACAACGGAATTCAGCATCAGTCCGACCTCCAGCGCCGAATCAGATTCTGTTAATGCGTTGAGAATCACGGCCTGCGGGTCCGTCGCGGAAATCAGTCCCAGGAACTCGGCGGCGCGCACACGCACCAGCCCTTCCGGATCATTCTCGGCAAGATGTCCGGCTGTTTTCGCGAATTTCGCTGCCTGGAGACCGTGAACGCTGCAGGTGATCAGTCCCCAATAACGCTGCCATGGATCGTCCGACTGTAGTGCCGCCTCAATGCGCTGTTCCGCCTGCGCGAACGGAATTAGCTGCAGATCCGCGATGTCAACGTACGCGGCGATCGCCTGACGGTTCTCCTGTCCGAAGGTAGTCGGATCGGAAAAGGCCGATTCGGCAAGGACACTTTCCGGATAGAAGCTCAGGTCCGGCAGCGACTTCGTCCATTCCGTCATCCGCTGCCGAAGCTCCGCCAGGACGTGCTCATGCTGTGGGTCGTCTGCCAGGTCATTGACTTCATGCGGATCCGCTTCCACGTCGAAGAGCTGTTCGGCCGGTCGCGGAAGGAAGAACCGGCGCTGAGCATCGTTCAGGGTGCCGGCCAGAAACATCTGCCGCCATTCCTGCCACGCCAGCATCCGGTAGCGATAATTGTTTTGCAGGCCGTCGAAATTGAACGGCTGGTAGTTGCGAATGTACTCGTATCGTCCCCGCCGAAGACTGCGCACCTGATCGTACTTTTCGTCGAAACGGTCCGCGCTGCCGAATGCTTCGTCGCGGGCGTTCAGTTCCGCCTGAGTGATGCCGGAACCCACGAACGGTCGTCCATCCATTTGATCGGGCACGGAGATTCCCGCCAGATTCAGCACGGTCGGCGCGAAGTCGATGAAGCTGACGAAGCCGGTTTGCCGTGATCCGACGCCGGCGTCAACCAGATGAGCCCACTTGTCCGGCACACGAATGACCAGCGGCACGTGCAGGCCGCATTCGCGAGCGTACCCCTTGCTTCCCGGCAGAACTCCACCGTGATCGCCAAAATAGAAGATGAATGTCTCTTCCAGCAAACCGTCGGCCGTCAGCTGATCGACGACGGCTCCAATCTGCTGATCCATCTGAGCGATCCGGTCGTGATACCGGGCGGCGGTGTATCGAAAGACGGGTGTGTCGGGGTGATACGGAGCAACAAACGCGGAGTCCGGGTCGGCTGTCGTCGACTCGCTGAGCATCTGCTGTTCGTTGAAATGCAGCGAGCTTTCGTGGCAGACGGGAAAGCTCTGCATGTAAAAGAACGGTTGCCCGGTTCGTCGGCCGTTCCACGTCGCGGACCGGGACGAATCATCCCAGACGCGGCCACCGGGGATGGCGTTGTAGTCGGTCTTGTTGTTGTTGGCGGTGTAGTAGCCGGCGTTTCGCAGGATCTCCGGAAACATCGCCAGCCCGTCCGGCATCGGCACGGCCACGGATTTGCGGTGGAACTGAGTGCCGATCCGCGGTGCGTAGCAGCCCGTGGCCAGAGTTGTCCGGGCGACACTGCAAACGGGAGCGTTTGAAAACGCGTGGTCAAAGACCAGACCGTGTTCCGCGAGTTCGGCAACGCGCGGTGTCTCCGCTCCGTGCGGATCGTAAAGCTTCAGGTAGTGAACGGAGTTGTCTTCCGACACCAGCCACACGACATTCGGCCGATCCACAGCCGTGGCCGGTCGCGTCAGCGTACAAAGCAGGACGAATAGCAGGGGCGTGATTCTCACCGGATTGCGCCCTGAAACAGTTGGTGAACCGCGCTTACTGAAACACCGTGACCCGAAGCGCGGTGTCCGCCGGTGAGGAATCGGCTATGCGTTTCTATCCCGCACAGGCGATGCCGGTCACTTGGCATGCGGAGACAGCAGGACGGACATCATCCGGCCGCTTTCCATCCGCGGCGACTGTTCGACGGTGGCCACGTCCTTCAGCGATTCGACGATTTCTTCCAGCATCTCCCGACCGCGGTCGTGGTGAGCGTTCTCGCGACCGCGGAACATCACGTTGATCTTCACCTTGTCACGCCGGCCCAGAAACTCCCGAGCCTTGTTGACTTTGACTTCAATGTCGTGAGCCCCGGTCTTTGCCCGCAACCGCAGCTGCTTCAACTGCGTGCGATGCTGTTTGGGCCCGCTGGACTTCTTTTGGCGCTCATAGATCACTTTGCCGTAATTCATGATGCGGCAAACCGGCGGGCGGGCGTCCGGACTGACTTCCACAAGGTCCAGCCCCTGATCCATCGCCATTCTGAGAGCTTCTTCCGTTTCCATTTCCCCAAGCATTTCTCCTTCGGCGTTGACGACGCGAATCGGAGAAATGCGAATGCGTTCATTCATCCGCGGAGTGTTTACCTGGGGAGCCGCGGTGGGACGAGAGCGTTTAATAGTTTCCTCCTTCTCTGGGAACAGTGGATTGGCGGGAATCGACTTCAGCGGATTCCCAACCAGTAATATGCAGGAATACTCAGCAATTGATACTTCCCTGCGGCTTTCACAGCAAGATCTTACGGAAAAAACCATTCCGCTGGGAAGTCCGCTGCCGGTGAAAAAGGATTCCAGCGCTGTGCCGAAGCCAGCCGCTGCCGGGAACTCACGCTGCGGCGGGACGTCTGTTCGACCGAATCGCCAATCCGTCGTGCATTTCTTTCCGGGTTCAGCGTTGAGGCGCCGGGACGGCAAGTCGGCGACGGAAGTGCGGCGATTTTTCGTCGCGGCCGAGCGAAGCGCAGCGGCGTCGCTTAACATCCGCGCCTGGTGCCGAACTCCGGCATCGGCCATTCCCGCCAATTTACCGACCAAAGGTGACGAAACCGAACATGCCACGAATCCTCTGCACGGCGCTCAACGCCGAAACCGGACCTCATTTCGACACACTGAAAGCCGCCGGGTTCGAATGCGACGTTGTGCCCCGCAATCTGAACCTGTGGAACGAAGACGTCCTGACGAATGCTGTCCAGGGCTACCACGGAATCCTGGCCGGTTCGGAGCCGATCACGGCCGGCGTGATTGCCAACAGCCCCGATCTGCGCGTCATCTGTCGCGCTGGCGTTGGCTTCGATGCCGTCGATCTGCCGGAAAGCGACCGTCGCGGTGTCGTCGTCGCGACGACTCCCGGAGTCAACCATCACTCCGTGGCCGAACATGCCATCGCGATGCTGATGGCGCTCGCGCGCGGGTTTCCCCGGCTGGACCAGGAAGTCCGCCGCGGCGAATGGACTCGCATCGCGCTGCCCCGAGTGATGGGCAGCACCCTGGGACTGGTCGGTCTGGGCCGCATCGGGCGGGCCACGGCCACGCGCGCGATTGGCCTGGGAATGACGGTGATTGCCGCGGATCCGTTCGCGGCCCCGGAATTTGTCAATGAACACGGTATTCGGCTGGTGTCCTTCGATCAGTTGCTGTCGGAATCCGACTATGTATCGCTGCACGCTCCGGTCGTCCCGGAAACGCGGCATATGATCAACGCCGATACGATCGCGAAGATGAAGCCGACGGCGGTGCTGATCAACACATCGCGAGGTCCGCTGGTCGATGAACCGGCGCTGGTTGACGCGCTTCAGACCGGAAAACTGCGGGCCGCCGGGCTCGACGTGTTCGAAACGGAACCGCTGCCGACTTCCAGCCCGTTGCTGCAGTTGTCGAACGTCATCCTCAGCGGTCACGTTGCCGGCATGGACCAGGAATCTCACGACGATACTTACGCCATGGCCGCCGACACGTTCATTCAACTACACGGCGGCAAGTGGCCGGCCGAACGCATCCAGAACCTGAAGGGCGTAACGGACTGGAAATGGTAACGCGTCGAATGGCCTGCCAAATGTCACACGCCATCGCCGCGTTTCTCAGTCGACGACAGGCCGGTGACGCGAAGATTTCCCGAACTTCGCGGTTTCCGGTCTGCCGTCAAAACTCACCAACGGCCTCACCGCCGGCGATCGTCGCCAGCTTCTGGTACACGCCGTGGTCGATGTTTTCGCTGATGAAATGCACCGAACCGTCGCCGAGACAAAACAGTGCTCCGCCTGTGTGGTGACTGCTGAAATCGTCGAGATGCAGGGCACGACTATTCGGAGTGTGGTCGGTGGATCCCAGGATTCGCGAAAACGCCTCTTCGCCTTCCGGCACCATTCCCGACCAGGTCGTAAACCACTCCAGCTCGGGCTTCGTCAGTCGTTCTCCGACAATCAGCGTGCTTGAAGTTCCGTCCGTCAGATCTCGCAGCCGGACACTGCTGTTGTGGTAGAACGTTCCGTCGCTGAGACACGCGCCGCTGACGTGTTCACAAAGATGCAGGTCCTGAGTTCCGAAGACTCCCGCGTAGTTGGCGGTTGCCAGTTCGGCCAGATCGACATGGTCCTGCTGCATCGTCGCCGGTGCGACATGACCGTGACTGTGATCGGCTTCGTGAATCCACCACGTTTCCGGTTGAGGATCCGACGGACACACGTAGGCCGTGATTCTCTTTCGAATGAACGGTTCGTTGCGGTGGTCGTTCACTGCCAGGTTGAGATCAAGCTGGTTGTAAAGGTTCTGCTGGTCCAGATAAGGAAGAATCATCGTGGCCCATCCGAAGCCGGACAGTCCGTCGTGCGGGCTGGGTTGCCCGTTCAGCACGGCAATCCAGCCGGACGGCAGGGTGCGGTGAACGTCGTGGTAGTTGTGCAGCGCCAGGCCGATTTGCTTCAGGTTGTTGCGGCATTGAGTCCGCCGCGCGGCTTCGCGCGCCTGCTGGACGGCGGGCAGCAGCAGCGCGATCAACACGGCAATGATGGCGATGACGACCAGCAGTTCGATCAGAGTGAAACCGCGAACGCGGCTTCGGTTTGGTATCGTGAGTTTCATGACGAGCAGCCTTTGCAACGCGCACACAGCTTCAGTGCGTGCGGGGAAGATCGATGAATGAAGGCCGATCCGGCGTTCGATCGCGCGGCAATTCGTGGCGCAGCGTTCAGAGACACGGGATCACACATCGGGAATTGACCCGGCTGCCGGCACGGCCGTTCGCTACGACCGGCGCCTGCACTCAGGCAGGTAAGCTCGCAGTGGATCGTCGTCCGTGCGAGTCTCAGGCAGCGGGATCAGCGGCGCAGGCTGGCGGTCCGCGCGTCTGCACGACGAAGGCAACCCGGCTGACGACGACAACGCGTCTGGCTTCGCGGACGATGCCTACGGTTTCGACGACGTCCGGCAGCCCCGCAATGTCGGGCGCCTGCGGGGCCTGCGCCAGGACAGAACAGACGGCACAGTGGCTGTCATCGTGTCCCGGTTGCGGTACATGGCTGTTCGCCGGAACTTCAGAATCCTGCGGGGCGGCAGCGTGCCCGTGCGAGCAGCAGTGATGCGTGTCCGCATGTCCTGGCGAATCGGTCGCGGAACCCGAGACCTGGCAGTGACTTGCGCATCCGTGCTGTCCGCATTCCTGGTGAATGTGAACCGTCTGTCCGAAACCGCTGACCAGAATCGCAGCCAGGGCGGCGATTCGGCTAAATACTGCGGTTGCCTGAGTCAGCGGTTTCACGGACGAACACCCTGGATGGAAGTTTCCGGACAATCCGGAGAGTGTAGTCGAGTGATGAGTTCACGTGCCATGGAAAATCACCGGACTTTACATATTACGAATTCGGTAAACTCGATCGTTGGAAGAAATGCCGACGCGTCGGTGCGGCCCCGGCATCTCGGGAATACATGGTGGTCACGGCTCTGCCCTCCGAGCCAGGCAGCGCGTCTTCGCAGAAGGAGTGTGACACAGCGATCGGAAACCGCTGACCGACGCTGTTCGGACACGCGGCACACGATTGCAGCAGGACGCTGCAAAAGGCTTTCCCTCGGTGCCGCACAACTTCTGCGAAAATGTGGTTCCCGGGTTGTGCGACCCCGGCAGGGCGCCAGCCCCGATTGTCGCGCGCTTGAGCGTGGTCCATCGATACTCGGCTGACCAGACATCAGGCCGCTGCGCGCTTTCGCCGAAATCCGGCCGCGACATCCAGTACGGCTTCAATGACGTCGGCGACGTCCTGATCGCTCATCGCGGCGGACAGCGGAAGACTCAGCATGCGCTGGTAGTTGTCGAATGCGACTGGCAGATCGGCATCCCGCAGCCCGTACTTGTTCCGATAGTAGGAATGCAGGTGAATCGGAATGAAGTGCACTGAAGTACCGATGTTTCTCGCCGTCAGTTCCTCGATGAACCGGCTGCGATCGATTGCAAGTTCGGATTCGCGGATTCTGAGCACGAACAGGTGCCAGGCGTGAGTCACGTGGCTGCGATGGACGGGCATCTGGAACGCGGCATTGTTCCCGAATGCTGACTGATACCGGGCGACGATTTCACGGCGGCGCTGCTGCATGGCTTCAAATCGCCGCAGTTGCTGCAGCCCCAAGGCTGCCTGGATGTCGGTCATGTTGTACTTGAAGCCGGGAGCGACGATGTCGTAAGCCCACTTGCCTCCGGCGGCATAGCGGCTCCATGCTTCGCGACTCATGCCGTGCAGACTCAGTATGCGGGCATCTTCAATGCGTTCGGATGTTCCCGTCAGCATTCCTCCTTCGCCGGTCGTCAGGTTCTTCGTGGCGTAAAAGCTGAAGCACGCCGGGTTGGTCCCGGAACCGACGGGCTGTCCTCGCCAGGCCGCTCCGATGGAGTGTGCCGCGTCTTCGATCAGCGTCAGGCCGTGGTTGTCGGTGATTGTCCGGATCGCATCCAGCTCCACGGGATGACCGGCGTAGTGGACCGCAACGACTGCCTTTGTCTTCGGCGTGATCGCCGCTTCGATCTTCTCGGGATCAATGTTCAGCGTGTCTGGTTCGACATCAACCAGAACCGGACGGGCTCCGGCGTGTTCGATCGTGTTGACCGACGCGGCGAACGTCAGCGGCGTGGTAATCACTTCATCGCCGGGGCCGACACCCGATGTCAGCAGTGCCAGGTGCAGTGCGGCCGTGCAGGAACTGACGGGCAGCGCGGCCGGAGCGTTCGTGTATTCGGAGAATCGTTCTGCGAACGTGCGAGTCTTCGGGCCGGTCGTCAGCCAGCCGGATTTCAGAGTATCGATGACCTCGGAGATTTCTTCTTCACCGACCAGCGGTGGAGCGAACGGCAGAAATTTGTCTCGCATGAATGGCTTCCTTGCCTTGATGACGGACTGATGCGGCAGGGTATAATTTTTCCCCGGTTTTTCGCCAGATCAGTCCGCGCGACACGAAACGCGTGGCGACAGGCGCCGCGGATTCCGCCCGCGACGGGACGTTTGGCATCATTTTTGTTTGCAATGTCGGCATTCTGCCGCGCTGGCAGATTCGGGTTCCACCTTGCTTCCGGGTCGCCGCGAAACCGGCAGAATCGCTGATGGTCAAGTTTGAATGTTGATCGAATGAAAAGAGGAGAAATGGCACCATGAACAAGTTCCGATGGCCAACCCTGATCACGGGAATGTTGCTCGGTTTGCTGGCTGCGGGAGTTTTTCATCAGTCACAGTTTCCGTGGACCGCGCAGGCCTTGTCGCAGACTGCAGAAGCTCCGCGAAAGGATGCACTTCCGCCGTTGCCGGTTGTTGAACGCGGCCGTCCGGTTCCGGGCGCGGAACACGCCGATCAGCTTTCCGGCGCCTTTCGGTCGGTTTCCCGCGCGGCTTTGCCGGCCGTGGTTTCCATTAAAACGACAGGCCGAGTCGTCAAGCGCTCGGTCGACCAGTCATCGCCATTCGACGATCCGTCCTCACCGTTCAATGATCCGTTCTTTCAGCGGTTCTTCGGCAACGATCCGCGGTTCCGCCAGTTTCGCAACCAGCAGCCTCGCGAATTTGAACAACGACTGCCGGACGGCCAGGGTTCCGGTTTCATTGTATCTCCGGACGGCATTGTCATGACGAATAATCACGTCGTCGCTGATGCCGAAGAAGTCATCGTGCGGCTCAGTGACGGCCGGGAATTCACCGCGACCGATATCCGGGCCGACGAACGATCGGACGTCGCTGTGGTCAGGATCCGCATCGATGAACAGTTGCCGTTTCTGCCGCTCGGCGACGAAAGCGAATCGGAAATCGGTGACTGGGTGCTGGCCTTCGGAAGTCCGTTCGGCCTGGACCGCACGGTGACGCAGGGCATCATCAGCGCCAAGTCGCGAGCCGTTCGGGATGACCGCATGGCTCAGGAATTCATTCAGACCGACGCGGCGATCAACCCCGGCAACAGCGGCGGACCGCTGGTGAATCTGCGGGGCGAAGTCATCGGCATCAACACGGCGATTTCCACGCGGGCCGGCGGATACGACGGCGTCGGATTCGCCGTTCCCGTCAGTCTTGCGAAATGGGTTGCCGAACAGTTGCTCGCCGACGGCACCGTCGAACGCGCTTTCGTGGGCATCGAGATGCAGGAGATCGACGCCGAACTGGCCAAAGCATTCAACCTGACAATTCCGCGCGGAATTGTGGTCACGGGAGTCGTGCAGGACTCACCCGCAGAAAAGGCCGGCTTCGCGGTCGGTGACGTAATACTGGATGTTGCCGGAAAAGCGATCACCAGCGACCGCAGCATGCTGGGTGCGGTCGAGCGTCTGGAAATCGGTCAGCCTCACGATATCCGAATTCTGCGAAACGGACAGGAACGCGTTCTGCGAATCACCGTCTCCAAACGACCGCAAAGCCCGGCGCGGGCCACGAGTCCCGAAACCCGCGACGATAACGACAACGGTGGCGACGGAGCCGCGGAACTGGCTGGCATCGGAGTGGCCGTTCAGAACCTGACCAATGAACTCGCTCAACAGCTCGGTCTGCCAGATTCCAGCGGTGTCGTCATCACGTCGGTCGACCGCCGCGGCACCGGCGCTCGTGCGGGACTCAATCCCGGCATGGTCATCACTCGGATCGGCAGCCAGCCGATTCGGACCGTGGACGATGCCGCCAATGCCATGAACGCCGCAGCAGCGACAGGCAAAGTCCTGTTGCTTGTCCGGATTACTCAGGGCGAAGACAGCGTTTCCCGATTTGTGACCGTCGACGTCGAATAGCGCAGAACGGCACACGATATTTTTGACGATCGGCAGATTGGAATTGGCCAATGCATAACAGCAGTTGCTTCACCCTCCCGTTTCAACGGGAGGGTACATCTCTTCTGCCGCAGGCCTTGTATCTTCCGACGTCAACAAAAAAACCTCCCGCGCGCATATGCGGGAGGTTCTTTGTTCGATCGACAGGCATGGGATCAGATTCAATTCTCCCACGCCGTAATGCGAGCCTGTATTCAGACCCGACTAGTCGCACCGGGCTGTGATTTCGAGCAGGTGGAAGCCGAACTGAGTCCTGACCGGACCCAGGACCTTGTTGAGAGCGTCGCTGAACACGACGCTGTCAAATTCCGGGACCATCTGGCCCTTTTCAAATGTTCCCAGATCGCCGCCGCGAGCACCGGACGGGCAGGCACTGTGCGCTCTGGCCAGCTCGGCGAAGTCCGCTCCGCACTCAATCTGCTGTTTCAACTCTTCGCATCGGGTTTCGTCATCGACGAGTATATGGCGAGCTGATGCCGTTGCCATGTTTCGGGGTTCCTGCTTTCTGAACGAGTACCGGGAGAACCTGCAAGCGAGGCAGAGTCTTGCAACTTGTTTTACCGACCGCAATCGTTTCCCTGGGCTCGCCCGCTCGCCCGTGCCGGTTTCCATCGATCACAATGCCGTCAGCGACGGACTATTCCGCACGTTGCTGAACCAGTGGCCACGGTGTCTGGTGCCGCAGGGCCGGAGATTGATGCCGACTACCTTCAGCCCGGCCGTTCCTCCGGGGCTTCAGTGATGTCCAGAACCCAATACCGGCCTTTGTGCAGCACCACTATGCCGCGGGCATCGCGTGCAGGTCGGAAGTTTCCGGAGCTTCGTAGCAGAAGCGTTCAAACGCGTCACGCAGTTGTTCGTAGACGACAGCGGCCCATTCGGGATCGTTTGGAAACTTGTTCTTGCGGTATCGCTGCAGACTCGGAAGTTCTCTGGTGACAGATTCGGCCACATCGTCGAATCCGGGAAGGTTCAGCGATGCATAGACGCGTTCGAGTTCCGACAACGGGTCGCATTCCAGTTGCTCGAACGACACTTCGCAAAGATTGCCGTCGGGTATCAACAGCCGATCGCGTTCGTAGAGCTCAAACCCGCGGCGGTAGCTGCGGATCACCTCTTCCTCGGTGTTGATAAACAGATCCCTTCCCAGCGTGTTTTCAGCAATCATGCGGTGCCGCAGGTGGCAGGCGGAGCGGAACACGTGGTACGGGTGGCGATGGATGTAAACGAATTTCGCTTCCGGAAACATCTCCAGCAGCGTCGGAATATGAAATGTGTGGTAAGGCGACTTCAGCAGCACGCGCTTGTTTGACCGGTAGGTCAGCTTCTTCAGCAGTGTCAGAAAACACGACTTCCAGCGGTTCAGTTCCGTTTCGGACAGCGTGTCGAAGCTGAGAGCCTTCCAGAAGTGCCGATAGTCGTGAGGATGCGACACCACCGAGCAGGGCGAGATGCCGCTCATCACGCACGACGCCATGTCGTCTTCCTGCGGCGAATCCCAGGACACCTGCATGTTGTCCATCGGGCGGGCTTTCGGGACGAACCGCGCGGTCAGCTTTGTGGTCACCTTTTCCGTCAGCAGAAAGTGCCACGGAAACAGAGCCTGGTACAGGTTCAGATATTGAAAGTTCCTGTCGTGTGCCAACAGCGTCTGCAGCAGCGTCGTTCCGCTTCGCCAGTACCCCAGAACAAACAGCGGCGGCTGTTCGATCCTGGTTTCGGCAACCGCTCGGCCGTAGATCAGGTCTTCAATCGCAGCCATCGTGGAGTTGTAGGCTCCGAACAGCGGCAGCGGCAAAATGCGATGCAACCGACTGACATGCATCGACGGCCGCGAAGTCAGCAGCCTTGCGACCCCGGACAGCTTCATGCCATTCCAAATCAGGAATCCGCCCTGAGAATTCCGCACTGCTTTGGAAGTGTTTGATGAATTCATAAGCTGGTGGGTGATTTCTTGCTGCAGGAGTTGCCGGACCAGTAACACGAACCGCAGAAACTGCGCGTAACCGCGTGGCTAACCCCTAGATCGACCTGTGCAGCACTGGCGCTGATTCCGGAATCCTGTTGCCGGAAGATCTTGCCTACAGGTCACAGAGAGCCGCCGACCTATCGTTTTCTTCGGCCGTGAGTGCATTCCCCAATGCAGTGTCACGGCAGCGTGAGGTAATTCCTGAGACGAATCGCGTACATTCTGGGGTGCGGCACCGGCAATTTCCACCATGCAGGCATTTGTATTGACCCAAATTGCGCCTCAGCGATAGCCTCCCGCCGAAGTTGCCAATTCCTTCCGGAAGCGGTTCCGATCGTATGAGTTGCTGAAACTGCCGCCGGAGATCCGGTTGCGTTCAATTTCCCGCGTTTCCAACGGCGGGCGGTCCAAAAAGAGAATTTCGGGACAACAGACCGGCCGCGTCATCGAGAATGGGGACGCGGCTGAGATCGACGTGCCGGTTCACGGATTTCCCGCTGAACCGCGGATTGTGACTGGTTCTGAGTCGGACCTGCTGAAATGACAACACGCGCGTTTGACATCATTGTTTCAGCCATCGCGCTGTTGCTGTTCGCGCCCGTCATTCTGCTGGCTGGGCTGTGTGTTCGGCTGTCCAGCAAGGGGCCTGCGTTCTATGAGGCGTCCCGGGTTGGAAAGGATGGCCACCGGTTTGCCATGTACAAATTGCGAACGATGCACTGCCGCGAGGTCGTCGGCAGTTCCATCACGGCTGCTCACGATCCGCGAGTGTTCTTTGTCGGACGCGTGTTGCGACTGCTGAAAATCGACGAACTGCCGCAGTTTTGGAACATTCTGAAAGGCGACATGGCCATTGTCGGACCGCGACCGGAGGCCGTCGACATTGTCGAACACTACTACAACTTTGAATACCAAAAGACGCTGCAAGTGCGGCCCGGACTGACCGGCCCGGGAAGCGTCTACTATTACACTCACGGCGAACAGATCCTTTCGGACTCGAATGTCGACGCGGAAGACCTGTACGTCACGCGACTGTTGCCGGAAAAGATGGCTCTGGAACTGCATCATCTGCAGCACCGCACGGCATTAAGAGACCTGCTGGTCATCCTGCACACGGCCTCGGTTCTGCTGCAGAAGGCAGTTGGACGCCGCCATTTTCCGAAACCGGCGATCCTGCAGGCACCACTTCAGATCATCGAATTCCCGGTCGTGCCGCCTTCGACCGCCGAACACTCACGCGCCATTCGTCACACGGCATGAGTCGAATCGGAACGCGCCGCTCGTCGCCGCGCTTCGTCAGCACTGAAGCGGATGAGTTGCGTGGCACTGGCTTTGCCAGTGCGTCTGCGAAACTAAAGCCACTGGAAAAGCCAGTGCCACACATCACAACGGTGTTTGACAGCACAGCAGGTTTGGTGCAGTTGTCCAGGCCGACGAATGCCGCAAGCGTTCACCGCTGTCGCCGAAGCCTTCGGCGGCCTCGTGATCGCCAGAATGGCAGCGGCAGAATTCGCCGGACAAAGTCCTCTTCCGGCAGTTTTCAGATTCTGCTAAGACACCGCCGGACGCCGTTTGTAACGGCCTCCAGGGAAGGATTCATGCGCTGCGGGGGCTCATTGTGCGGCGCACTGGCATCGTCGACGGGAACGGATTCCCATGCAAAATTCAATCTGGAAACTGGTTTCGATTCTTGGTGTCATCGGCATCGGCGGTCTGGTCGTTGTCGAAGTTCAGAATCGCCTTCCAAACCTGCCGCTCGCGGGCCAATCGCAGGATGAGTCCGCGACAACCGAAGACGAAGCAACAGCAGAATCCAGCGGCGACCAGACTTCTGATGCCAAACTGACTCTGTCAGAGTTCGAGCAGCGCTTCGCCGGGGAAGATGCTTCGAACCGCTCGTTCGAACTGAACGAACCTGCCGTTGCTGCCAATGACTCTTCCCGGATGGCGTTTGGTGACGATTCGTCGCACTCAGCGGCTGCGTTCTACGGTTCCGGACAGGGGGTGACGGAGCGTTCGGTTCCCATCGACACAAACGTGCGGCGCGAGCAGCTGGCATCGGGCGGCAACCCGTTTGAAGCCTTCGAACGATCGGATTCCGCCGACGCTCACGCCGCACCGGAACCGGATTCGCACATTCACACCGCCGCACATGCGGACAATGATCCGGTGGAGTTCCGCGTTCCTGCCGCGGCCACGACCGTCGCTGTTCAGCCGGTCGGATTCAGCGAAGAGGATCCGTTTGGCGACGACGCTGTCACGACCGCAGCCAACGCGAACACGAGCGAGTCCGCGGAAGCCGATCCGTTTTCGTTTGACGACGATTCCGCGACTGCCGAACCACAGCCTTCCCGGCAACCGGACAATGCCGGCATCGCGGCATTCAGCCGTGACCAGGATGACCACGCCGTCCCGATTCCTCGCGACGTGCGGACACAGACTCCGCCGTCAGCGCGTTCCGCCGAGGAAAGTTCACCGCTGCTGTTCTTTGGTGATGACGAACGCGACGCGCCGATCGGCAACAACCCGCCAAACACCGGAAGTGGTCGCACCAATTTCTCCGACGACCAGGACCCGCGATCATTGTCTGACTCCGATCCGGAATCGGACAATCCATTCGGCGGATTTGACGCCGGCGACACCGACACAGACAACCGCCGCAGTATACCGGTCCCCGCGGAAACGGAGCCTGACCTGGAACCGTCGCCGTTCGATTTCGATGCCGAGCCGACGCCGGTTCAGCCGTCGCGAACAACGCCGCACGGAAATGGCTCTGAACGAACGCCCGCGCCGGCAGCCCGCCCTGCGGCAGCGGATGTTCCCACGAATGGATTTTTCGGTGACGACGACGATCCGCCGTTGGCCGCCAGCCCCCGCGGATCGAATCCTCAGGGCGGTGCGTTCAGTGATGCGGACGACGAGGACGCGCTGCCGTTCGCGGAAGATCTGGCATCAGGCGAAACACCGGACACGATTGATTTCGGTTCGCCGCGACGCAACAACGATTCACCGCTGACGATCCCGGAACTCGGATCCGGCGCCGGCAATCTGCGGTCGACACCGCCGCCTTCCGGGACAAGGTCCGCTCCGGACTTCGACGACGCCGATCCGTTCGACGACGCCGATTCCCGCGATTTCCGTTTCGACGATCGCGGAGCGGCTCCGCGCAATCCCGCGGCGCCGCGCAATGCGGCGCCGTTTGAATCTGAAACACCCAACGGTTCCGCAGGACAGCCAGCTTCTCGAACACCGGCCGGCGGACTCAGCGATTTCAACACTCGCCCTGTGATTTCCGATCCGGCGGTTCGGCCCGTTTCGGCAGTCATGCGGCCGCATCTGACCGTGCGCAAGAATGCTCCGGAAAACGCAACCGTCGGCGTCCCTGTGCCCTACACGATTGTTGTTCGCAACGAAGGCCAGTCGGTGGCATACGACGTTGTGGTGGAAGATGAACTGCCGGCCGCGGCGACTCTGGAAGGAACGCGGCCCAACGCGGAGTTCGACCAGAGAACGCGCAAGATGAGCTGGTCGTTTGAAAGCCTGCCGCCGAACGAAGAACGCGAACTTCAGGTCACGATTGTCCCTACAGGCGAAGGAACGCTGGACGGAGTCGCCACGGTGCAGTTCAAGGCGCAGGTCAAGGCAACTACGGTCATTCGTGCTCCCAAACTGGAGCTGCAGATGACTGGCCCGGCCGAAGTCCGGATTGGGGACAAAGTGGACTATCACTACGTCATCACCAATCGCGGCAGCGGTGAGGCTCGCGACGTCTACGTTCGCACCGTCCTGCCGCCGTCGCTGCGGCATCCCGAAGGCGGAGACCTGGAATACGAAATCCCGCTGATGCGGCCGGATGAACAGCGGGAAATCGTGCTGTCCGTGGTTGCCGCCGATCCCGGACAGTACCGAACCGTCGCCGAAGCCACCGCCCTGGGCGGCGCGAAGGCTCAGGCCGTTTCCCCCGTCACCGTCATCGGCAAGCAGTTGCAGCTGGAACGCCGCGGAGCCAGCCGGCGATTTGTCGGGCGTCCCGCGACCTATGAAAACGTCATCCAGAACGAAACCACATTCGATGCCTTTGATGCTGAAGTCATTGAACAGATTCCCGACGGCATGAAGTTCGTCTCCGCCAGCGACAACGGGCTGTACAATCCGCAGGACCGAACCGTGGTGTGGAAGATCGCCGAACTGAAGGCCGGCAAGCAGAAGCTGCTGCAGATCGAACTCGCGCCGCTGATGGCAGGAGAACAGCGTTCCGTCGTGACCGTCATCGAAAACGCGGGCTTTCGAAGTCAGGCCGATCAGATCACTTCCGTCCAGGATCTGCACAATGTCAGCGCCGACATCAGCCGTCTTGACGGTCCGATGGCCATCGGTGAAACATTCGGCTTTTCCATCAGCATCGACAATCGAGGCACAGCGGACGCCACCGACGTGGAACTGATCGTTCAGGTTCCGCCGGAAATCAAGATCGTGGGAGCCGGCAGTCCCGACAAGCCCGCGTTTCCCGGCCAGAACAACTCCGCGCGGTTTGAAACCGTGGTGCGAATTCCGCCAGGCCAGCAGGAAAGCTTCGAGCTGCGGCTGCAGGGTCAGCGACCCGTGCAAAATGGTGCCGTGAAGGCCATGGTTCGCTACAAGCAGATGCAGGAACCACTGGTCGTTTCCGAATCCGTGACCGTGTATTCGGATCGCTGATGAGGCTGTCAACGCCGCGTCACGGTTTCCTTTGGATCGTCGCTGCGTTGTTCATCCAGCGATGAAGGCAATTGCGCCGGACGATGGGCGCGGCAGGCTGATTCCGGACATTCACCGGAATGATCAAAGCCCGCGGTAACTCCGAACGCTGCCCCAGCGGTGCTCAACCGCTTTGACGCGGCGCAGCGGCGTCCGCCCAAAGCGGTTGCGTCGCGCGACGCGCGCTCTCGGCCTCTTCCCGATTCTTCTGCTGAGCGCAGAAAGTTCTCCGTCGACGACTTCGCGGGCGAGAGGACAACGCACGACGAACGCGGAGAACCAGACACGGCGCCCCGCTGTTTGCTCGCTGCCGAAGGTCTTTTCGAACCATCAGCGCCGATCCTGGCAGATATCGGCGGGACACCAGAGATCCGACGTTCGGCGATACGCCGATTCTCCGGAAGACATCCCGATTTTTCTTGCAACATTCGTTCTCCGGTGGCGACTGCCTCATCAACCGCCGCAATTTGCAGGGAATTGCGGGACTTTCTGCCAGACCGGACCGGGTTGCCGTCCGGCGTTTGAGGAGTATTCGTCACCATGTTGCGCTGGATCAAATACGGGGCCGGGACTGCTGTGATTCTGGGTGTTGCCGGATTTCTGCTGCTGGGATCCAATCTGGGGAGCTACATCCACACGTCAACCAAAGCTGCTCAGGAAGCCGTTCAGGAAGCCGTGCCGGTGGAGTTCGAACTGCGGCGGGCCAGCGACATGATCGAGGCCATTCTTCCTGACCTGCAGTCGCAGGTGCGCATGATTGCTCAGGAAGAAGTCGAAATCGCCGCGCTGGAAACCGACATCAAAGAAACGCAGCAGCGTCTGAACGCCGAACAGGCGATTCTGACGTCGCTGCGCGAGACCATGCGGCCGGTTCAGGTTTCGTATACGGTCAATGGTCGCAACATGAATCGCGAACAACTGACGGAACAGGTGCATCAGCGGTTCGAACGCTTCAAGCAGGGAGAACTCGCTCTGACAAGCAAACACAAGCTGCTGGAGAAACGTCGCGACGGGTTGAATGCCGCGCTGGCGATGCTCGACAAGATGCGTCATCGGAAGGCCGAACTGGAACAAAAGGTCGAAACGCTTGCCGCCAGATATCGGCTGGTGCAGGCGTCCCAAATCGAATCGGGAACGCTGATCGATGGCAGCCGATTGGCCGAAGCGGGGCAGTTGCTGGACAGAATCGAAACGCGCCTGTCGGTCGCTCAGCGAATCCTGGCGCACCAACAGGACCTGTTCGCGGTCTCCGGCACGGATGAACGGATCAGCGAGGAACAGTTGCTGACGGAACTGGACGAATACTTCGGACAGGATTCGACTTTGGCGGACAGCGAAGCCACAGTTGTCGGAACGAACGGACGGTGACAACATCTCAGGTTACCAGCTCCGTTGTTTCTTCGGCCGGCTGACGTTCTGCCGGACCTCCGAATCGGAAGGCTCCGTTCCGCTGCGACCTTTTCAGAAAGAATCGTCCGGTGTTCTTCCTCGATCTTAAACGAGCAGACGTTGCGATTCGCAGTGGTCGACTGGACGAAGCGCTGCGGACTTTGCAGACTTCGCCCGAACGCGGTCACCGCGACGCGCAGCGCCTGATCGATCGTCTGGCGACCGCCTTTGTCGATCGGGCGCTGCACCATCTGGCCGATGGTCGCATTGACGAGGCCCGACACGATGGCCAGTGTGCACTGCAACTGGCGGGGCACAAGCCGGAAGTGACGGAGCTGCTGCGACGGGTGGCGGCCGCCGAAGACGCTCGCAGGAATCGACAGCAACAGCGCAGGGAAGTGCTGGCGGCCGCACAGCAGCAGGTTCACACCGGTGCCTACTCCGTCGGAAAATCACTGCTGACGGCACTCGACACCGATCAGTCCGCGGCGGGAGCGGCCGCTTCCGAGCAACTGGCTCGGTCGATCGAAGCGAAGCGGGAAATCGTCACCGCCGCCGCGGCCAGAATTCAATCGTGCATTGACGCGGGAAACTACGAACAGGCGGTCGTAGTGATTGCAACGCTGCAGCCGGATCAGCGAGCCACCGCGGTGATTTCCGGACTGGTGCCGAAGGTTGCTGAACCGCTGGCGGAACGCGGTCTGGCCGAGCTGGCAGCCGGCCGACCGGACCGTGCCGCGATAATTGATCGTTTGATCTACCCGGTCATCGCGAGTTCCGCGACGGTTGAACAACTGCACCACAGCCTGACGCGGTGCTTCAGGATTCAGGATCACCTGCAATCCTCGCGACTTTCTGAGGCGGAGAGCGAACTGGCCGTTTTGAATCAACTGGTTGGCGGCAGCGACTGGATTACTGCCGCGAAACTTGCCGTTTCGGAGGCCGTCACGCAGTTGAATTCCGTCACGACAGGACCGCTGGGACTGTTGTCCGATGTAACACGACAGTCATCGGAATCACCGGCGGCCGCGAAGAATGCCGTGAATCCTTCACCGCAGCGTGACGGGCAGCCGCATGATTTCGAGGGGCTTCCCGCGCGGTGTGTCCTGACTGTGGACGGGATGGGTGGATTGCTGCTGCTGACGAAGGACGTCGTTCGCATCGGCTCGTCCGCTGCCGCGTCGTCGTCGGTGGACGTGTCGCTGATGACGGAAGGATCCGGTGTTCCGGTCATCGTACGGCGCGACGGTGATGACTACTTTGTCGAATCGGCCGCACCGTTTTTCGTCAACGGCGAGAAGATGACGCGCCGGCTGCTGGCATCCGGCGACACGATCGCCATCGGTTCGCGCGGACGATTGCGGTTTTCGAAACCCGTGGCCGCGAGTGGTTCGGCGGTGCTGCAGATCACCGGGTCGCGACTTCCCCGACGCGACATTCGCAACATTGTACTGATGTCAGATTCGCTTCTGTTCGGTCCGGCGGGGGCTCACTTCCGTCTGCCGTCAGCCGACGCACCGATTGTGCTGTTCGGAAATCACGAAGGCTTTGCTCTTCGGCAACTGCAGACAAACGGCGATCTTCGCGCCCCGTCGACTGCTCTGCGACCGGGCAATGCCGTGGTCATGAATGAAACGCGTTTCGCGCTGGTCAACTGCTGAAATCCCCGAATCCAACGAATCTCATGGCAGCCTACCGCTATCAACCCGGCGACCAGCCTCTGGACGGTTACACGATTCAGTATGCGCTGGGGAAAGGCGGGTTCGGCGAAGTCTATTTCGCGG
This sequence comes from Planctomycetaceae bacterium, assembly GCA_041398785.1. Classification (NCBI taxonomy): domain Bacteria; kingdom Pseudomonadati; phylum Planctomycetota; class Planctomycetia; order Planctomycetales; family Planctomycetaceae; species Planctomycetaceae bacterium. Next base: position 297,787 of record JAWKUA010000005.1, on the reverse strand, counting down.
TCAGCGATTCCGGCCGCGAAGTGGCATTGAAGGCTGTGCAGAATTTCGAAGACATCGAACTGCGCGGCATCGGTCACTGCATGAATCTGAAGTCGCCTCACCTGGTGATGATCTTCGACATCAAACGCTCGGCCGACGGAATTCCCTGGGTCATCATGGAGTACGTCGCCGGTGCGTCGCTGCGGGAGATTCTGGACGAATCGCCTGACGGGCTGAGTGTCGAGCAGGCGACGTTCTTCTTTCGGGAACTGGCCAAAGGCATCAGCTATCTGCATGAAGCGGGAGTCGTTCATCGCGATCTGAAACCTCACAACGTGTTCTTCGAAGACGGCATCGTCAAAATCGGCGACTACAGCCTGAGCAAAGTCATCACCGCCAGCCATCGCAGCGGCAACACGATGACTGTTGGCAGCGTGCATTACATGGCACCGGAAATCAGCCTCGGCCGGTACGACAAGACGGTCGACATCTACGCTCTGGGTGTGATGCTGTACGAAATGCTGACCGGCCGGCCGCCCTACGTCGGGGAGAGCATGGGTGAAGTGCTGATGAAGCATCTCAGCAGCGATCCGGACGTCAGTTCGCTTCCGGAGCCGTTTGCGTCAGCGGTGCGGAAGGCGATGCAGCGCGACCCGGCACATCGTTTTCAGACCGCGGAAGAAATGGTCGCAGCAATCACGACCACAGACGCAGCGAATCCGGTTCCCGCAGACTTCAATCCCGCCACGCTGTCCATGATCGGTGAGAAGGCACGCCAGACGAAATCCAGCCGACGGCGGGACAACGTGCCGGCCGTGGAAGATCATTCGACCGCTCCAACGGCGGTCCAGGAAACTTTCAGCCAGCCGGAAACGAACGAACCGGTTGCTCCGTCCGCGGTGTCAATGATCCTGCAGCGGTGTGCTCTTCATTACCGGCCGCCGGAACGATTGCACCAGATGCCCGACTCGGTGACCTGGCAGACAAGATTGCTGCTGGCAGGTATGGCAGCGATCGCGCTGTTGTTCTTCGGTTTTCGAACGGTCGGTATCCCGTTCTGGCCGGGCGACGAATTGTTGCCTCTGACCCAGTTCACAGTCGCGATCTATGGTTTGACCGCCGCCGCTTTCGCGTGGTGGATTCCCGATCGCGCTGAAGGCTGGTGGCCACTGGCGTCGCGACTCATCTGGGCGGCACCAGCCGGCGTGTCAATTCTGTTCGCAGCCAACGCAACCAGGATCGGCCCCGATGTTGGCGCCCCGCTGCTGTTCAGCCTGATCGTCTGCGCGGTCGTCTTTGACTGGCGGTGCTTCACGGCGGTCCACCGAGAATCCCGCATCATGCTGCTGCCGACGGTACTGGTCGGCGTGACCGCAGCTTTCGTTCACTTCCTGTGTGACGGGTACGTAAGTCTGACGACGCTGACGTCAGCGCTGGCGATCGCCGTTGCATTGACTGTGCAGTTGGTGGCTCCCGTGAGACGCGCCGCCGCGGATGCTCCGGCGCTGAAGCGTCCGGCACCAATGCCGCGACGTGCAGGGGAAGGTAGGTTGCGGTTTGACAAGACGGCCATTGTGCTGGAGTTGCTCGCGGGGGCGGCCGCGATGGTCATCATCGGTACGATCGGTTCCGGCTACGGCGACCTGATTGGGTTCGCCGTTGTCGCAGCCGTCGTTGGCTTTGTGGCGTTGCGCCTTCGGCTGGCGCGGCGCGACGACATGATCGCGAAAATTCAGGACAGCTACACGGATTCCGTCATTCCCGGGCAGGCGGAAATCCAGCCGCGCACGCTGCGTTCTCGGCTGCACGAAAATGAAGGAGATCTGCCGAAACTCGACAAGCTTTCCGTGTTTCTGGAAGCAGTCATCATCGGCGCCATCGCTCTGCTGTGCCTCTTCGTGTACTGGCAGGACGACGACTTCATCCCCGGCGGAATTGCGGCTGTCGTGATCGCGTTTCTGGCGTTCCGTCTTCGTGTCAGGAGACGGCGGTACCTGCTGCGTCATGCCGATCAGCCGCAGAACAATTCGCCGATCGCTCGCACGCAAAGCCGTCTGAGGTTCGACACGATTTCCATCCTGCTGGAGCTTCTGACGGGTGCGTGTATCGTCACCGTCGCAGGCCTGATCATTGAAGGGGATGACGACCTGTTTGTCCTCGGTGCGGCGGCGTTCGTCGTCGGGATTGTGGCTCTGAGATTTCGGCTGTCGCGACGCTATGAAGAATACGCTGTGTCGGCTCCCGCGACGGAACGAGACCAGAAGGTCCAGGACGCCGATCCGGTCAATAGGGAAATGCAGGAGATTCGCTGATGCTGATTGCCGTACCACTTGCCGTCTTCCTGCTGCTGTTCCTGATCGTCACCGTGTATGTCGCAGTCGTTCGTCTCAGGTCGAAGCGAGATCCGGCCACTGTGGTCGGCATCTTCGTCATTTGCAGCCTGCTGCTGCTGGGCGTACCGGTATTTTTCGGTCTGCTGTTTTTTGCGCGGAGTTCTCATTCCGTGAACTCGCCGGCAGTGACGATGCAGCGAGCGGGCTCGACTTCGCAGCCGAGGGAACCGGTTGTGGTTCCGATGGGTATCGATGCACGAGCCGCCTCAGTGCCGTCGTTTGCCGCTGGTCGAGAGATGATGAATCAACCGGATGTCTGGGCCAACCTCGATCAGCAGCCGTTTGACGCAAACAACTATCCAGGCCGAATCGCGGCAGCCAAACCGCTGGCCGGAAAGCTCCGCGCCGCTCTCGACGCCAATCAGTTGCTGGCAAGTTCCACGGCGCGTCCGGAAGCCATCGCTGCTGACGATGCACAGGCCGTCGAAAGTGACGCTTCCACTGAAGATGCGGGCATCGCCGACAACGAACACAGCGGGCCGGCAGATATCCGGCTGACATCTCCCGCTTACCTCATGGTGTATGACGCTTCCGCCGGAAATGACGTGCTGCAGCGGTTCGCGGAACAGTTGCGAGCCGAGTTCCCCGTGAGCGAAGTGCGAGTATCCGGAAACTCGCTCGGCCGACGGGAATCAGCACCGACGGTCGAACGTGGCGCCGTCCGGCTGTCTCTGCATTCTGTCGACGAACACATTCAAACGGCTGAAGGCGACGAGCCGTCGGAACAGATCAGAGGCGAACTGATTTGTCACATTGAAACGACAAACGGATCGGCTCAGGTGAGCGTCAACTACATTCAGAAACCGTGGGTTGAGGAATTCGATGCGTTTGTTTCGGCTCGTCCGCAGCAGCGCTTCGTGGTTGGCTATTCCGGGCAATTGGTGTCATCGGAAGAAGACGCGCGCCGGCTGGCCATGCTGGACGCCCAACACAAGTGCCGGCTGGCCGTTCCCGGCGGAGATTCGATCACCGTTGACGAATCGCTTGTCGTCGACCGGTTTGCGCAGAAACTGTCTCGTCCGTACGGCGATGTCTGGCGGGAAGCGGTGCTGCTGGATGTTTCTGCTTCCCGCATCGCACCTGCCCTTGCTCAGGCTCGGCACGTCGCAAGTGTCAGTGAACAGCGGCGTTTTTCGGTTGGCGTCAGTCTGGCCGTGCTTTTCGCTGTGACAGTGCTGCTGTGCATCAGCCTGAACCTGCTGACTCAGGGCTATTACCGCAGACGCCTGCTGATCTGCGGCGCAGCGGTCCTGGGAGTCGGCGCGCTGACGTTGATGAGTTGAATGAACGAAGCGGACACGCACCTTTTGGAGCTCGTTCGAGCCGGCGATCACGACGGCTGGAATTCACTCGTTGCGCGCTTCGAAAAGCGACTGATGGCGTTCGCCCGGCAGCAGGTGGATCAGACTGCGACCGCTGAAGATCTGGTTCAGGAAACGTTCATCGCATTCCTGAAGGCGATGGATGAGTTCCGTGAACAATGCGAACTGGAGTCATTCCTGTTTCGAATTCTCCGGCGCCGAATTGTCGATCACTACCGGCGTCAGGGACGAAACCGGGAAGTGCCCGTGTGCGCTTTTCAGGGGACGACAGCGGATTCCGGCGACCCGTTTCAGCACGCGGCCGCTCCCGACATGCACGCAAGCTGGTACGCTCGCCGGGACGAAGCCCTGCACCGCGACTTTGGTGTCCTCGCGGCCGCGATCCGTGAACTCGCGGCCAGTCTGCAGCGATCGGAAAAATTCCGCGATCTCAAGATTGCTGAAGGACTGTTTTACGCCGGCTGCCGCAACAAGGAGCTGGCGGACGTCCTGAGGCTTACGGAAAACGAAGTCGCCGTCACAAGACACCGCCTGATCGAACGCCTGGCACGGTTCGTGCGCGATGCCGGAGGTTCCGCTGATGATCACTTCTCAGATGCTGCGACGACGGGCCTGCTGACGTCTGTCTGGGAATCGCAGCGACCCACCTGTCCGAAGCGCACGACACTTGGCAAATCGATTCTGGGAATTCTGCCGCCGGAGTGGGCTGACTTCGTGCGATTTCACGTCGAAACGCTGGGATGCACATTCTGCAACGCAAACCTGTCGGAACTCCGGCTGAACGATGAAGCCGCCGATTCGAGTTCAATGCGGGAAAGACTTTTCGCATCAACTGTCGGGTTCCTCCGAATGAAATCCGGCTGAATAGCAGCGTTGACGAGCGTGGCCGCTGAGAGCAATCGGGGTCGTTCCGACGCCCTTCAGCCGACGCTCTTCAGCCGTCGCCCGCCGATCGTCGCGGTTGACCAATCAGCGGGGTTCGCGCGACGGATCTTCTGAGCTGTCCAGCAACAGAAGTTCCGCTTGTGTGGCCGCCAAGACGGCTGCGTATCCGGGAACGTCCGGGTTGTCGCGAGCCACGTCTTCCATCAGCGACCGCGCGGATTCCAGAGCGTCGCGTGCTTCGCTGAGTCGCCCGGAGACCCGGTACCATCGGCCGATTCGATTCTGCGTTTCCGCCATCGATTGCGAAAGATCGAACTCTGCGGGGTTGACCGACTGAAGCCGCCGCCAATTGTCCGCGGCCATCAGCAGCGTGTCGATCGCAGCCGGTTCGTTCAACTTGAATCTGCAGATCGGCCAGCGTCACGTAGATGTTGTGTGCGATCGCGTAATCATGCCGCAGATTGTGATCGAAGACGGCCGGATCCGGATGAGCCTCCGCGAAGGCTTCAAGCTGCGCGATCCCGGAGCGGCAGCGCAGTACGGCCGTCGTCAGATCGCCCTGCCGCGCGAACATGCCCGCCGTGAGTTCGTCGCTGATAACCGAATAGACGTGATACTTCAGCACCTCCGGATGATCTCTGAGCAGCCGCTTTGCCAGCAGATCTCCTTCCTGAAACATCGTCGCCGCTTCTTCCGACCGACCCATGCGTTCCAGCGACTGACCCGTGTTGCGATAACTGACGGCAAGCGCCGAAAGCTGAGCGTGACTGTCAGGCAGCGCGGCGGCGGACACCTGCCGAAGTTCCAGACTGCGCAGATTCGCCGCCAGTGCCTGTTCGGGAAGCCCCAGATCCGTGTTGATGTTGGCCAGATACTGGTACACGTGCGACAGGTGATTCGCGACGTGAACCTCCTGGTGCGCCGAATAGAGTTTCTCGTACAGAACCGTGGACTCGGTCAGCAGTTCCCTGCGCAGCGGCATCATGCCGGCAACGTTCAGAAGGTCGTTCTGACTGATGCGAACGAAGTATTCATCGATCGCATCCATGGCGTGCTGAAGATCCGTTTCGGAGATATTCCGCGCGCGGATTGCTTCAACAACGCTTTCGCGCGCTCTGTCGCGCTGCTGGCGGGCTTCGACAAGCGCGGACTCCGCGCGGCGCCATTGCGTCACGACACCGGCGGCGCCCAGCGTCACAGAAAGAAACAGCATCGCCAGAACGGCCGCCAGAGCAGGCTTGCGCCGGCACCACTTTCCCGCTCGCTCGAACCAGCTCGCGGGCCGCGCCAGAATGGGCTGATGGGCCAGAAACCGTCGCAGGTCCTCCGCCAGATCCCCGGCCGTTCGATAGCGTCGTTCGGCATCCTTCTCCAGACACTTCAGGCAGATCACTTCCAGAGAACGCGGGATCGCCGGATTCAGCAGCCGCGGCGGAACGCACTCAGAATGCGTGACCTGAATCAGAGTCTGGACAGCGGACTCCGCGCGGAACGGAGGCCTGCCCGTCAGCAATGCGTACAGCGTCGCGCCCATCGAGTAGATGTCGCTGGCCGCCGACACTTTCCGCTGACCACCGGACGCCTGCTCCGGAGACATATAACTCGGGCTGCCAATCACCACGCCGACGCCGGTCAGTTCAGAATCCGTATCCAGCCGTTTTGCGAGTCCGAAATCCGTGACTCGCGGCTGGTCGGACCGGTCGATCAGAATGTTCGACGGCTTGAGATCGCGGTGAATGATGTTCTTCGAATGAGCGAAGTGCATCGCCTCGGCGACGGTGGCCATGTAGCGTGCAGCCGTCATAGCGGGCAGCGGAGCTTCCTGAATTCGTTCCGCGAGACTGGCACCTTCGACGAAGTCCATCGAGAAATAGTGCCGGCCGTCCTGTTCGCCGATCTCGTGGATCGCAACGATATTCGGGTGCTGCAGATTCGCCGCCGCACGAGCTTCTCCGAGAAATCGTTCGACTTCCTCACGAGACGCCAGTTCGCCGCAACTGATCATCTTCAGGGCGACGACGCGATTCAGAGTCGTCTGCCGCGCTCGATAGACGACACCCATTCCGCCGCGAGCGATTTCGTTCAGCAGAACGTAGTTCCCGAAAACTCCGGAAACACGGTCTTCGCGCGCGGAAGTTGCCGCGATGCCCCGCTGCGTGACCGGTGTGTCACTGGCAGGCATCAGCGTTTGCGAACGAGCATGATCGCGCTCGGCGCCTGACTGCGAATGGCCGTCAAGAGTCTCCTGATCGGCGAATGTTTCAAATCGCCGGCGACAGTCGCCGCACTCGTCCAGATGCGACCGGAATGATGACCGCTCCTGCGCGGTCGCCGTTCCGTCCAGCATGCGCTGCCAGGAACTTCCATCGGGACACAACGCCATGAAAACACCCGTCTTCTGAGATCAGCGGCCTTGATCGGGCACTGCCGCGACCGTGATTTCGATCGTCTGGATTTGTACCTCAGTCTCACCGAGATTGCAGCACCTGTCCTGCCGCGCCCGAAACGGAACCTCGCGATTTTTTCGGCTGTTCCGGGGAATGGGGGTGTTGCGGAAGGATCGGTCGATGAAGGTTTGCTGATGTTCGCCGACATTCCTGCGGATACTTCGAACGCATCTGACGTTGCGAGCCGACAACCTCGCGTTTCCGGTTGTTGATGCCCGGAGGGCAGGTACAACGTCAGCCGGAGCCGACAGGCTCCGGAAGCTGGTGCCTCCGCGTCCGCAGGCCTGAACGGCCGACACATTCACTGCGTTTAAGCATGGATCGCCCTTCCGGGGTTTTGGGCAGGAATTCGGCATCTGACCGATGGCTCACGTCACCGGCACAGATTGTGTCGGCCCGCCGGGCCTGAAAACGCTGCTGAATCAACACCACCATTTCCGGATGAGCCAATTCTTCAAGAGTCGCGGCGGGAGAGCGTGCCTCGGCGAAACACGACCACGCCGCCGAACCATACTTTGATCGGGATGCCACCGAACCGGTGGTTTCGCGAACCAGCGAACCAGTGGTTCGCTCGATTCCCGGCTTGAAGTCGGAAGAGATGACAATTACATTTCCATCCTGCGAACCTGTTGTTCCTGCTCTGTGTCCCGATTTTGCTATGAGCATTCCACGACTTAGCCTGAGCCTCCTTCTGCTTCCGTTGTGAAGCCCGCCTCAGGTACGTTTGCAGCAGACGAAAATGTCCCAACCCTGAGGTCTTTGCCTCAGGGTTTTTTGTTTGGCCCATTACCATCGGAGTCCCACTGATGTCCGGCGACCGCATCATCATTTTTGACACGACACTGCGTGACGGCGAGCAGTCACCTGGCTGCAGCATGAACACGCGTGAAAAGCTGGAAGTTGCCAGGGCGCTTGTGGAACTGGGCGTCGACGTCATTGAAGCCGGTTTTCCGATCGCGTCTCCCGGCGACTTTGAAGCCGTCCAGCAGATCGCCGCCCGGTTTGGTGATCGCACCACAATCTGCGGGCTGGCTCGCTGCCGGGAAGACGACATTCAGCGCGTCAAGGAGGCTCTGGCCGGAGCACAAAAGCGACGGATTCACGTGTTTCTGGCCACCAGCGCGATTCATCGTGAATTCAAACTGAAGATGGACAAGGCTCAAATCATCGAACGCGCTGTTACTTCGGTGAAGTCGGCGAAGGAATTCTGCGACGACGTCGAGTTCTCGCCCGAAGACGCCGCTCGCACGGAGCTGGATTTTCTGTGCGAAGTCGTTGAAAAGACGATCGCCGCCGGAGCCACCACGGTGAACATTCCGGACACCGTCGGATACGCCACGCCGAATCACTTCTTCAAGGTCATTTCGCATCTGAAGCAGAATGTTCCCAACATCGAACAGGCCGTCATCAGCACTCATTGTCATAACGACCTGGGACTGGCCGTCGCCAACAGCCTGGCCGCTGTCGAAGCCGGCGCGCGGCAGATCGAATGCACGATCAACGGTCTGGGCGAACGAGCGGGCAATGCGGCTCTGGAAGAAGTTGTCATGGCGCTGAAGACGCGCCGTGATTTTTACGGAGTCACGACAGGCATCAGGACCGAAAAGCTGTATCCGACCAGCCATCTGGTTTCGTCGATTACCGGCATGAAAGTGCAGCGCAACAAGGCGATCGTCGGACAGAACGCGTTCGCTCACGAAGCGGGCATTCATCAGCACGGAATGCTGCAGGAACGGACGACCTACGAAATCATGCGTCCGGAAGATGTCGGCTACGTCGGACAGAATCTGGTGCTGGGCAAACACAGCGGACGTCACGCGTTTCGTGATCGTGTCGTTCAGTTGGGGTTCGATCTGGACGACGCGGCCATTCAGAAGGCGTTCGACGACTTCATCGCGCTGGCTGATAAGAAGAAGGAAGTTTACGACTCGGACATTGTCGCGCTGGTCGAGAACCGGATGGTGGACGCTCCGGAACGCTGGAAACTGGTCAGCTTTCACACGTCGGCCGGCACGTCGGCGATTCCCACCGCCACGATTGAGCTGCAGTGCGAAGATCAGCCCGTGCTGTGCGACGCGGCAACGGGAGACGGCCCGATCGACGCCGTGTTTCGCGCTATGGAACGCATCATGGAACTGACCGCGCGGCTGGAAGATTTCAGCGTTCGCAGTGTCTCGGAAGGCAAGGATGCCCTGGGCGAAGTTCGCGTTACGATCAACGTCAATGGTCGACACTACGCCGGCAAGGGTGTCAGCACGGACATCATCGACGCGGCGGCGAACGCCTACCTGCAGGCGCTGAACAAAGCGGACAGCGATCGAGTCACCGCGGCTCAGTCATCGTCCCGCGAAGCCGCGGCTGCCGGAAACTCGTAGCGGTACCCGGAGTCGGCCTGGAACACAGGCCGACTCCGGCATCCTTCCTGGATCGCGCGACTCCGCCATCCTGCAAAACGGGACTCGTCGCACCATAAACGAGCCCGCGGCTCACTCGCCGGTTTGCTGAAATCGCTGTCGCAGTGCTTCGGGAATCCTGACCGGGCGATTCGCGGCATAGTCAAAGATGACAATCACCGACGTCCCCTCCGCCACGATCGCGGACTGCTTCTGACTATAGACGGCGTGCACGATTTCCGCGCTGGTGCTGCCGAGTCGCCCGACTCGGGAACCGACGTGGATGGTGTCCGGAAAATGAAGCTGTCGGCGATAGTCGCACTTGATCGAAGCCAGAATCGGCCCGAGTCCTCCGGTCTCCATCGTGACGTCGGAATTGAAGTGGTCCAGCAGCTCGATGCGAGCCGATTCGAACCAGCGAAAATACACGACGTTATTGACGTGCCCGAAGGCGTCCATGTCGCCCCACTGCACGGGCAGCGTTGTGATCGTTGTGAATTCGGAAAGCTCAGTCGGAGTTGCCAATGTCAGAAGCCTCTCAGCCAGCGTCTTGTTGCAGAGTCATTCGACAGGAGTGACGTAATGCTACGGGAAGCGAAACAACGAACGGTACCACCGCACTTCTTGTCGTGCAGGTCCTTCACCAACACAACATTGCCGCACGAACAACGCATCACGCATCAGTCTCCGGAACGCTGCTCAACGTTAACTGCCGCGTGAGATTTCGCCCAGCGGCTCCGTCGACGGACGGAAGTGACGGTCATGATCCGCCGTCCAGCCAGCGCTGCTGCAGGTCACCGAAGGCATCGATACGTCGGTCGCGGAAGAATGGCCAGTGCGTGCGAGCCGTGTTGATCAGTGACAAATCACATTCCGTGACAAGATTCTGCGGCTGATCGTGAGACGCCTGATCGACGACCTTGCCGTACGGGTCAGCCATAAATGATCCGCCCCAGAACTGAATCTGTCCTTCGGTTCCGACACGATTGGGCGCTCCGACGAACAGGCCGTTGGCGATCGCATGGCTTCGGATGATCGTCTGCCATGCCGAATACTGACTCTCGCCGTATTGCTCGCGTTCTCCCGGAATCCAGCCGATGGCAGTTGGATAGAACAGCAATTCAGCACCTTTCATCGCAGTCAGTCGAGCGGCCTCCGGATACCACTGGTCCCAGCAGATGCAAACGCCGACTCTGGCGAACTTCGTTTCAAACGCAAGGAAGCCCAGATCTCCAGGCGTAAAATAAAACTTTTCATAGTACAGCGGATCGTCGGGAATGTGCATCTTGCGATACAGCCCCGCGGTGCTGCCGTCCGCGTCGATCACGACGGCGGAATTGTGGTACAGCCCGTGAGCCCGGCGTTCAAAGATCGGCACTACGATCACAACGCCCAGTTCTGCAGCGATCTTTGACATCGCCGCCGTCGTCGGACCGGGAATGGGTTCAGCGAGTTCAAAGTTGCCGTGATCTTCTGACTGGCAGGGATACTGCGTATTGAAGACTTCCTGCAGGCAGATGACCTGAGCACCCTGTTCCGCGACGGACCGAATCTGCGCGATCGAACGATCCAGGTTGTCGGCGGGTTCACTGCCGCAGGACATCTGGATCAGGCCGATTCGAACGATCGTGGATTTCGGCATGAGAGGATGCCTGAAGGGATAGGGGACTGGAATCGTGAGATGAATATTCGGTCAACCGCGTGTACCGCGGCGGCGACTGAGGAGCCGGAAGAACAGGAAGCCTGGGGCGGCGCTGCGGCGGCTGGCGTCGGGCCATTTTCCTGCCGGCCGGAATATCGCGGAATCGCGTGGTCCGGCGCGCTACGTCGCGAGTGCTTCTTCTTCAACTTCCGCTTCGGTTTCGGAATCGACGTCATCGATTTCTGAGCCGACGGCATCGAATCCGCGTGTTGCCGCGTCCGACGGATCGACGTGTGCATGGCTGAACAACCCGGCGGTTTCCGCGCCAAACAGCCAACTGCGGGCACGAAGTGTAATCGCAAACACCGTCGGCACCAGAACCAGCGTGAACATTGTCGACGCGACCAGTCCGCCCAGAACCACACTTCCCAGACCGCGATAAAGTTCGCTGCCTTCGCCGGGAAAGATCACCAGCGGCAGCAGTCCCAGAACAGTGGTCCCTGTGGTAATGAAGATTGGCCGAATTCGGCTGCGAACGGCCGTGGGAATCGCAAGGTCGGGAGCCATCCCTTCCTCACGCATGTGGATCAGCGACTGATGCACGATCAGAATCGCGTTGTTTACGACCGTACCGATCAGAATCACGAATCCCAGCATCGTCAGCACGTCCAGAGCCTGGAACATGAACAGGTTCAGGATCTTCAGTCCCAGCAGTCCGCCAACCGCTCCCAGCGGAACGGTGAAAATGATCACAAACGGATACAGCCACGATTCAAACAGCGCGGCCATCAGCAGGTAAGTGATCGCCAGAGCCAGGATCAGATTCCACTTCAGTGATTCCCAGGACTGCCGCAACTGGTCGGCGGTTCCGGACAGGTAAATCGTGTATCCGCCGCGAAGCGCGTCTTCGGCTCGAAGGGGAGCGAGAATCTGTTCCGTGATGGCCGTCATGGCTTCTTCCAGCGGAACTTCCGCCGGCGGAGACACGCTGATCGTGATGGCTCGCTGGCGTTCGCGGCGCATGATCTGTTCGGGGCCGCTTTCGAGCGAAACTCGGGCCAGAGCTGCCAGTGGAACAAGCTGACCGGACGGCGTCGCGACGGGAAGGATCTCGATATCCTGAGTGACCTGAGCGGACTTTTCGGTGCCCTTGATGGTCAGGTCGACCTTGTCGCCGCCGACGAAGTAGTCGCCCGCGTAGGCGCCGTCCAGCAGCGAATCCACCGTGTATCCCAGGTCCGTGGAATTTAAGCCCATTTCCGCGGTCTGAACCAGCAGCGGTTTGACGTGAATCTCCGGACTGGAAAGATCCAGGCTGGGCTGAGGCATGGCCTGAGCCTCCGGCATCACACGATTCACGTCACCAAGAATCCGACGGCCCAGTTCGACCAGTCGCTTCAGGTTTGGACCGGCGATTTCGATGTCGATCGACCGGCCGCCGCTGAGCCCGCGTTCGAACAGGCTGGTCGGCGATGCTCGCACCTGCGCGCCCGGGATCTTTTCGCTCAGCCGCCGCACCACCGGAATCAGATCGTTCACACGATCACTGTCGGCAGATCGCAGTCCCAGAAAGATCGAACCGCGGCGACCGAAGAAGAAGTAGTCGTCAATCACCGGGGCATCCAGAGCGGCCGCTTCCGGAGTTCCCGGCATCGTGTCCCAGTACGGCCGCAGTTCTTCGTCCAGTGTGTCTCCGATGTGCATCATCTCGTCGACGTTGTAGCCCGGCGGAAACGACATGTTGCCGATGATCATGTTTCGATTGCCGGTCGGCAGGTAATCCACGTCCGGCCACATGATGTACGACAATCCCACCGCCGCGCCGACAATGAGTGTGATCACGGCCAGCGACCGCACTGTGCCCCGCAGAACCCATTCGTTGACGCCGACGACGCCGTTGATGAAACCGTGCCCCATCCATTTCAACAGCTTCATCAGCGGATTCGCACGGGACGCCACGCCGGCTGTTGAAGCGTGCTTGCCGGCATGCGCGCCGGCACCGTTGGCCGATCCCGCTTTTCCTGACGCGTGAATCGAAGATCGCCCGCCCGGATCCGCGCCAGATGGAACGGGCTGTTCACGAAACAGCCTTGCTGACAGTGCCGGTATCAGCGTGAACGAAATCACCATCGACAGCCCGATCGCGCAGCTGATGGCCAGTGCGATGTCTCGAAACAACTGGCCCGCAACATCTTCCACGAACAGGACCGGCAGGAAAACGGCGATGGTTGTCAGAGTCGACGCGACAACAGCGCCCCAGACTTCTTCCGTTCCGCGAACGGCCGCGACAAACGGGCGTTCGCCGTTTTCGTGCCGACGAAAGATGTTCTCCAGAACCACGACAGCGCTGTCCACCAGCATCCCGACGGCGAACGCCATTCCCGCCAGGCTGATGACGTTCAGAGACCGGCCCAGCAGTCCCATCATCAGAAACGTTCCGATGATGCTGGTAGGGATCGCCAGTCCGACAACCAGGGCTCCGCGAGCGGAATGGAAGCCGACCACGATGATGATGGCCAGCGTGGCGATGAAGTACCACGGAGACACGTACGCTGCCGCCAGTGCCGTTCCCGCGATGAATGGCGTCGCGATGATCGCAAGGGAACTGCGGTTCAGGAACAGCATCAGCACAATCATCGTCAGGGCTCCGCCGATGAAGATGTTCTGCTGAACCAGGCCGATGGCCGAGTGAATGTATTCGGTTTCGTCGTACTGCTGAAACAGTTCCAGGCCGCGCGGCTTCAGGACCGTTTCGTTGATTTCGGCCGCCGCGATCCGCAGTTCGTCCATGACTTCCAATACGTTGGCTTCCGCGGTGCGCTGGATGCCGACGCCGATGCTGCGAGTTCCATAACGTCGCGAAAAACTATCCGGCTTTTTGAAACCGAGTTTCACTTCCGCGACGTCGCCCACGTACACCGGCTGACCATCCTGAACGGCCAGCAACTGACTTTTGACATCGTCGGTGCTGCGAAACTGGCCGAGAATCCGGACGCCGTACTGCCGCTTTTCTTCCCAGAATTCTCCGCCGGACGTGTCCTTGTTCTGCCGTTGCAGGGCATCGCGAACCTGAGCGATCGTCAGTTGCCGCGACGCCAGTTGTTCCGGATCGACGATGACCTGCAGTTCCTCTTCGGCTCCTCCATAGACGTATGCGTCGGCGACTCCGGGAACACGCGCCAGGCGGGTCGCGACATTGTCTTCCACAAACCGCTGCATCTTTGACAGGTCGACCGGCGGCGGCTGCAGCTCGACCAGTTCCGGATACCTATCACCATATTCGCGAACCAGCCGGTCCAGCCGCAGCAGTGCCAGGCCGGGGTTGTTCGTCAGCCGGACCGGTTCCAGAGGCTCCCGCAGTTCCGGGTACGCTTCCTGAACGGCTCTGATCGCGTCCGCTCCGGGAGGAATCGGGCTCAGGAAGTACCGGGCAATGGGCGAATCCGACGAATCGGACAGTCGAATCCGCGGCTCGCGTGCGTCCGGCGGATATTCGCGAACCTGCTGCAAAGCGGTGCTGACCTGCAGCAGCGCTTCGTGCATGTCCGTGCCGACGACGAACTCCATCAGAATCCGTCCGTTGGAATCGCTGCACGTGGAAGTCAGCTTCACCACACCTTCAACGCTTTGAAGCTGCTCCTCCTGTTCCAGCACGATCTCGCGTTCAACTTCCTGCGGGCTGGCTCCGGGCCACGCGGTTTCGATGGACAGCACCTGCCGCAGCACTCGCGGAGTCAGTTGCTTCGGCATGTTGATGAATGACACGGTGCCGAACAGAGCAACGATCAATACGCCGACGGCCACCTTGACCGGGTTTCTTACGAATGATTCGACGAGTGACATCTTGGTTGTGTGCCTCTTGAAACGAATTGACCATCCGGTCCGCCAGATCTGTCGCCCGATCTGCCCGAAGACGCGCGCCAGCCGGGACGACGACTCTTCGGCCGATCTCCCGCCGACACGCCGCGTTCTGCGTTATTCCAGCACAGTCACGGTCTGGCCATTCTTCAACCGTTCGTTGCCCCGCACGACCACGCGGTCTCCGGCCCGGATCGGTCCCGTCACCTGGATACTGTTGCCCTTGCTGATGCCCAGCGTCACCACGGCCTCCCGCACGCTGGCCGGCTTGCCTTCTTCGGCCGGTTCCAGAACGTAGACCAGTGGTTCTTCGCCGCCTAGTACCAGAGCGTCCTTGGGAACCAGCATCACCAGTTGTTGCTGTCCCGTCGGCAGATGCACGCGAGCGAACGCGCCGGACTTCAGAGCGGGGATTCCGTCCTGAATGTGATTTGTGATGCGAATTTCCACCGGCAGCGTTCGCGAACGGACGTCCGCCTGAGGAATGATGCGGTGGACTTTGCCGTTCCATTCGGATTCTCGGGCGGCGGGAACTTCAACTCGGACATCGGAACCGACGCGCATGTCGCGAATCTGTTCTTCCAGCGTAAACACCTGCACATCGACTTCACTTAGCTGAATGACTTCAGCGATGGGATCGCCGCGAGCCACCCACTGGCCGACTTCCGTATGTTCGGTCACGACGAAACCGTCAAACGGAGCCACGAACGTGTGCCGGTCAATCTGCTCCTTTAATTCGCCGACAACGGCCTCCTGAATCGCCACCCGCGCCTGTGCCTGAGCAATTCGTTCCTCCCGCGGCCCCTTCACGGCCTGTTCGTACAGAGCCCGGGCCGCAAGATAGTCCTGATCGGCGGCCAGCGACGCAGACAGCTTGGCATCAACGTCGCTTTGCGTTGCTGCCTTGTTCTGCTGGAACAGGCTGGCAATGCGGTCGTATTCGGCCTTTGTGAAATCGCGCAGCGCCGAGGCTGCTCGCATCTGAGCACCCAGATTGGCGATGGTTTCCGGTTCGGTGCCGTTCTGCAGTTCGGCCAGTTCCTGCTGCCGGACAACAAGTTCCGCTTCGGCCGCGGCAAGCTGCAGTTCCAGCATCTCCGTCCGGGCACGAGCCAGCGTGTCTCCGGCCTTCACCGCGTCGCCATTCACGACGGGAAATTCGATCACGCGCCCGTCAACCGCGCTGCCGACGACGCTTCGCCGAGCCGGCATCACCGTGCCGACGACCGTGTACGTTTCGCTGATCTGCTGTTCAACCACGTCGGCCACGCTGACGGGAGCCGGCGGAGGATCGCCCTTGGGAGGCTGACTGCTGGCCGTCGAAGTGCAGATCAGCAGCCACGCGGCGAACGGCAGGACGGGAATGCGAAAGTCGTGATTCATAGGCGGGAATCCGGCGGGGGGAGGCTTGCGATGCTACCGCTGAAATCCAGCGATGTCGAGTCCCCGGTCCCGCAAAGCCACGAACGCATCGAACGAATTCGTCCGCACCCGCCCAATCACCACATTTGCCCTCGACACAGCGCGAACGGCTGCTCACAAAACGGTGAACGACGCGTCGAGGTTCATCATCCCGGCCGGACCGGCGAAGACTCATTCTTCGTCGCTGCTGCCGTTGGACAACTCCAGCATTCCCGATTTCACCGCGCCGGCTGCTTCCACGAGTTCGAACTCGCCTGACGCACCAGACATCGAAAACAGCACACCGTCATCGCTTGCCAGCCGACTCAGATCCGCAAGTCGCGCCAGGCGAATGCAGCCGACGTCGTGGTGCTCACCATCGACTTCGCAGGTCACGCACCCCGCTTCATCCACCGTGATCGCCGCGGCGTTTTCCGGAATGACCGGGCTGTCGACCAGGGCCAGTTCTCCCGACGGTGTCCGGAAGCCCAGCCGACCGTCATCCAGCCGTTCCAGCGCGCCGCAACGCGTGAACATATCGCCGGAGCCCAGGGCAAACATCAGTTCCGGACGTCCATCGATGGCAACATCCAGTGGCCGACCGGTGCAGATCAGTCGCCCGGCACGGAAATCGAAGACGGCAGTGCCGTCGCCACTGGATTCACCGCCACTAAATCGACGAAGAGCTGCCGGCAGCGTAATCAGCTCGCGCTGCCGGAATCCGATCGTCGTCCGATTTGCTTCGTTGTCCCGCCGGATCTGAACGCGCCGGTCGGGCTGCTGAATCATCGCCGCCGATGTCAGGCTTTCGTCCGCCGGGGAAGCCGGATCGCTCGCTTCGACGTCAAGGCCGTCGTCCGCACGAAATAGGTCGCCGGAAGAAACTTCCAGCGAAGACCGAAACTGCTTTTGCTGCTGTAGCAGGAATTCCGCATCAGCGACGGGAATACCGGCATATTCCTCACACCAGATCTCGATCGTCTGAGCATCCGCGTCGGGAAAGTGCTGCCGGACCAACTCACGGATTCGATCGTCGTTCCTATGCGGCACTCCGGTCGCGCTCACTGTCCTGACAACTCCGGCCCGCTCGTGAGTCACGAAGTCGTCGCTGGCGTCACTGAACTCTGTGAAGGCTTCGGGGATCGCGCCTGGTTGCGGCTCGAATGCGTCTGTCGGCAGCGATTTCGGTGTGCCAGCTTCGAGGGCTGATGCAACCTCCGGCGCTGACGAAGCAGCCGGCTGCGGCTGAATGAACCGGCCAGCCAGAGATCCGCCGGCGAACAAAACGATACCGGCGGTAACGACTTCCATGCTGCGCTTCATCGTCAGGCTCCCTGCCCTGATGAGGATTGCGGTGATCGACGAATCATCCCTGCCGCGAAACATCGCGGTCTGACGATTCACCAAGCGCGGTATAGCCCGCCTATGGCGTTTTGAAAAGACCGGCCTGACCGATCTTCACCGCAACTTGACAATTTCATGTTCACAGTGCGCTGCCCAATCCATCACGGATCATTCGCCCCGAGTGACCGAAGCCAACCGCCGTGCCGTCAGAACACGTCGCCAGCCGCCCGCTCAGGGACGGCGGACCGGTCGACGAGCAACTCTCGCTCGTCAGCCGCCCGTCGACAAAGTTTGCATTTCGCCCCGTCTTCAGCGGTCCGCAGGTCTTACAGCTGTCCCAGCACCACGACATTCCCGTGGTTGACTCAATACAGGGCCTTCCCTCTTTCCCGTCCCACACGTCATCGAGACCGCCTCTGCCAGGCCACGAAGTGCGAGAAGCTGGGATTGAAGTACCGTGCTGGGTTCGGGTCCGCTGCCGACTTGTCGTGCGTCCCTGGCAGAAATCGCATCGGGGTTAACCCGTCCTGCGTTCGCTGCGACACCGGCATCGTTCGGGATCGAGTTGATCGCCCTGTGCGTGTAACGCCGCAGTGGAAGTCCGCAACACGCAATCGACTGCCCGGACTCTTCAGCCCGAATGCCGCCAGCGAATCCGATCCGATCAACGACCAACGGACGAGACGCAGGCAGGCGTTGCCCACTTGCTCTTCCCCGGAGCAGTTCTTTGGCTGACATGGTGGCGTCTGCCTATTGTTCAGCAGCGAATCTTCAGGAGCCGCATTGTTGCATCGTAGTCGCACCGGGGATGACTTGTGTGCAGAACGAATTCTCCGGCCCATGTTTCTCCGGCTCCTCGAGTCCAATGAAGATATCCGCTGCATTCGTCGACGGTCTTCGATGTATCCGGAGCTCCACGGCCTCCGGATTCAGAATCGAAGCTGGGATTCATTCATGACGAGTCGTTGATCCGTGAAACCGGCTGTGCTCGAAGCGGTTACAGACGGCGATCGCAATGGAGGCCGCCGTTCTGGCAGCCGTGGGCAGCGACGTCCTGTGCCAGGCCGGACACCGTTCCGCCAGCCTGAACGGCGCATTCTGTGTTCATCTGCTGGCAAACCTTCCGTCACCTAAAGAGGACTGCCCGGTTTGCGCTGCGGAACACGGAGACGGCATCAATTCAAGGGAACGGCGACCGTGTCGCCCGGAGTCGCCGCGGGTTCAGACGGTGGGTTCCCAGCCTTCGGCGTATTCTCGCTTCCACAGCTTCGCGGCTTCGTCGTTTCCGATGATGTGGCCGTTTGCAGGATCGCAGGTCAGAGCGTCTCCGGTCCGCTGAGCGATGTTGCCCAGGTGGCAGAGCAGCGTCGACTTGTGGCCTTCGGCAATCTCGGAATGCAGCAGCGTCGGGTCGTCGGCGCGGATGGCTTCGATGAAGTTGGCGACGTGAGCAGCGTCGGCGGCACCGGCATCGTCCTTTTCCAGTTCCTTTCCCTTCTGATCGTAGACGGCATAACCCCAGCTCGACAGTTTCAGGCTGCCGTTGTCGCCGTGGAAGGATGTCCCGAACGATTCGCCGTCAATTCCCATCCGATTGCAGCTCAGACCTTCCCACATGATCTGCTTGCCGCCTTCGAATTCGAACGACACCAGATGCGTGTCGGGAGTCTGCTGGTCGTCGTCAAAGAAGTAGCGTCCTCCGGAGGATACGGCTCGAACGGGAAAGTCGACGTTCAGGCCCCAGCGCGAAAGGTCGATGGAATGAACTCCGTTGTTACCGAGTTCTCCGTTGCCGAAATGCCAGCCCCAGTGCCAGTTGTAGTGAAGCCGGTTGGACGTGTACGGCAGCCGCGGAGCGGGGCCCTGCCACAGGTCATAGTCGATATGCGGCGGCACGTCGGCGGGAGTTCCCCTGCCGATGGAACCTCGCAGGTTGGCGTACCAGCTTCGGCTGTAGTGGACTTCTCCAATGCGGCCTTCGTGCAGCATTTTGATGGCGGCCATGATCTTTTCCGCGCTGCGACGCTGGTTGCCCATCTGCACGCAGCGGTTGTTCTTTCGAGCGGCTTTGACCAGCATTTCTCCTTCCCACGGATTGTGGCTGCACGGTTTTTCCACATACACGTGCTTGCCGGCGTTGCAGGCCAGTATGGATGCCGGCGCGTGCCAGTGATTCGGAGCCGCGCAGACCAGAGCGTCGACGTCCGGATCATTCAGGATCTCGCGAAAGTTTCCTGTCGTCTGAATCTCGTTGTCGACCTTGCTTTTCAGCGACTGAACCGCGGCCTGCAGCCGGTTGCTGTCGACTTCGCACAGGTACTTGATCGTCACTCCGGGAGTCGCCGCGAACGTTTCCGCCAGCGACATGCCGCGGCTGAGTCCCATGAGTCCGACGACGACGTTGTCCTGCCGGTTGCTGACGTATGCCGCGGAGGCAGGATGCAGCGAGGAGATCGCGGCCGCGGCGACAGCCGACGTTCCAACGAACGCGCGACGCGAAACCGCTGAGGCCGGGGAACCGGATTTTGAGTCGTTGGCGGGAGACATCGACGGAGCCTTTCGAGAGAAGGGAGGGAAAACCGGGCTGGCAGGGCTTCATCGTGCCCGCTGTGTCGGCATTCGTCAATGCACCGACCGGTCCCGAGCGACATCACCGACGCACACAACGCCGGATGCCAGCGCCGTTGTTCCATCCGGAAGCTGCGTGCGTCGTTTCCTGTATCTGTGACATCTGTGTATCTGTGTCATCTGTGGTTCGTGCAACGTTCCGATCGTCGATACGGCCGTCAACTGTCGCCGGTTCCGCGGCGCGTGTTCGCAGGTTCCCGCCGCGCGGGACGATTCCTCCGCGTTCCGAAATTCGCGGGAATGACGCCGCAGCTTCTCTTCCGTGGACACGAGCGCACGCGTCGTTGCACATCACAACTGCGGTCCTATAATCCGCCGCCTGACTGCGGCGACTTTCGCCGGATCCGCAGTCCCGTTGACCGATTTTCGCACTTCCCACGCTTTAGGGAGCGGGGTCTTGAATGCCTTGAGTCGAATTATCAGCCTTCCGGCCGTCTGGTTGTCGCGGGTGCCGGCCTGTGCTCCGTTTGTCAGAGCGTGCTCGACGTCGGTCGGGCAGAAAGTCCTGATGGCGATGACGGGGCTGCTGCTGTGCGGTTTTCTGGTTGTCCACCTGGCCGGTAACTTTTTGCTGTTCGCCGGCGAAACCGCCTACAACGACTACGCTCACGCACTTCACAGCAAGGAAGGCTTGCTGAAGATCGCGGAAATCGGCTTGTTCACGCTGTTCGTGCTGCATATCGGCCTGGCGTTTTCCACGGCGGCCATGAATCGCCAGGCGCGGCGGGTGACGTATTCGATGAAGGAATCGAAGCAGGGTGTGTTCGCGCTGCCGGGTGGCGGCGCCTCCACCTGGATGATGGTGACCGGACTTGTCGTCCTCGGATTTCTGTTGGTTCATCTTTCGGACCTGACCTGGCACACAAGCCCTGATCTCGACTACGACTCGGTCACTCACGATGGTCATACGGATCCCTTCGGGGTCGCTCGGCTTGTGCTGCAGAATCCGCTGCACGCAGCCGTCTATTCCCTTGGGTGTTTGTTCCTGGGGATCCATTTGTTTCACGCTGTCGCCAGTGCGTTTCAGACGCTGGGTCTGTCGCATCCAAAGTGGAACCCCATCATTCGCTGCGCCGGCCGGATCTTTGCCTGGGTGATTGCGCTCGGCTTCCTGTCGTGTGTTGCGTGGGGCCTGTTTCTGAAATAGAGAGTACCTGGGAAGTCGGGATCGGCGCCGGTCAGGATCAGCCAGAGCGTCGGCGTAATCAGGACAATTGCAGGAGTCAGTCCCGTATTTTTTTGAAGCATCCTGAATCCCCGGGGTGCTTCGGTGGCAGATCCCGGTTGTGACGGAGTCGGTCGCTGTTGTTTTCGTGCCGGCCACCCGCCGTGTACCGGCTGCGGCGGCGAATCGCCGGCCGCGTCGCACGTACAATTTCCTCAATCGAGGTTTCCTATGTTTTCCGTGGCGAATGAAACCTTAGACGGTCGAGTGCCTGAAGGCCCCATCGAATCGAAATGGGACAAGCATCGCTTCAACATGAAGCTGGTAAACCCGGCCAATAAGCGGAAGTTCAGCATCATTGTCGTCGGAACGGGACTCGCCGGCGGAGCGGCCGCCGCGGCGCTCGGTGAACTCGGGTACCACGTGAAGTCGTTCTGTTTTCAGGACAGTCCCCGTCGCGCGCACAGCATCGCGGCTCAGGGTGGCATCAACGCGGCGAAGAACTATCCCAACGACGGCGACAGTATCTGGCGATTGTTCTACGACACTGTCAAGGGCGGCGACTACCGGGCTCGCGAAGCCAACGTCTATCGGCTGGCTCAGATCAGCAACAGCATCATCGATCAATGCGTCGCTCAGGGAGTGCCGTTCGCTCGCGAATACGGCGGAACGCTGGCCAATCGGTCGTTCGGCGGGGCACAGGTGTCCCGAACATTCTACTGCCGCGGCCAGACCGGTCAGCAACTGCTGCTGGGCTGTTATCAGGCGATGATGAGGCAGGTCCATACCGGCAAAGTCGAATTGTTTGCCCGTCGGGAGATGCTGGAACTGATCGTCGTCGACGGAGTTGCCCGCGGAATCGTTGTTCGAAATCTGACGACCGGCCAGTTGGAAACGCATCTGGCTCACGCCGTGGTGTTGTGTACCGGCGGCTATGGAAATGCCTATTACCTGTCCACAAACGCCAAGGGTTGTAATGTCACCGCCGCGTGGCGCTGCCATCGACGCGGAGCCTACTTTGCGAACCCGTGCTACACTCAGATTCACCCCACCTGCATCCCTGTCAGCGGCGACTATCAGTCCAAACTGACGCTGATGAGCGAAAGCCTTCGCAACGACGGTCGAGTCTGGGTGCCGAAAGCGGCGAAAGACCAGCGTCCTCCGTCGCAGATTCCTGGTGAAGAACGCGACTATTTCCTGGAACGCCGCTATCCGTCGTTCGGAAATCTTGTGCCGCGCGATGTCGCTTCCCGGGCCGCCAAGGAACGCTGCGATGCCGGATATGGCGTCGGAGAAACCGGCAAGGCCGTGTATCTTGATTTTCGGGATGCCATCGTTCGCGACGGAGAAGACACCGTCCGCAGGAAATACGGTAACCTGTTTCATATGTATCAGAAGATCACGGCCGACAATCCGTACGAGGTGCCGATGCAGATCTACCCGGCCGTCCACTACACGATGGGCGGACTGTGGGTCGACTACAATTTGATGAGCAACGTTCCGGGACTGTTCGTGCTGGGAGAAGCGAACTTCTCCGACCACGGAGCCAACCGTCTGGGAGCCAGTGCTCTGATGCAGGGACTTTCCGACGGCTATTTCGTGATCCCTTACACGATCGGCGATCATCTGGCCACGACCAAACTGCCACCGGTGCCGGACGATCATCCCGCGTGTCTGGAAGCCGTGCAGGCGGCTGACGAACGCATCAGACGGCTGCTGTCCGTCAGAGGATCACGCACGGTCGATTCGTTCCATCGGTCGCTCGGCCATATCATGTGGGAACACTGCGGCATGGCTCGCACACGCGGCGGCCTGCAGGAAGCGGTCAGTCGGATTCGCGATTTGCGGGACGATTTCTGGAAGGACGTGCGAGTCCTCGGGTCCGGCGATTCTCTGAATCAGAGTCTGGAGAAGGCCGGTCGAGTGGCCGACTTCATGGAATTCTCCGAATTGCTGGCCGTCGACGCGCTGCATCGCGAAGAATCCTGCGGCGGTCACTTCCGTGAGGAATATCAGCACGAAGACGGCGAAGCCAAACGCAACGACAGCGACTTCAGCTACGTCGCCGCATGGGATTTTCAGGGTGTGGGCGCAGAACCGGTGCTTCACCGCGAACCGCTGACATTCGAATACGTGCATCCTTCGACAAGGAGCTACAAGTAGATGAGTTCTGAGCTGCTGAATCTGAACCTGCGAGTCTGGAGACAGGCCGGCCCCGATGCTCGCGGTCAGTTTCATGAATACCAGTTGTCCGGCGTCAGCACCCACATGTCGTTCCTGGAAATGCTGGATGTGCTGAACGAGCAACTGATCGAAAGCGGTGAACAGCCTGTCGCGTTTGATCATGACTGCCGCGAAGGCATCTGCGGCATGTGCAGCCTGATGATCAACGGTCAGGCTCACGGACCCGATCGCGGAACCGCCACCTGCCAGCTTCACATGCGGCGATTCCGCAACGGCGACACCATCACCATCGAACCCTGGCGAGCGACCGCTTTTCCGGTGCTGCGAGACCTGGTGGTGGATCGCTCCGCGTTTGATCGCATCATCAGGGCCGGCGGCTATGTTTCCGTCAGTACCGGTAATGCTCCCGACGGCAACGCCATCCTGGTTCCCGGTCACCGTCAGGAAACCGCAATGGATGCCGCCGCGTGCATCGGCTGCGGCGCCTGCGTGGCCGCCTGCAAGAACGCTTCCGCCATGCTGTTCGTCTCCGCCAAAGTTTCCCAACTGGCAGTACTGCCGCAGGGCCAGCCTGAACGAAAGCAGCGAGTCCTCAGCATGGTCGCACAGATGGATGAAGAAGGTTTTGGATCCTGTACCAACACGTATGAATGTGAAGCCGCCTGTCCGGCGGAGATCTCCGTCAGCAACATCGCCCGCCTGAACCGCGAATACACACGAGCCGTCCTGACCAGCGCCGAATGAAGTTCCTGACCGGCGACCTGACGACGGTCTTTCTCATGCAGGCTGTCAGTTCCCCGACACCGTCATTCCCGCGCAGGCGGGAACCCAGTCGCGAACCAACTGACTCGCCCAGTCTACCTTTCTCGCAGGACGCACGGGACAAAATGGCAAAACGCGACTATACCGCTCATCAGCAGAAAATCATCAAGCGGTTCTACGACAATCGCGAAGCCATCGACGATCAGCGACTGGCGGAACTTGTGACGAATCTTTACCTGGAAACGTCCGACAAAAAGCGAGCCAAAATGTGGGTCACCGCCGAAGAAATCATGACCCGCATGAACCTCCCTCCGTCACGGATTCAGCACGTGATTGAGTCTCGGGACGCCGCCGTGCTGGCTCGCGTTGTTGAAGAACTGCAGAGCGGCAAGCTGACTCGCGGTGCAGCGAAAAAGAATCCCGGCTGAACACCCCGCAGCCCGGTGCCGGCGTCCGACGATCAAGCGCTGAAACGTCCGCGATCGGTTGCCGTTATCGCATTGTCGGAACGCCGCCCGCTGCGATTTGAACAGGCGGCGCAACGTCCGGGTACGCGACATACCGGTTGACGACCTGAAGTGCGTCGCGCCGCAGCGTCTGCAGGCTGGCGAATCGATTCAGCGCGGACCCGCGTTCCAGCATTCGAATCAGCATTTTCAGGTACGTCTTTTCACCAGCATGAAATCCGTCGATGGCTTCTTCGTCAGACGCATCACAGTCGCTCATGCACTGAAACGCATACAGCTCGAATCCGTGCCGATCAAAGTGCGGACGCAGCGCGGCCTCGATCTGTGTCGCGTAGGCAAACTCGCCCGAAGCTTCCATCGCCTGCCAGACTGCGTCAGCGTATGGAGGCAGATAGGCGACGACATGCATTTTGCGGTGACTGCAGAACTCCAGCAGTTCGGAAATTTCCCTGACCACATCGCCGTCGAGTGCCGCGCCGTGCTGAAACCGGCGATTCCCCCGGCGAACACGATCCAGCGTCTCTGCGAACCCAAAGTCTCTGGCACTGGGATCCGAGGTCAGCAGTCGGTCGACCTGTGCTCCGTAGGAATACGATCCGTCGTTGCGGAAACCGGTTCGGTTCACCACAGCATTCAGGCCAAACGCCGCGACCCCGTCAGATTCGGCCGGCTGTCGTAAGGCTGAAAGCGGGCTGCCGATCTTCAGGCGACCTCGAAGCACGTCTTTGTAAACGTCGGGAACAACCTTCAGAGCCGCCTGCAGATCAGCATCGGACGCCGTGTGCCAGTCCGACGCGTCATGTCCCTTCGCAGCCTCGTTGTATTCTGAGTTGAACAGGAATTGATCGAGTCCCAGGATGACAATATCCGGACGGTGCGTTTCGGGCACTTCCGCCAGAAACTTGCGAAAATCCCAGGCAGTCACAACAGTGTAGCCCGCGTTGTAGAATCTGGAAGTGAACATCTCCCGGCGAAACCCCAGCACGCGGGACGAACCAACGGCAATCACCGATTGCCTGGGAAGCGACGTCAGTTGGCGGTATTTCAGGTAGCCGTAGTTCTTTTCGTCATAAGCGAAGCCGACAAGCACCGGCTGCCGCCGGGCACGGTGTGCGATGTCATCCATGCTGACGAAGCACTCTCCGGAAATTGCCAGCACCGTCAGCGCGGGTGCCACCAGCACAACAATCGGCGCGGCAAACAGCGCGCACGTCCGCAGAAACCGGGGCAACTGCGCGGCCGAGTCCGTGCCGGCGGTATCGTCAGCGCCAGCAATGAAGTCCCGATGGGGTGTATGCAACGGTTGCAGCTCCGTGACTTGTGTAACGACCCGAACTCACCGGATTCGCAACGGTGGACCATCACGTCTATGCCGCGCGAGCCGCCGGCTCAGTATTCAGGATCGCCAACGCGCGTTCCGCAACGACTGTCGGTGACAGCAGCGACAGGTTTCCTTCGGGGGCTCGCAGGACATTGTTCGTCGCGCGGTCAGCGGATATGGCCCGGTGTGTTCCGGTGACGTCGGTCCGTACAGTCCGAGTGTCGGTACGCCGAATGCCGCCGCCATGTGCAGCGGGCCGCTGTCATTGGCAATGACCAGTCGGGCACGGCGAATCAACTCAACAAGTTGCATCAGCGACGTCCGCGACGTGAGATTGACCAGTCGTCCCGGATCACGGACCGCCGTTTCTTCCCGCCGAATGTGGCTGTCCCAGGCAACCAGCAGGCTGCTGTCCGCGGCGATCAGTTGCTTTGTTAATTCGTCAAACCCCTGCCATTCACGATCCCGGCAGCGGCTGTTCGGGAACAGTACTACCGGCGCTGCGTTTCGCAGACGGCTGTCGACCGTATCCGGTGAGTCGCCTTCAATGCGGATCGGTGACCGGAGTTCCGGCGCCAAACCGATGGCTGGCAGGAACTGCAACAGCTTCTCGACAACGTGCGAGTTCACTCCGCGCGGCGGATAGGGAACAACCCTGTCGCAGAACCAGCGGCTGCCTTCGCGACCAAACTCGTGCCCCACCTTCAGCGGCGCCCTGGCGGCCAAAGTCATCAAACCGGAACGCAGCAGTCCCTGAAAGTCCAGGACGGCATCATAGGAATGCCGGTGAAGCTCACGAACGGTTCGCAGCATTCCGGCGGCCCCACGAACTCCCGGAGCATGATCGAAGACGATCACATCACCGTTTACCGTCGGGCAGCGCCGCACGATATCCTCGAAGCGTTTCTTGACGACCCACGAAATCCGAGCGTCAGGAATCTGTTCGCGAATAGACTGCGCGACAGGCAGCGAGTAGATGATGTCGCCCAGAGAACTTGGCTTGATGATCAGAATTCTCATGCAGTGTCTCAATCCTGCTGCGGCTGCGGGCCGCCGCGATTTCAGCCAGCGTCGCCGCTGTTCAGGCCAGTCGTCAATTCGAAACGGCGGCTGTCGGTCACGCGGCTTTCTTGCAGAACTCAGCGTCGGAATAGTGTTCCCGGACGACGTCTGAATGCCCGTGCGCCGGCTTTTCGTGCCAGATATTCAGTATCGTGTTTCTGACGCCGTGCGATTCCGCCAGAGTCGTCCGTCCATGCCAGCTCTTGCATCGCAGAGTGTTCAGGACGACAAACGCATAGGCTGCATTGGGGACAAACGGTGCCGTCTTAGCGACTTCAAAGCCGCGAGGTTCGCGAGTCAGCGACCGCGGATTCAGACTCCGGCGGTAAAACTGAGTTCCGATGTCACACTGACTATCGTCCGCTGGCAGTGCGATCTGCATCGTGACCATTTTCTTGCGAGTGTCCGGATGTGGCTTGATCCGATATCCGACTTCCTCACGGAACAGTGCCGGCAACGGATAGCCCGGAAGAGCCGCCGCCTGGCAGTCACTGACCGAATAGCGATACGCGAGTCCGCGACACAGTTTTCCAAAAACGGCTTCTTTCAGCGCGACACATCCGAGAGCGTCTCGAATTCCAAGCCAGAACTCGCGCGCATCAGTGTCCAGCGCTTCTGTTGCCTGATCGGAAAGATCAAAACGCCACCGTACGCCTTCGGCATCGGGGTTTCCGGATGAATAGCTGAAACCGGCATATTGCCTTCGTTCCGGCAGGCGTTGAAGAATGTCGGCGTAGACATCTTCGGGAAAGAAGCCGCGAATCATGAAGTGAGGAAAAGGATCGTCCGCCACTTCACAGTCGTTCACGGCTGCCAGAATATGGTCTCGACATTGTTGAAATACATGGTCGCGTATCTTGCGTGAAGTCATAAGGGGGGGTCGTTTCGGTAATGCTTTCGGGGATTTCAGGAATTGTCGTTCGTAACTTTCAACGGATCGCCAAACTACGATGCCTTGCGCAGTTCGGGATTCAGGTCAGCATCGTTGTACATCTTGAATTGATAATAGACGCGGAAGCTCCGCGATTTGTCTCGCACCTGCTGACAGAGTTCCGTCAGCGCCAGCGACAGATCCTGAATTTGCCGCCGAATCACCTGAAGCTTTGTGTCGCAGCGGCGGCGATGCTCGTCCGATGCATCCTGCCGCTGTGTTTCTTCGGACATATGAAATGCCTTCAGCGCCAGAATCGAAAGTCGATCAATCATCATCCCGGGAGTTTCCGAATTGAACGGGCAGTTGTGCGTCGGCGGCTGCAGCTCCTTCACCAGGTACGCATCTATAGCTTCAATCAGGTCGTTCCGCCGCTGGTTGTAACGGTCAATCGCGCGTTTGGCCTGCCGCACCCGTTCCGCCCCCAGGTCGTCCCGGCGAGCGATGTCTTCTTCGTGCCAGAGACAGAAATTCTGAAGGTGGTTTTCTTCCACAAGCGCGGAGAACCCATTCAGAGAAACCTGTGGTTCAATATCGTGCCACAGTGACGTTCGTTCTTCCTGCAGTATGGTGATTTCCGAAGCGCTCAGAGAATGCATTGGCATCATCGATTCCTTTCATTGTTGTTTTCCAAAGCCCGAACTCAACAGCCAGCGTCGCCTGCCTCAGGCGGACTTTCGTGTTTGATTCGAGATTCCGGGCAGGCTCATTCCCAAAGGATATTGCACCAGAAGATCGCGCGCGATCTGGTATTCCGTCCGGTCCGGAAAGATCTCAGTATGACGAATTTCCACGGGTCGTTCATCGACCGCAAATCGTTCATTGCGGCGCAGGAAGGGTTCCGCGAGCCGGGCTGTCTTGTTTCCGATTCTCCGCAGTTCGCGCAGACACTTTTGCTGCCATTTCAGTGCTCCCAGTCGCCTGGCACCGGGCATTCCGGGAGTCACATTGACGTGGTCGTCCACAAGCTGTGCCGCCTCGATTTCGCTGACACCCGCAGCGACGAACTCCCGGACGAGTCCGTCTTTGTAACTCAGATATAACTCCTGCCTTCTATTCCGATCCGCAATTCTGGGAAGCACGCGGCTTTCATTTTCGCCGTGCGTTTCCTGGATGTAATGGATGCCTGGCAGAACCCGGATCTTCCCAGCGATGGCACTCAGGCCGATCAGCATAGCTTCTGTGAAGACGCGGGCCGCCTGATAGTCGGTATACTGCCGCGTGACGTCAAAGCTCCGTTTCACCACAGATGTGTGATAGACGGCATAGAATGTCGAATAGGGCCGCGTTGCCAGTTCGGAGAATCTTTGTCGGGGGTCACCGTCGGCGATATCGCGCGCGTTCAGCAGATGGCAGTCGTACACGGTCTTTTTGTGTCGCTGTGAGTTCGTCACGTGAATCACACGCCCCTGCGCGGTCGTATAATCGGCGTGTGTTTTCAAAAACTGTACGCAGTCGTTGATGACGGCGGGAAACAGAAAGTCGTCATCAGCGCAGAATGTCACGAACGGCGTGCGGACCGCGGCAAGTCCTGCGCAGCATTTTTCCATCAGGCCCAGGTCATGGTGAACATATTGCAGACGCAGAACATCGCCGTATTCCGCCACGAGATCCTGATTCGCCAGCGCCTCGGCTGTGCGGCTGGAATCAACGATCAGAACTTCGGCATCCACGTGAATGCGGCTGAAAAAATGCAGCATCCGGCTCAGAAAAGCGGGTCGGTTGTGAGTCGGCGTCAGGATGGTGTACTGGCTCATGGGAATCGCGCTGATCAGGCTGATGTCCGAAGCCGGACGGGACGCTGTCGTCGGGTGATTTCTTCGACTTCCCGCGCAACGCGAACAACGTCGTCGCGCGTCAGGTTCAAATGCGAAGGCAGATTCACGCCGCGGCTGGAGATGTCATAGGCAACATGATTTGTGAAGCGGGCCCGTGCCATGTCGTGAGCGTCCGCAAACGCCGGCAGGGAACTGAGCGGGTGGAAGAAGGGGCGGCTGTCGATGCCGACAGCGGCGAGTTCTGACTGTACTGTTGCCGTCGTCAGACCGCAGGGCGGATCAAACACAGCGGTTGTCATCCAGAAGCACGCGTCGACGTCGGGCCGCACCGGATTCAGTGCGACCATCGGATTGTCCGCCAGAGCTTCCGAGTACCACTGATAGATTTGCTTCTTCTTCGCCACCAGTTCATCCGCGCGCTCAAGCTGCGCCAATCCCAGCGCTGCCTGCAGGCTGCTCATCTTGTATTTATAGGCGACTTCGGAATTGAAGAACGTCACGTCTCCCGGTCGGCGGCCATGGTCACGCAGGACACAGACTCGGTCGAAAAGATCCTGTCGATCAGTGACAAACATACCGCCTTCACCGGTTGTCATGGTTTTGGATCCATGAAAGCTGAAAACTCCGGTATCACCGAAGCTACCGGCCTTCTGAGTCTGAAAGCTGGAGCCGAATGCCTCGGCAGCGTCTTCGATCACTGCGATCCCGTGTCGGCGAGCCACTTCCACGATCTCCGACATCCGTGGCATATTGCCGTAGAGTTCCACGACAATAACAGCCCTGGTTCGTTCGGTGATGCAGGCTTCCAGCGATTCAGCCGAAAGACACCAGGTCGCCGGGTCAATGTCGGCGAACACAGTGGTTGCCCCCACATAGGAAATGGGAGCCGCCGAAGCGATCCACGTGACGTCAGGGACGATCACTTCGTCGCCCGGGCCGATTCCCAGAGCGGCCAGTGAAAGATGTATCGCAGACGTGCAGGACGGCAGCGACACTGCAAAACGACGGCCGATGTAGTGCGCGAAGGCCGTCTCGAAGCGTTCGTTGCAGGCGTTGGCATTGCCGTACCAGCATTCACTCACCGCTCGAGTCACATATTCAATTTCCAGACTGGAAATTGATGGCCCTGCCACAGGAATCCGTTCCATGCTGAAACTCCGGTGAACCCTGGTGACGTCAGTCCGCGATACATCTCAGCCAGCCGCCGGGGGCGACGCTGAGCAGTAGTTTGTTATCAATCTCGGTTTCCGGCACGAACCGGTCGGTCGTCTTCAGAAACTCGCGCACGGCCGTCAGCGGGTTGTTTCCGATTCCCCACGGCCGGTCGGGAAATGCCTGCGGATCCATATATTCAACCACCGTGTCAAATACCAGCAGCCAGCTGCCCTTCGTTACCAGCGGCGAGTAAAGCTGAAGTTCGCGCTGGACATGATCATGAGTGTGATTGGAATCCAGTATCACCATCACCGGCGACTTTCCCTCTGCGGCAGAACGAACCCGTGCGGCGACGGACTCATCGACTGACGAACCCTGGATCATATCGATCCGGTCGGCCAGGGGATGTGCTTCAATGGCGTCACGGTTGTGCGGTCGGATATCGATGTCGATGCCCAGGACCCGCCCGTTTCCTCCCAGCAGGTGCAGCAGAGAAGCTGACAGGATCAGCGATCCTCCATGCGCGATGCCGGTTTCAATAATCAGTTCCGGCCGAACATCCCAGATGACTTCCTGCATCGCCACGATGTCTTCCGGGAACTGGATAATCGGACGACCCAGCCATTTGAAGTTGTAGGAGTAGCGATGGTCACAAGCCCGGTTGAAGACCTGACGCGTCAGGTTCCGCAGCTCTGCATCACCTCCCATCGCCTCAATGCGGGCCTTGTCTTTGGGGTCGTGTTTATCCATGACGTCGGCTGGCAGACTCGCGTTCGGTTTTGATGGGGACTGGAAGATCAAATCATAACACGATGCGGCATTGAACAGTTCCTGGCTGGCTATGCGGCATGACACGCACGGCTAATGTCAGGAATGTCATTGTTGGATCGCATGACTCTGGCGGGATTGCCATATGCGACGGCCCCGGCCGGGATGTTTCGGGTCACAACGGCTCCTGCGCCGACGATCGCATCGTGTCCGATGGAGATGCGAGGCAGCACTACGGCACCGGCACCGATGAATGCTCGGTCATCGATTTCGACACAGCCCGCCACGGTTGCATTGGGAGCAATGTGGACTCCGTCACCTACTCGGCATTCGTGGTCGACGCTGGCCGCGGTATTGACGATGCAGGCGTTTCCGAATGAGGTGTCAGCGCACACCGCGGCACTTGCCAGAACCTGGCACGCGCTTCCGAACTTCGCGTCGCGGGCTACGAACGATGCGGGATGAAACACCGTCGGAGCATCGATGCCGCTGGCCGCCAGCAGCGCCAGAATCTCCAGGCGCGCCTTCCCGGCGGAGCCGCCGATCGCAATGAATCCGGCCGGCCTTTCCGTGTTTCCGAAAGATTGCGCCCAGGTTTCCAGTCTGCTGGTTCCGTGGTAGACGGGAATTCCGGGAAGAGGAGAATCCACCTGATCGTCATTGTCATAAACTGCTTTGACGGCGAATCCGACAGCATCCAGGAATTCGTGCAGGACTTTCGCGTGACCTCGACCTCCCCAGATCAGGGCCGTACGTAGTTGGGTGGAAAACCTGCCCTGCGTTTCTTTTTGATTCATGCTGCCACCCGCCGCGAGTTCAACAGAGGAAGTGACTGATCGGCCTCAGAAATCCGGGTCACCTCACACGGCCAGTGAATCTGCACTGACGAATCGGCATGGTGGAAGCCCGCTGCTGACTGCGGATGGTAGAATTCCGTCATCTGGTAGCTGACTTCGCTGTTGTCGGTAAGTGTCTGAAAGCCGTGAGCAAATCCTCCGGGAATATAGACGGCATGGCCGTTATCGGCGGTCAGTTCAAAAGCCTGCCACTGACCATACACCGGTGACTGTGGCCGAATATCGACGATCACGTCAAAGATGACTCCCCTGGTACATCGCACCAGTTTGGCTTCTTCATGCGGAGCCGACTGAAAGTGCATTCCCCGAAGCGTTCCCCGCAGAACATTGAACGAGACGCTGCACTGGACGAACGACGTCGGCAGTCCGTGGTCCTGAAATTCGTTGTGGCACCACGTCCTGGCGAACCAGCCGCGATTGTCCGCATGCCGCACCGGTTCCAGCAGCCATGCTCCTTCAAATCTGGTGGGAACAAATCTCATCACGGGTCTCAGGCAACACGGACATCCGGGATCGGAATAATAAACCTTCCGCCGTGATCGCTGTAGGCTTTCTGCTGGCGCATGATTTCCTCGGCGAAATTCCAGGTCAGCAGCAGGCAGTAGTCGGGATGATTTTCTGTCAAATGCTCCGGAGCATAGATCTTCAGTCGGGTACCTGGCGTGTAGCGTCCCTGCTTATAGGGACTGCGATCGACAACAAATTCAATGGTCTCGGCTCCGATTCCGAAGAAGTTCAGCAGGGTGCTTCCCTTCGCGGAAGCTCCGTAGGCAGCGATTCGATGTCCGTTTTGTTTCAGCGTGGCAAGTTCATGAGTCAGCGAGCGCCGGAGGGCCGCAACCCGGTCGCCGAAGCGCGCGTAGTGCATGTCACTGAAGATCCAGAACGATTCTTCACGCAGCAGCGATGTGACCTCGGCGGACGGTTCGCGGTCTCCGAAATGCGTTGCAAAGATCCGCAGTGAACCGCCGTGGATGTCCAGGCGTTCGACGTCCGAAATCTGCAGTTCGTGACGTGCAAACAGCCGACACAGCGCGGTCAGCGAGAAATAGCACAGGTGCT
Organism: Planctomycetaceae bacterium; assembly: GCA_041398785.1. NCBI lineage: Bacteria > Pseudomonadati > Planctomycetota > Planctomycetia > Planctomycetales > Planctomycetaceae > Planctomycetaceae bacterium. Next base: position 263,983 of record JAWKUA010000005.1, on the reverse strand, counting down.
CATGATAGATCGTGTCAAATTCTGTATGGCAGATCAGTGACCCCAGATAAGGTACTTCAATAACAGCGCATCCTTCCGGTTTCAGCAGTGTGGCAATACCTGCGACGACTCCATTCAGGTCGGCAACGTGTGCCAGGACGTTGTTGGCGTGAATCACGTCGGCTTTGCCGCCGTCAGCGGCCAGCGTTGTGGCGAGTTGCGGGCCAAAGAATTCCGCGATGGTCCTGACGCCTCGATCGCGAACCGCGACGTCGGCGATATTTGCGGCCGGTTCGATGCCCAGGACCGGAACTCCGTGACGCTGATACCACTGCAGCAAGTATCCGTCGTTGCTTGCGATTTCAACAGCCAGGCTGTCGGCGGACAGTTGCCGTTCGTCGATCAGCCGGCCGACAAGGTGTTGTGCGTGTGACACCATGGTGTCGGAGAAGGATGAAAAATAGGAGTACTGCGAAAAGAGCTGTTCCGGCGGCACAGTGGCGGTGATTTGTACCAGGGAGCAATGGCCGCAGCGCACCAGGTCCAGCGGCCAGCACGCTTCGGGGTCATCTAGCTGATCTTCGGCAATCAGCGCATTGGCAAGCGGCGTGGTGCCCAGCGACAGAACGGGGATCAGGCCGCGATGCCCGCACGACCGGCAGCGGCAGGCGTCTGACTGCTGCTGTGCAGAAAGTGTGAGTACCATTGAATTGTCCTGCTGAGTCCCTGTTCAAAAGTAAATAGCGGCTGCCAGCCCAGCACTTCCCGCGCTTTGGTTGCATCCAGGTATTGATGCCTGATCTCGTGAACGGCCTCGTTCATGACGACCGGCTGCAGTGGACTCTGCAGCTCGTCAAGTATCCGGCGTACAACATCCAGCACCGAAACCTGAATGCCGGTGGACAGGTTGAAGGCTTCTCCGGCCAGTTCCGGGTGTGCTTGCATCTGCTGAGCGAGGTGCATGTAGGCGGCGGCACCGTCTTCGACGTAGAAGTAGTCCCGGATCAGCGATCCGTCGGACCGGATCACCGGCGCATTGCCGCGCAGGACACTTCGAATCGTGCCGGGAATGATGCGATTCCAGTTCAGGTCTCCGCCGCCGTAGAAGTTTCCGCAGCGAGTGACGCAGACGGGCAGCCCATAAGTGTTGGCGTAGGTTTGTGCGATGAGGTCGCCGCACGACTTGCTGACGTCGTACGGGTGCATTCCCGCCAGCGGCGTTTTTTCGGTATAGGGCAACTGTTCCGCGTCACCATAGGCCTTGTCCGACGAAGCCATCACAATTTGCCTGACCATCGGACTGCGACGACAGGCTTCCAGAAGCTTCCAGGTTCCGCCGATATTGGCTTCGAACGTCGAGACCGGATTACGGTTTGCGATTCCGACGATGGTCTGCGCCGCAAGATGAATCACTGTCTCGATTTCAAACTCGCCAAGCGTACGTTCCAGGCATTCCTGATCGCAGATATCACCGCGAACGATGGTGACGTGGTTCTGCAGTTCTTCCCGAAACAGCATCGCGTGCGGCGTCCAGTCGCGGACCAGGCACACGACGTCGGCACCGGCGTTCAGCAGTCTCCGGACCAGCCAGCCGCCGACAAGCCCCGTCGCACCGGTGACCAGAACCCGGCGGTCCGTCCAGAATTGCTGAGTTGTCCTGCAGTCTGTTGCCACGTCAGACGTTTCCGAAAAGTGTATTTGCCGTGATGGCGGTCAGGCCGCTCGCTGAGCCGGCAGCAGCCTCAGCCGCTGTCCGGCGGCATCGCCGTGCCAGGTACACCAGGGTGCTTCGCCGGATTCCCACAGTCGTTCCAGGTAGTTCTTGTCTCGCAGCGTGTCCATGCACTGCCAGAATCCGTGATGCCGATACGCGGCAAGCTGGCCGTCTTTGGCCACCTGCTCCATCGCATTGGCTTCCAGACTGCAGGAATCGGATTTCAGATAGTCGAATATTCCCGGTTCAAACACCAAAAACCCGCCGTTGATCCAGCCTTCGCCGGACACAGGTTTTTCCGTGAAATGGCAGACCGTGTCGCCGTCCATCACAAGCCCGCCAAACCTTGCCGGCGGCCGAACGGCGGTGACCGTGGCCACGCGGCCGTGAGAGCGGTGGAACGCCAGCAGCTCGTCGATATTCACATCGCTGACGCCGTCGCCGTAGGTCAGCATGAAGGTGCCGCGATCGAGCGATTTGCGAAGCCGCAGCAGTCTGCCGCCGGTCATGGTGTGCAGCCCGGTGTCGACCAGATTGACGGACCAGGCTTCGAATTCCGCGTCGGCGCGCTGAATGTTTCCGCGGCCGAAATCAATCTGCAGGTCGCCGGCGAGATTGTACTGATCGAGGAAATATCGCTTGATGAAGTCGCCCATGTACCCACAGGCGACGAAGAACTCATTTCGTCCGAAGTGGGCGAAATGCTTCATGATATGCCACAGGATGGGACGTCCGCCGATCTCCACCATAGGCTTGGGCCGGGTGACGGTTTCCTCCTGCAGTCTGGTGCCCAGTCCACCGGCAAGAATGACAACCTTCATGCTGAATCTTCCGTGCTTCCATGCTGCGGACGAAACTTTGCCGCTGTGAGCGTGCGGCTATTAGAAAATCCATTTCTGCGGCGAGTCTAACAGGGTCAAAAAAATGCGGCAATCGGAACTTTTTGCCGCTCCGACGGTAAACGCTTCGCCGGTGTGTTGGTCACCGCGCCGGGAGCGCCCGATGTCCATCCGGCCCTGAAATCCGGTCGGCGGCGGCCGGCATTCGGCTACGCCAATGCTGACCCGCGAAAACTACGGGAAACTACCCAGCACCGTGGGTGGGGAACGCCAGTTCATCAGCGGAATCAGCGAAGAGAACGATTGCATCGCGCTGAACGACATGAATCATTATGACGTGCGCGCTGATCGATCCGGCGCATGCCAATCGCTCGTCGGCGCATTCATCCGCAGGGGACGTGCAGTGGTACACCCTGAATCTCGATCACGGGAATGCTTTCAGGCAGAATGGCTCCTGAGGCGGGCCATGCGGCGGGCGGTTTGAATTCAACGGCGGCGCTGATTAAAGTGGGCAAAGTTGAACAGCAGGAATGAGTGCGATTTCCACACCTTACTGAGAAAGGGGATTTTCTCCAATGTTGCAGAATCGTGTTCGTATCAGCCGGCGGCGAAAGCCAAAGCAGGCACCGCCGCCGACTGAATTCGATAACGCCAGGAAACGGAAGGCGTTCACCGTGTTTCTGGTGGAGGACGATGAGTCAATCCGCGAAACGCTTAAGGAAGCACTTGAAGGAGAAGGGATCAAGGTTGAGGGTTACATGACCGCGATGGAGTTCTATCGCGACTATCGGGAACCGGTGCCAGGTGTTCTGGTTCTGGACATTCGCCTGCCCGGCATGACGGGAATTGAGCTGCAGGAAAAGCTGGAAGCGGAGGAATTTCCGCTGCCGGTCGTGATGATCTCCGGACATGCCGACGTTCCCCTGGCCGTGAAGGCCATGAAGAACGGAGCGTATGATTTCCTTGCGAAGCCGGTGAAAGTCGACGACCTGATTTCCGCCGTTTCGCGAGCGTATCACTTCTACTACCAGCTCGACATGGACATGGACGATGAGCTGGACGAGACAGAAGACAGCCTTAACCGCCTGACGAGTCGTGAACGGGAAGTTCTGGACCACGTCGTGGACGGACTTTCCAGCCGCGAAATTGCGGATGTTCTGGGAGTCAGCACCAAGACGGTGGAAGCTCATCGTTCGCGCATCAACGACAAGATGCGAGCCGACAACGTGGCGCATCTGATCCGGATGTGCTTCAATTACAATGCTGCCGAAGCAGAGGCTGAATAGGCGTTCCGCTTTCCTGTCGATCCTTAGCCGGATAAAAACACCGCGTGTCATCACGCGGTGTTTTTGTTTTGAGACTGCTTCATGCCCAGTTCGCAGGATCCGCGACCGGACGTTCCGGAATCGCACCGGCCCGTCGGAATGTTCATCATTCTGACGTCGCTGGCGGTCATCACCGCCGCGGTTCTGACCAGCCAGCCGCTGCAGAGCGCGAACGACCGGTCCCGCTGGAGTACCGTCTGGTCGCTGGTGGAACGCGGCACGTATCAGATCGACGAAATCGACCAGTACGAAAACTGGTCATCGATCGATAAAGTCCGGCACCGCGTGACGGACGACGAACCGTGGCACTTTTATTCGTCCAAGCCGCCGCTGTTGTCGACGATCGTCGCCGGGCTGTACTGGATCGAACGGCAGGTGCTCGGACGCGGGCTGTTCCATGACACGGAGTTTGTGTCGCGGCTGCTGCTGTTGCTGGTGAATGTCGTACCAATGGCCGTCGCACTGTTTTCGCTTCGACGAACGCTGCAACTGCTGAAGATTCCGCCGACCGCGTTTCGCTTTGTGCTGCTGGCGGCCGGGCTGGGTTCCATGCTGAACCCGTTTCTGACAACGCTGAACAATCATACTCCCGCCGCGGTCTGTCTGTTGATCTGCCTGTCCGCCATCATTCGGCTCGGCCATGCCAGCACCGGTGATCAGGCGGGACGCGATTTTTGGATCATGGGCCTGACGGCGGCTTTGACGTGCTGCTTTGAACTGCCTGCGGCGCTGTTTGGAATCGTGGCCTTTCTGTTTGCGGTCAGGGTCGACGTTAGCCGCTCGCTGACCTGCTTTGTTCCCGCGGCAGTGATTCCGCTGGCAGCATTCTTCGTCACGAACTGGCTGGCCACCGGAGGCATCAAGCCCTTTTATGCGTACTACGGGCAGGAGCAATACGTTTATGTCCACGAAGGAGTTCCCAGCTACTGGAGCAATCCGAAGGACCTGGACGCCAATCAGGAATCGACTCCCGTGTACCTGTTTCATTGTCTGATCGGGCACCACGGCATCCTGTCGCTGACTCCCGTTTTCCTGCTGACGCTTGCCGGCTGGTGGATGGGTGCCGTGCGGCAGGAATGGAGATCGCTGAAGTTTGTGTTGCTGACGGGTGCCGGACTGTCACTGGCGGTGCTCGGCTTCTATCTGACAAAAACTGCCAACTACAACTACGGCGGCAATTCGTCGTCTCTTCGATGGATGCTCTGGCTGGTTCCGTTCTGGTGGTACGGCATGATTCCCGCTGTGGTGTGGATTACGGACGGGCGGCCGTCGCAGCGGCCGTCGCAGCGGGCGGCGTTGTCGGTAGTGATCGGAATGCTGCTGGCGATGTCGGTTTTCACGGCGTCCTGGTCATTGTCGAAGCCGTGGAAACCGTCGTGGCTGTATTCGGTGATGGAGCAGGCGGGCTGGATCAACTACCACACACCCGCCGAACCGTTCAGCACGCCGAGGTATTCGGTGATCTCATCGGTCCCGGACGGCCCGGGTCGCCGCGCGTCGTGGAGCAGCGCGAATGGTGCGGCAACACAGACACTGACGCTGACGACGATCGGTCCGGTCAGCGTCGACGATCACCCTGCCGTGGCGGTTCGCCTTAACCTGTCGGACGGATCACGCGAACAGCGTTCCCCGGCGACGGACCCGGATCGTTCCGCGAAGACGTCGCCGGAACACGTGCTGGTGATTCTGATTCAGCCGTTTGAATCCGGCAGCGACATCGCCGACTGGCTGCGACAGGTTCGCGATCCGGCCACCAACACCGAAGCGCGGCTGACGTCGGCTCAGGTCGAGCCCGCCGACGACTGGATTCTGACGCTGCTGCGAGGAATGCCGGCGGCTCGCCCGTATAATGCGGGCGGAAAGAAGTACCAGCGACCGTTTGACGAGGCGGCAATCGCTCTGGAATGTGACCGGGCCGCGTCGCGCGTTGCCTTCGATCATCCGCAATTCGGCCGATGCTGGCAGCGGTGTGATGTGCTGTACTGTGCGGAACTGACATTCGGCGTCATGCAATGGACAACCACGATCACTCAGGAAGCCACGGGCGACGTGATCTCCGTCACCGCGTGGCGGCGTCTTGCCGATTAGCGGCGATCCTGCTGTCGGCGGTCGTATTGATCGCAGCGACTTCGGCCGCCATCGCTCAGCCAGCGGACGACGATTCCATTCTGCCGTTCGACTCAGGCGATCGTGTTGTCGTCGTGGACGACGAATCCGGTCGCGAAACGTTACTGACCGGCCGCGTTGAGGACCTGGAAGGCAATCGTCTGACGTTTCGCAGTAACCGGGACGGAGCGATTCAGGTTCTGCGGATTCCCGACGTCATGCGGATTGAGTTCGCGAAGAGTGCTGACTTTGAGGCCGGTCTGCGGCTGATGCAGCAGGGCGACCATGCTTCGGCTTCGAAGATTCTGACGACGGCTCTGAAATCCGAACAGCAGCCGTGGGTACGACGCGAAATCCGGGCCGCGCTGGCTCGCAATTCCATCCGGCTCAGGCAGCGCCGCGACGCCGTCGAACAGATTCGTGTCATTTTCGACGAAGACCCGAAGACTCGCCACCTGGGTTTGCTGCCGCTGGTCTGGGAAGAACGGCTTTCCCCGGATCAGCGGTTGTCGGTCGACGCGGCCTGGCTGACCAGCGACTCCGCCGTCGAGCGACTGGCCGCAGGTTCCGTGTTTCTGGACAACGAGCAGCACAGCGCCCTGGCCGAAAAGGTGCTGGAGGATCTGAAGCGCCACCGCAGCGGAGGAATCAGCGATCTGGCCGAAACTCAGTTGTGGCGGCTTCGGCTGCGGGATCTGTCACGATCCGGCGTGGCTGACGTGAGAGGATTTCAGCGACGGATCAATGTCCTGCCGACGGAACTTCGGCCGGGACCACAGTATTTGCTGGGAAAGGCGCTCGCGGCGCTGCACAACCACGATGACGCTTCGCGTGCCTTTCTGTGGATGCCGCTGATGTCGCCCGTCGATCCAGACCTGACGCAGAAGTCGCTTGCTGAAGCCATTTCCCATCTGCAACAGTCCGGCCGGCTGGACGAAGCGGCACTGCTTTCCGCTGAGGGTGTCCGCTGAGAGTGTCCGCTGACACGGCAGCGCCGACTGCCCTGGCCGACGTGTCTTGACGTGTGGCACTGGCTGTTCCAGTGGTTCAGCGCTGCGGAAAGCACTGTCACAGCCAGTGCCACACAACTCATCGATTCGGTGTCGACAAAGCACAAAGCACACCAGCGCGTCGCCTGCCACGGTGAATCGTTCCTCAGATCCGGTCCGGGACGGACGAAAAAACCGGACGCCTGCCGGGCAGTGCTATTCCTCGGCGGCGCCAGTGACGGCGGACGGATAGTCGTCAACTTTCGTCGGCAGGTAGTCTCCCGTCATCCAGCGGACAAGCAGGTTCAGGTCTTCATCGGACAACTGTTCCGGGCTGTACGCCTTCATACGGTTCCTCGCGCCGTAGTGGCGAGCGGCGTTTGGGTGGCGAATGAAATCCTTCAGCCATGCCTGCGAACCGTACTTCGCCAGCGTCGGAGCATCATCGGCGTCCTCATCAGAAATCGGCGAGAAATCATTGCCGATGGACGTGTGACAGTTCAGGCACGACGCGCCATCCAGAGTTCCCTGCCAGGCACCATCGATCGCCAATTCGCGGCCTCGCGCGGCCCTGGTTTCGTCGACATCGATCCCGGCATGTCCGGCTTCGGAAATCAGGAATTCCGCCAGAGCGTCCAGGTCCTGGGCGTTTTCGGCTGACTTTAGTGCCGCGGTGTTGTCCGACCAGTCAGCCATAACCGACGTGTCCGGATCGATGTAGGCGACTTCTTCGCCCTTCGCTTCGGCATCCTTTGCGTCCCGGTACCACGTGGCATTCTTTAGCGCGGCGAAGTGTCCCGGAAAATCGACGACGACGTTTTTCATCCATTCGCGGCTGGCGAAATTTCCCAGATCAGCGGCTGTGGGCGGAGCCACCTGTTGATTTTCCATGACCAGCATTCCGCGTCCGTCGTGCCCGTTGTAGCGATGACAGGCCGAGCAATGCTGAGCGAACAGGCGCGGTCCGCGAGTGAACGGATCTCGTCGCAGCAAAGAGACCGCTCCATCGACGGGAATCCGATCCGGGCCGGACGCAAGTTCCAGTGCCCGAGCGGCGTCCCGGTGAGCTTCGGCGATCGCTGCCTGATGGCCCACGTTGGCATTATCTTCGACGATCGCCATCACGGTCAGCACCAGAATCCCCGCGGTCAGCAGCCAGATGAAAGCCTTGTTCAGCTTATGACCGGCTTCGCCAAGAAACCTGGCGGTCAGCGGCATCACGGCGATGATGCCCATGATGATTCCGGGAATCACGATGGCTCCCACCGTCGTGCCCAATTCGTCAATCACTTCGAATCGCAGCAGGCGAAACAGAAACAGGAAGTACCATTCCGGCCGCGCGGCGTCGAACTTGACGGCCGGGTCGGCGGGAGCATTCAATTCGGCTCCCTTGAAGACGGCCGCCAGCAGGACCACCGCCAGCACGGCCAGACACGCCACCGCATCCTTCAACACCTGATCGGGCCAGAACATGGCGTCCGCGCCCCGCTTTGTGTCGCAAGCTGTCAGGCCATGCCGCCGGAAGACATAGATGTGCAGCGCCAGGAATCCGACCAGCAGCATGGGCAGCACTCCTGCGTGCATCGCGAAAAAGCGCGTCAGCGTCAGATGGCCGTACTGACTGCCGCCCTGAGCTAGCTGCTGCACTTCGCCGCCGACAAGCGGAGTCGCGCTCATGATGTTTGTCGTCACCTGAGTTGCGTAGTAGCCCTTCTGGTCCCACGGAAGCAGATAGCCTGTCAGAGACAAGCCCAGAACAATCTGCAGCAGCACGATTCCCAGCCAGAAATTGACTTCGCGAGGCGCTTTGTAGGCTCCGTCAATCACGACCTGAATCAGATGAATGCCCATCAGCACGACCATCGCCGACGCGGCATAGTGATGGATGCCGCGGATCACGTAGCCCAGCGTCATTTCGTGCTGAATGTAGTAGACGCTTTCCACGCCGTTCGAGTGCTGGGGCTGTACGCGGTCCACAGCATCAGCCCCGTCACGATCTGCAGCACGAACGTGAACACCAGCGTGCTGCCCCAGACGTATCGCCATCGCGCGCCGCCGGGAACACGTTCGAAAAGAGCTTCGTGCATCAGCCCTCTGATGCCCGTGCGATCATCCAGCCATTGGATCAGCGAATTCATGAGTCAGCAGGTTTCTATCTGGTCGCCGGACGGAATAATCGAATCGGCCGGCGTTTGTCAAACCGGGAGTGCCGCGACACGAGTCACCGAACCGACGGGAACTCCGCGAACGGAACGGCGCGCCGGTCCGGTGAATTGAGTTCCGTCAGAATCATCCGGCTCCGTCCGTGCCATCACACCGGAATCTTCTCTTTCGTGGCACGCCGAAAGTTCTGAAACCGGATCCAGATCTCATTGCCTTCCGGATTCGGTTCGCCGTCTTTTGCGATCAGAACCTCCAGCGAATCCATGTTTCGCGGCGGAATTTCGTTCGTCCGGGTGCCGTCCGGAGCAAACGAACTGGTGTGGCACGGGCAGAAGAAATCGCCGTTGCTGCGGCGATAGTCGACCGAACAGCCCAGATGCGGGCAAATCGAATTCAGCACAATAATTTCGGCGTCAGGATTCTTCCGGACCCAGACACTGCCGACGGGTACGTTCCGAAAACGGTTCCAGGCGTCGTCCAGGTCGGTAATCACGGTCACGGCAACGGGAGTTCCGTCCTGCGGGATCGCGTCACGCGTGATGCCAAGACGGATGAAACCGGCCGTCGCGCCGCCGGAATTTCCGTCGGACGTCGCTCCGCGTCTTCGCAGCAGGGGATCCAGAAAGAACAGGCCTCCCAGAGAAGCGGGAACCGCCATCAACAGAAAGCTAAGTCCCGCGGTGACGACTTCCAGCAGTTTGCGGCGCGTCGGCGGAGGTTCAAATCCATGCGGCGGCTCCTGCGGATCCGAATCGTTATCAGACATGATGAGGGCTTTCGGCAGACATGCGAATCAGGCGGGCGTGATCGGCGAGGCCACAATTTGAAGGTGTTCACCCGCGAATGACAAGCGTCAACTTCTGTGGCGACCGGCAGATTCTGCGCGTTTGCGCGGCGCTGCATTTGCCGGTCTCTGAAAGATCTGACGATTGTGACGGTTTTGCGAATTCACCCGGTCACAACAACCGATCTGAAGGAATGATGATATGGTCACCGGGACCGTTGACGCCACAGTGTGGCGCGACCGCCGTCCGGCAAGTGTCGAATAAACCGAGTTCTGATGAAGGTGCAGACCCGTGAAGGAAGCTCCAGGGCGAAACAGATTCTTGTTGTCACTTCTGGCAGCAGTAGCCTCAAGTGCAGTCCTCACCGGATGTCAGACGACAATCGGAGGCCAGACGCTGCCGTCTCCCGACTACCTGACGGATGACGTCCAGTACCATCCGACCGGTCCGGAATTCAAGCTGACCAATCAGGTGGAAGCTCTGCGCAAGTACGAAGCGGAACGCAACGCCGAGTAACGCGCACCAGAACCGCCGAACGAACCCGAACAGCCACAACGCAGAAGCCGACGTCGCCACGACGTCGGCTTCGTCACGCGCCGCCGATCCCCGGAGAACTCCTGTGGCAAACTGACGGGCAGCCTGTACACTTCTTGGGGAGAACCACTGGCCTGCTTTGCTGAGGTGTCTGATGATTGCCATCCGTCGGAAGCACTCCGCGAGCCGTTTTGGCCGATCTGCATTTACCGTGGTCGAAGTGCTCGTTGTAATCACGGTGCTGGGCGTCCTCCTGGCGCTGATTCTGCCCGCGGTGCAGCGGGCAAGGGAATCGTCACGGCGTGTCGCGTGTGCCAATCACCTGAAGAATGTTGCCACCGCGATTCTTAGCGAAACTGTCACGGACCAGCGCTTTCCTGCGTCCGGCCACTGGGGTGAAAACACGAGCGGCGCGGTTGTGGAATATCACAACTGGGTTGTCTCAATCCTGCCTCATCTCGACCAGGGAAACCTCTTCGCCGCCTGGAATCGGCAACTGCCCCGCAATGATCCGCACAATTCTCAACTCGCTCAGACCCACGTGGAAGTCCTGCTGTGCCCGTCCGACATCACCAACGTCAGCGGCGGTGGTCTGAGCTACGTTGTCAATGGAGGCTTTGGCTGGACCACGATTCACGAGTCTGCGGAAGACTGCCCCGTCGGTGCTGATAAAACACCACTGGATCTGAATGGTAACGGTGAGATCTGCGACGACGATTCAGCAACATCAGGGATGCTCACGGATCGGCAGATTTTTGAAATGACCGGACTGTTCTTTCTGGAAAACTGGAAGGCCACAGATGCTCAGCCCAGACTGGATCGGTTCACGCAACGGTCCCATCGCCCGGACAGCGTGCACGACGGGACGACAAACACGCTGATGGTGACGGAAAACGTACGCGTCGGTTACGACCCGAATGATCCACACTCCAACTGGTCATCGTCGCAGGCCCTGCGTAATTCCTTCTTCCTGAGTCCGACTATCTGCCGGGATGCGACGTGTGTTGCCGGGAATGTTGATTATCGCCGGGCCAATGCCGGTGCCCATCGAATCAACGCGTCGCTCACGCTGGCGGAAGGTGAGGCCCCGTGGCCGTCCTCGTACCATCCCGGCGGCATCAACGCGGCCTTCGCAGACGGCAGCGTGCGGTTTCTGAATGAATCGATAGACGGTGGAGTCTACGCCGCACTGGTCAGTCCGCAGGGCAGTCGCCTGAAGGGGCCGCTCGCGCAACCCGTTCTTTCCGACGGCGATTTCTAAGGCCGCTTTTCCGGCGGCACGGCGGGGCCATGAGATGTGTTGCTCTGGTAACAGTCCGGATCGCACTCGCCGCACTCGCGATCGCGATGCTGGCGTGGTGGCTTTGGCACGCCGAATCGACAGTTCTGTGGAGTCATGCCGTTCTGGTCGCGGTCGCTGCGGTCGCCGGCCTTTGGCAGCGATTGCGTTGGCGCACTTCACGGAACGCCGTCGCCAGCGATCACCACGCGGACCGCGGATCACTGGCCGAACAGAATGCCTCGACCGCCGTGTTTTGGGTGATTGCTGTCGCCCTTGGAATGCTTTCCTTCAACGGGCACTGGTTGACAGGGGAAGACCAGCGAGCCTGGCAACCCGCGATCCACGATGAATTCAGCTATTTGTTTCAGGCGAAGACGTTTCTGGCGGGAAGACTCTGGCATCCCGGCCACCCGACGCTCCCCAGGCTGTTCGATCAGATTCACGTGCTGAACGAAGGGAAGTTTGCGAGTCGGTACTTCCCGGGAACGGGACTTTGGCTGGCTCCGTTTCTTGCGATGGGATTTCCTTTGGCCGGACAGTGGCTGGCCGGCAGTCTGGCGACGATGCTGGTTTTCGGCAGCACGCTGCAAATCACCAGTCTGCGCGCCGCGGTTGTTGCAGGCCTGGTGATGGCCGTTTCACCGCTCGTGCTGCTGCTCGGAAACTTCATGACCGCCAGCCAGCCGACTCTGCTGGGAATGAGTCTGTTCCTGTGTGCGTTTCTGCGAATGAGGCGAACCGGCAGCGCATGGTTCGCCATTTTGGCGGGATTCGGACTGACATTCGCCATGCTCTGCCGTCCGCTGACCGCGGCAGCTCTGGCATTCCCCTTCGGGTTGTGGTGCCTCGCCGAAAGCATCCGCGACCAGTCACGACGACGACTGTTGATTCCTCTCGCCGCACCTGTTCTCTGCGGGCTGCTGGCGTTGTTCCTGTACAATCAGCAAATCACCGGCAGCGGCTGGATCTCGCCCTGGCAGCAGTACAACTCTGTCTATACACCCAGTCATCGCTACGGCTTCAACAACGTGACTTTGGATACAGGCCCGAGAATCGACCGGGACTATAACGACTTTGCAGACAATCTGACCCCTGATCTTGCTTTCCGAAACGCACGGCGACGCATGGTCAGCAGCTGGACGCTGATCGTTGGCATCGTGCCGCTGTCACTGGCCGCGCTGGTGTTCGCCACCGGACTCCGTCGGCTCGACGAGGCCAGTCTCGCGCTGTTGTCCTCGGCAGCCTGCCTGCACCTTGCCTATTCCTTCTACTGGTTTGCCGGTGTCTTCCAGTGCCACTATGTGGCCGAAGCGACCGGCTGCTGGGCCATTCTTTTCGCATGTGCGGCGGATGCTGCATCTCGCAGGAACGGTGGCGGTGGTGCAGCACTCAAAATACTGTTCCTCGGAACCACAATGCTCGGGCTGGCCGAGGCTTACGGAGCGTACGGGACGGGAGGTTATCGTGACGCCTCGGACGGATTTCGGTCGTTCCGAAATCGTCATACGGCGTTCGCAGATCTCGTACAGCAACACACCGGCACTGTTCGGGCTCTGGTACTGGTCCCGGAACCCCCGCTGAATCTCCACGTCGACTACGTCGTCAACGATCCGCAGCTCCGCAACCGAGTCCTGTTCGGTCGGCACTACGCGGACCTGGACGAGCAACAGATTGCAAAGGAATTTCCTGACCGCCAAGTCTACGTCTTCGACGAACGGCGGTTCGAGATCCATCCGCTCGTCAATGACGAGCGGGAATGAAGCTCGATACGGATCTATACAGTGGCAGGCGGCCGTGATCGAATGCCAGACAGGTCCTTCCGGTCCCCGGGCGGCTCACTCGTTGCCGATTCCGGACAGCCGGTGCCGGCGTCGGAGAAAGAAGGCGACAATTCCCAGAACCAGCAGGACGTTGACGCCAATCATCAGACGGCTTCGAGTGGACGACGGTGGGGCAGCCGCCTCAGCATGTCTGACGAGATGCTCCGGCGGTTCACTGTTGTAGAGATACTGGTAGTTGTCGCCGGTATATTCGCCCTCGTACACACGTCGGTTGGGACGTCCGTCGCGGACGATCTGGACCGTCCTTTCACCATTGATGCTTTCGCTGATCCATGTTCCGTCTTCGAATTCAGTGATCTGAAACAGCTCATCCGGCAGATTCTCATTGATCGCGACATTCTCAACAGTTGCCTCGGAAGACTGAAGGATCGTTTCACCATCACCGCCATATCGCAGAAGCATCCAACGGTTGGGATACCACGTCTGATTTGCGTCTCTGGTGTAGCTGACTCGTGCTTCAAGTGAAGTGAAGTCACTATTCTGCCGTTTCTTCGCAAGTCTTACAGGCAGATAGTGTTCATCGGCCGTCACCCACAGCTCACGTCGGCCTGCGGTCAGGATCAGGCACCTCTTGTCACCGTCCAGAACTTCGCCGTCCTTCAACCGAAGTTCGCTGCGCTGGCAAACGCCCATCTCCTCATCAAAAGGATGATACAGCATACGGAGAGGTGAAATCCAGAAATTGGGGCCCACTCCCGGACTCGCCTCTCCGATGAACGCCGTGGGAAAGTAGTCATTTGCTCTGTCTGAGCGACCAAACAGGACGACGCTGCGACGCCCGTCAAAGACAAGCTTGGAATTCTGTACGAAAGCACCTGACATGTCGTCGGGGTCGGAGTCAGACCCGACTACGCCGACCAAATCGCAACGATATCGGCCATCCTCCCGGTCAAACGCATATTCTCCCGGAGAACGAATCGGCCCGTCCGGAAACTCATTATGTGTCGCCATCGATGTCCATGTGATATGCAGTGATCTGATACTTTCCACACGTGCGTCCCAAACAGCCAAAACCTCTTCGATGTCTGCTGCAACAACGAGCGAACCGTGAATGACGAGATACACACCGGCGATTGTGGCACACAAGAATCGGACGGGGCTCGCACGACCCGTGATAGCGCAAACCATCTGCCTGATGCCTCCGCAAAGTCGTCGAAGCCAAGAAGCGATGTTTGCGACTCGCAGTGGCTTCGATGTTCCGTGAATCCACATGAACAGGCTCCATGCAAATGAACAGGCCGGATGAAAAACCGTTCAGCGCCGGCAGCGACCACGGCGAACGCGCCTTCGGAACCGAGGAGGAAGCAATTCGACACGTGCAGAATGCCCGCGTCGCCAGACTCGCGGGGCAGTATTCTGAGAGCGCGGTCACTGCCAATTCAACTGCAAGCGCTGAGCTGCCGCCTTACTCACGTTCACGGCAAGTTCGCCTCTGCAGATGATAGCTGACACGGTATCGCGGCACTGTCACGGTTAGTGCCCGCTTTAAATCTGAACGACAAAGCGGTCGGCGTAGATGTCATTTCACAGCGCGACGATGCCAAGAGTAGCCCGCCGCGGTCGTCACACTGTTTGAGCTAGAGACTCAGCATCTGCACTGCATTAAGTTCCTACTTGCCGAGATCGCAACGGGCATGTCGTATAACGGGCGGATGAGCAAGGTGTCATTCATCGTGTCTCGCACGACATGGCCCGGCAAAGATCAGATCTCACATTTGGTAGCCATACTCAAATTCGTCTCCTCGACTTCCTCTGCCGCACCCACAGAACCGGTAGTCATAGTAAGAATACCATTTGTGCAGTCCAACGTACATTCATCGTACTTTCGACGCCACACCTCGACAGACATCCCTGGTGACCCTGGCTCTTCGGTACCATTTTCAACGCACACACCCGCTTGTCGGGCGACTGCTTTCGTTGTGGCAAAGGTGTCGTTTGTAAAGTACTTGTATCCGATCGAGACCCCCTGTGTGCCGGAATTCATGCACCATACGTGATAGACCCTGCAGCCTTCTGTGCAGCTTGTGTCGTTGCATGCCGTGAACGCACTTGTTGCACCGAACATCGCCAAGGTCAGCACGATCAGCGCGGAACACCAGAACTTCGCCGAACGGGTACTGAGAAACGGTCGTCGCATCAGACTGCTCCTTCTGGAGGAACCAGAAACACGTGCATGGCGAAACCACTTCACCATGCTTCATCAACTCACCACCGCACGAACGAACGTCCGTGGCGCGCGGGCGGCTCATTCGTTGCCGATTCCGGACGGCCGGTGCCGGCGTCGGAGAAAGAAGGCAGCAATGCCCAGCACCAGCAGGACGTTGATCCCAATCATCAGCCAGCTTCGAATCGACGACGGTGGGGCAACTGCCTCAGCATGTCTGACGAGATGCTCCGGTGGTTCGCTGTTGTAGAGATACTCGTAATTGTCGCCGGTAAACTCGCCGTCGTACACGTCTGTTGGGACGTCCGTCGCGGACGATCTGGACAGTCCTTTCACCATTGACGCTTTCACTGATCCATGTTCCGTCTTCGAATTCGGTGATCTGAAACAGTTCCTCCGGCAGTGTCTCATTGATCGCGACGCTTTCCACAATGGCGTCTGATGAGTGTATAACCGTTTCGCCGTCGCCTCCATAACGGAGAAGCACCCAACTGCCGGGATACCACGACTCGTTGACATCTCTCAAGTAGCTGACTCGTGCTTCCAGTGAAGCAGAGTCACTTGTTTTACTCTGCTTCTGCACGCATCTCACAGGAAGATAGTGTTCATCGGCTGTCACCCACAGCTCAAGCAGGCCAGCGGTAAGAACCAGGCACCTTGTATCGCCGTCCACAACTTCGCTGTCCTTCAACCGAAGTTGGCTTCGCTGGAAGATGCCATGATCTTTATCAAGCGGTTGATATAGCAATAGGACGGGCCAAATCCGGAAATCGCCTTCGAAACTGGGGCTCGCTTCTCCGATAAAAGCGGTGGGAAAGTAATTATCTGGTCTGCCCGAACGCCCAAACAAGACGACACTGCGACGCCCATCATAAACTCTTTTGGAATTCTTAACGTAAACGCGCGTCATGTCGCGAACGTCCGAGGATAAGTTATCCAAATCGAACCGATAGCGACCCTCCCGGTCAAATGCATATTCTCCCGGACACCGAATCGGACCGTCCGGAAAATACAAATCTGTCACTATCGACGTCCATTTAAGATGTACGGAGCTGACGCTCTCCGCACGTGCGTCCCAGGCAGCCAGGATGTCGTCGATCTCTGTTGCAGCGCAGAGCGGGCTTTGCATGGTAAGATAGATACCGGCGAGTACGCCCCACAGAATGCCGGCAAGTGGGGGATTCCTTCGGAAGTTGCCCGCGGGCGGCAACACCAGTGCCGTTACAACTGCGGACCGGCGAACTCGTCCAGGCATGGAAGCGATAGCTGTCATTGGAATTTGCTTCGGTGTTTCGTAAGTCGACATGGGTATCCTCCAGGCGATTGCGAAGGCTCACTGACACGACAATCAGCGGATCGCACGAATGTCGCCAGTCACACCTTTCGAATCGTGCAATATGCCGATCGACAGACACAAGAAGCCCGCGTCGCCGGACTCCCGTCTGGCTTCGCAGGGCTGTGTTCTGGAATCGTTCACGTTAAAATCCAGGGCAAGAGTTGATTCGCGGGCCTTCGGGTGTTCACCGACAAGGTCGCCGCTGCAGATGCCGGCTGAGACGGTTACGCTGCACGACCGCGATTTTCGCCCGGTTGAATCTGGAACACAATCCGACCGCGGTGGATATGAGGCAAGCTCGCGAGCATAGCACACATAACCCGCCGCGGTTGGCAAGTTGTTAGAGTTGGCGGGTCACCATCTGCACGGAATCATGTTCGGACGTGGCTGGATCGCAACGGGTATCTGCCACAACTGCAAGGTGTGCAGCATGTCATGGAGCGTACGGCACACCAAATGTTCCGGTGGCGTTCAGATTTCACACTCGATAGTCCAATTTCCGTTGTCATCGCCGAATGGCACTGTCGCTCCGACAGACCCGGTCGTCCATTTGGTCGCTGCATTATTCGGACAATCCAAGCTACACGACGAGTAGGCTTTGTACCACACTGCGCGTTGTGTGGCTGGAGTTCCATCCTCGTGATCGCCGTTTTCAACACATTTCACCAAGGCGACTTTTTGCACTACGGTAAAGGTATTGTCTGTAAAGAACTTTACTCCGGACGTCCCGCCCCCCATGACGCCTGTATTCCAGCACCAAGTGGGATGCGCCTTGCATGCTTCAATGCACGTCTGGTCGTTGCAATCTGTGAAGGCATTGGATGCGCCGAGCACGCCCAAAGTCGCCACCACCACGGCAGAACACCAGAACTTCATCGAACGGGGACTGAGAAACTGTCGTCGCATCAGACTGCTCCTTCTGCAGTAACCACAAACAATTGCACGGCGAAACCACTTCACCATGCTTCATCAACTCACAAGTGCACGAACGAACGTCCGCCGCTGTTCACCGCTCCGGATTCGTTTGACACGGGTACCGCCTTTTTCCGGGCTGATGGCAGGACGATCACCGGAATGGCACGTGCCTCCGTCGTCCCGTTTTCCAGCACCAACACCACATTCAGGTACGTTTTTCCGACCGCACCATTGTCCGTTTCCGGCGGCTCGCCATACCGGACGACCACAGTCGTCGGTTGTCGCGAGTCGGAGCGAGGCACGGCCTCCGCGGCGATGGACTCATCTGCACAAGTCAGTGAAACGATTTCGTAGTTGAAGCTCTCGCGCGGCGTCACGACGACCGTTGTGCCTGCGTCAGAGCCGGCCTGCTGCGAACCGATGACAATGTTACGAGGAGTGATCTCGAATCTGCCACGGACGGTCACGTGAATCGGCACGGTGCGTTCGATGACTGTTCCGCCGTCTGCCGGAAAGCAGTTCAGCCGCACGTCCGTCGGGAATTCTCCGATCGGCAGGTCTGCGTCGTCGCGGAACGTGAGCCGCACCGTGCCATCGCTCGCCGACTTCATGATGGCCTCAGCCGAATACAGGCCCGTCTCGCCTGCTGTCTGCATGACTTCGACCCGTTCCAGAGCTGCGTGCGAACGAAAAGCGAATGTGCCAAGGCCGCTCTGACGTGCAGCAGAGGCTGGTTCGTCTGTCTGGACCACGAAATGCGGATTCGGATCGTCGAACTGCAGTGGATTGTTGACAGTGCCCCTGATTTCCCAGCGGCCGGCGGCCGAACCCGGGCGCGCCTCATCGTCTGCAAACAGCACCGCACTGAAATCCCACTGCGGGACGTTGACTGTTGCGGCATCGCGTGGCGTCAGGTTAAGCGTCATGACGACATCCACGTGATCATGCGGAGCCACGAGAATCGATTCGGGTTCCACGGAAACACATCCGCAGGTCGTTCTCAACTTTGCGGCAATGGGGCTATCAGACGGATTCGCCAGTCGAACTGTCCATTCAAAGTCTCGCGTGGCATCGACTTCGCCAAACGAAAGTTGCGAGGCTTCAAGGCGGGCTTGTCTGAGACCTGGCAGATCCGACACAACGGTGCTTTGCCCCTCACATCCTGTGATGGCGGAAAGACCGATGATGAAGCCTGCCGCACAGGAAAAGCGAAGGGACAGCCGGATACAGCGAAGGCGGCAACTCACAGGTTCCTCCTTACAGCTTATGCCAGTCAGTGATTTCGCAGGCACGCAGATTTTAAAACCGGGACAGGCACCCTGGAACTTGCAGATGTGTCTCGCGCCCGACGGGAGCCAGTCCCGATTTTGAATCCACCTCTATTGAGAATCCGAATCTGCCGGACGATTCCGAATCGCCTCGAATGTGTCACGCGGAAAGGCCAGCGTCGCGCCGCCGATTTGCGTCGCGCCGTCATTCACCGCTCTGTCGCCCCACTGTATGTTGTGGAACCCAGTCCCGGCCGGCACGATCACCCAGGAAATTTTGTCATCAGAGATTCTGTCGGCCCCGGGAATGAGCGCTTCGATATGCCCGGGCCAGCCAGTGCTGATGTAGACCTCGTCGTCACGAATCCCGTTGCTTGCCATCCATTCACGAACACTCAGTAGATCCTGACCCCAGTTTACGCTGCTGTGGCGCAGATGAGCGGGTCCGTTTTCCGGACCGCCCGAAAGTTCGTTGAAGTACGCCAGTTGATGCGGATAGACGCTCAGCGTCGACAGCAGGTTCGCTGCCAGGGCTGCAACGAGCGTGATTTGAGCAAGCCGCACCATCCTGAAGGCTTTTTCATGTGGAGAGCGACGGTTGATGCCTTAATAGCAGGCTGTCCTGCTGTCCTGCTGTCCTGCTGTCCGTACGAGTGATTGCCGCCCTTTCACACACTAGCAATCGTGCCTAATTCGTCAAGAGTCAGGAGAGAGATTCCAAAATATTTAGCCGAATCGGATTCTGACTCTGGAAGTCAATCGAAAACGTAAGTTGCAGCACTTTGCTGCCGGCCATATTCGCCATTTTCCACCGCGGCTGCGTTCAGCACCGACCCGGCGGTTCGGCTTCGATCCGTTTTGGCAGCAAACCAACAAACGTTGCGGCAATGAAGACAAACAGAAAACCCGTTGACGGCAGGACGTAGCGAAAGTGAAGGTTCATCGCGAGCTGCGAACTGACCAGCGCTATCAGTGCGATCGGCGGCAACAGCACGACTGCCAGATCAGACGCTGGCACCGCGGCATGCGACCGGGCGGCAGACTTTCGCCGGCACAATCCCACCAGAGTCGTCAACACGGCAATGACAAACAGAAGCTGCGTTCCGTGTGGCGTCTTGACGCAGAATCCGTAGAGGTAGTAGTACCACCATCCGCCAGGTTTCCATTCGCCGCGGAGAAAAGATCGCCAGGGCTTTTCGAAATCGCTTTTCTGGATGTCGATCCCCTCCACGTAGGGAAGCGGCAGCGGCACCGGGATATGTCCCAGAACAGAATCCCGAAATCGATTTCCGACCTGTCCCGTCTGGTCTGCGCCATTAAGTGCCCGGCTGACGAAATGGAACTCGCGCAGCGGAGTCAGTGTTCCGTCGAAGCCGTAGATCAGATTCAGCAGGTAGACGGAGATCAGCAGAATCACCGCCAGTTGACCTGACTGAATCCGAAAGCCCGGAAATGCCCCGTCGGATTGCGGAAGCTCTCGGTGGCGGCCGAACCTCGACCAGCAAAGCCAGACCGCCGGCCACAACGCGTACAGGAGAATCCAACTGGTTTTCGTCAGTTGCGCCAGTCCGAGCAGGATGCCTGCGACAACCGCCCGCTGCCAGTTCGGTCGTCTGAGCCATCTCCAGAAACCATACCCGGCCGCAACGCCGAACGCCGCCGCCGCGCAGTCCGTCATGATGAATTCACCGTGGGCCAGAATGTTGGGATCGAACGACCACAGGAACAGTGCGATCAGTCCTCCCGTCGGCCGACCGGTCAGCTCTTTGGCCCACAGAAAACAGGAAACTCCGCCAGCCAGGCTGAATGGAATGCAGGCCCAGCGCGCGATCGTGATCAGCCAAAAAGTCCGTTCACCGTTCGCAGCGGCAAAGTCGTTGCCGACATCAAAGCCGGGCCGATCGCCGATTCCCGGTTTGAGCTTGCTCCAGTCGCTTTCGTAGCCAGCGGCGATCACAGGCAGAGCCGCCACCATTCTGACCAGCGGCGGATTCACTCGAAACAGTTGAAAGTCGCCGAGTTCCCAGTGGCTGAGTCCGGCGACGAGAGACTGCGGTTCCTGAGCAGTCGGCGAGTGCTTTGTCGCGGACCAGGCAAGCAATCCGGCATGAATCACCAGCAGCGTCACTGCCGCGAGGTGATCACACCGCAAGTGCCTGCATGATCTGAGAAACATCGAGTCCGTCCTGGCACAAAGGTGCATGGCGAGTCGTCAACTGCAACAACCCTTCCCTGCTGCGGGCCAATGCGTTTGCAGTGGCGCGACCAGATGATTCTTACGTCTGCTGATCGTGAAGTCGATCTTCGAGCCCGGGCCGGAACCGACCCAAGGCGAGCGGAAGATGAGAAGCTACCTGTGCGATGGCGTTCCAAGGCCGTCTGTGCGGTGGCGACGGCCTTGGAACGCCATCGTACGAAACACCGCCGGGTACGCGTTCAAGGACCGAGTCTCGCTTCACTGCGTTTTGCACTTGATCTTGATCCGCATCTGCCGCACGTCCTACGCTGCACCGCGTCCGACGAGCCGGTTTCAAGGATGAGATCGCTGAGATGTTGTTCAATTCCGTCGACTTTGCCATCTTCCTGCCGATCGTCTTTCTGGTGTACTGGAGCCCGATCCGGCGGCATCTGCAGGCTCATAATTTCTTCGTCACCGCCGCCAGCTATCTGTTTTACGGATGGTGGGACTACCGCTTTCTGGCGCTGATCGCCTTCAGTACGCTGGTTGACTACGTGGTCGGGCTGCGACTGGCACAGACGGATTCGCCGCGCCGCCGGGCGCTGCTGCTGTGGATCAGCGTGCTTGTCAATCTGAGTCTGCTGGGTTTTTTCAAGTACTTCAACTTCTTTGTCGACTCCTTTGCGGGAGCCTTCGCGTTTTTCGGTCGCGAGATCCACACGCCGGCCCTGAACGTTGTGCTGCCTGTCGGCATCAGCTTCTACACGCTGCAGACACTGAGCTACACAATTGACGTGTACCGCCGGAAACTGGAGCCCACTCGCGATTTCCTGGCATTTGCCGCGTTTGTCAGCTTCTTCCCGCAGCTTGTGGCCGGGCCGATTGAACGCGCGACTCATCTGTTGCCGCAGTTCTACCAGCGACGAAACTTCGACTACGGCACGGGAGTCGACGGGCTGCGGCAGATCCTGTGGGGACTGTTCACGAAAGTCGTCATCGCCGACAACTGCGCCGTCTGCGCGAATGCCGTCTTCAATAATTCCGACGGATACAGCGGCAGCACGCTGATTGCCGGAGCGCTGTTCTTCAGTTTTCAGGTGTACGGAGACTTCGCGGGATATTCCAACATCGCCATCGGAACGGCGAAGCTGTTTGGATTCGATCTGATGCGGAACTTTGCCTGTCCGTACTTTTCCCGCGACATCGCGGAGTTCTGGCGACGCTGGCACATTTCGCTGTCGACCTGGTTCCGCGACTACCTTTACTTTCCGCTGGGCGGCAGCCGCTGCGGCACCGGAATGGCCATCCGGAACGTATTTGTCGTGTTCCTGGTCAGCGGCCTGTGGCACGGCGCCAACTGGACATTTCTTGCCTGGGGAGCACTCAACGCTCTCTATTTTCTGCCGCTGATGCTGCTGAAACGCAACCGGCACCATACGGATGTTGTGGCCGCGGGCCGGATGTTTCCGGCGGTTCGCGAAATCGCCGCGATGTGTGTGACGTTTGGTCTGACAACCTTTGCATGGATTTTCTTCCGGGCGGAATCCGTTACTCACGCGATTCGCTACATCGCCCGAATCTTCACGCCAGCCGCTTTCGAATGGCCGGAAGTGTTTCCGCTCGACGTGGTTGCCATCACGGGACTCTTCGTTTTGCTGGAATGGCGCGGCCGCGAACAGCCGTTCGCGATTGCCGACCTGGGGTTCGGCTGGCCGCGCCCGCTGCGTTGGGCGCTGTACTACGGAATCTGCGTTGCCATCACGGCGATGGCCGGCGAACAGCAGCAGTTCATCTACTTTCAGTTCTGAACGCGAACTTCTGAATACACTTCGATGCGGGATCCGGAAACTCAGGATATTGCGCGGTTTCTTCGAAAAGCCGCGACATTTTTCTTCTGCCCGCTGATCGCGTGGCTGCCGTTCGGACTGTTGTTTCATCAGCAGCTTCTGGAAAACGCCAAAGGTCCCAGCGTCGAAAAGCAGATCCGGATGTCGTTCGAAAACGCGGCCAGTCGTGACTTCGAACTGCTGATGCTGGGGAATTCGCGAATCTACCGCGGACTCAACCCCGATCGCTTCTCGATGCCGGCCTGCAACTTTTCGCACGACGACGATTCGTTCAACCAGATGTACTACAAGCTGAAATGGCTCGACGATCACGGCAAGTCGTTTCGCTATCTGATTGCCGGCGTCGACTTCTTTCAGTTCAGTTTTCATTCCGACCGCAGGAACTATGTTTACTCGACGCTGCTGGACGACGCCTACGCGGCTGACTTTCCTGCACTTCCGTTCTGGCACAAACGAAGGTGGGTGCGACCGGGGCTCTTCCGCGGGCTGAATCCGAAGCACCTGTTCGCATCGTCGGAAGGTCGCCCATTCTTCAAAGCGAACGGGCAATACATCATGCCGGGCACGGCGTCTGCCACCGACACCGTGCAGCGCAGCACCGAGCGACTGCCGCTGCAGGTGAAGTACTTCGAAAAAATGCTGCAGCATTGCCGGGAACGAAATATCACGGTGTTCCTGTGCCTGCTGCCGATCCGTCCGGAAGAACAGCGGGTCTACGACCGACAGCAGCTTGCGGAATTCATGAACTTTCTGCGGCATTATGAATCCCGCGACACGATCGTCGTCGACTGCACCTTCGATTCCGGCTACACGATGGCGGACTACACGGACATCACTCACCTGAACGAACGCGCGGCCGATCGGTTCTCCGAACAACTGGACGACACTCTGCAGGACATGATCCTGCAGCGCGAACGAGCGACCGACGTGGCCGCCGAACATGACTCTGAAAATACGGTCCCCGTCAGAACTGCCGGATACGGAACGGAACTTGAACCGCAGCATTCGACAAATTGATCGGAAGGACTCAGCGCCGGTCGTTCTGACCTTCCACCGCGCTACGGCCGCCCCGGTTCAGAGTCCGCCATGAGCACTGTTCGCGTAATTCCGCGGCTCGATATCAAAGGCCCGAATCTTGTCAAAGGGATTCACCTGGAAGGCCTGCGCGTGCTCGGCAGGCCCGAAGATTTCGCCAGATACTACTACGAAGCGGGAGCCGACGAACTGATCTATCAGGACGTCGTCGCCAGCCTGTACCAGCGGAACAGTCTGCTGGAGTTTGTGTCCCGTACAGCGCAGGAGATCTTTGTTCCGCTGACTGTCGGCGGCGGCCTGAGAACTCTGGGCGACATTTCCGCGGCGCTGGCTGCGGGAGCGGACAAGGTGGCCATCAATACCGCTGCCATTCGGGATCCGGAGCTGATTCGTCAGGCAGCGCGGCGATTCGGGGCTTCGACCATCGTGGTCGCCATTGAGGCGATTCGTCAGCCGGACGCGACGTATCTTGCGTACACGGACAACGGCCGCGAGCACACCGGCATCGACGCCATTGAATGGGCAGCCACCGTCGAACAACTGGGCGCCGGTGAGATTCTGGCGACCTCCGTCGACAGAGACGGCACGGGTGACGGCTTTGATCTGGAACTGACTCGAAACATCGCGGCCCGCGTTTCGATTCCCGTGATTGCTCACGGAGGCGCCGGATCACCGGCGGATGTCATCGAAGTCATTCGAGCCGCGAATGTTGATGCCGTCACCGTCGCCAGCCTGTTGCACTACGACGCGTTGCGGCACATCGCCCGCGACGGCTGCGTTCCCGGTGAAGGCAATACCGAATTCCTGAAAAGCGGTCGCGGAACAACACGGATTCAGTCCACGACATTGCAGCAGCTCAAACGCGAACTGGCTGCTGCCGGAGTCTCGGTACGCTGTGAAGTGAGTCCAGCATGACCACGCTTCGGATTCAGATTGTGGACTATCGGCTGGGCAACCTGTTCAGCATCCGACAGGCCTGCCAGCGCATTGGAATCGACGCCGTCGTGTCATCGTCACCACAGAGTTTTGATTCGGTTGACGGCATTATTCTTCCCGGCGTCGGCGCGTTCGGAAACGCCATGGAGAGCCTTCGGGAGTTGAACCTGATTTCGTCGCTGCGAACTTTTGCCGCTTCGGGAAAACCGCTGCTGGGAATCTGCCTGGGCATGCAGTTGCTATTTGACGAAAGCGAGGAGTTCGGGCGGCACGAAGGTCTGGGGATTCTGCCGGGAACGGTTCGCCGAATTCCCGATCAGACGCTGGCCGGGCGACGGCTGCGAGTCCCGAACGTTGGCTGGAATCCGGTCGCTCGTTCGAATTCAGGCGTCG
The DNA here is from genome assembly GCA_041398785.1 of Planctomycetaceae bacterium. Lineage (NCBI taxonomy): Bacteria > Pseudomonadati > Planctomycetota > Planctomycetia > Planctomycetales > Planctomycetaceae > Planctomycetaceae bacterium. Next base: position 238,353 of record JAWKUA010000005.1, on the reverse strand, counting down.
CCGATCGGGTGCTTGAAGGAATTGCGGACGACGAGTTCATGTACTTCGTCCATTCCTACTGCGCCGTGCCCGCGGATTCGGCTGACGTCCTGACGTCGACGACGTACGGTTCGATTCGGTATTGCTCCGCCGTGCGGAGAGGCCATATCCTTGGCGTCCAGTTTCATCCGGAGAAAAGTGCCGGTGCGGGTCTGCGAATTCTGAAAAACTGGGCTCGCGAATTGTCAGACCGTTCCGCTCCGGGCCAACCAGAACCGGTTTCGCGGCAACCCGCGAAACATTAATGCTCTCTCAGGCGTCGTTAGATGAGTGCGATGTTGCGACCGAACGTTTGGGAGGGCGAGGCTGCCGCAACAGACGTTCTGTGGCACGCGAGGCTCGGCCGCGCTGGAACGAAACACACCGACGCCGGAATGAAGAAAGGACGCTTCAATGGCACTCGGACTTGAGACGTACTATGGCCTTCCGGCTGACGTCAGGTTCTGTAATCGCTGTGTGATGTCGAATCAGCGTCCGACCTCCGCTGTGGAATTTCGGCACACGATTCATTCCCGGAAAACGACGCTGGCCTTCGACAGTGCCGGTGTCTGCGACGCCTGCCGCGTGGCCGATCAAAAGGAACGAATTGACTGGCATCAGCGCGAAGAGGAACTGCTGCGACTGCTGGAAAAGCACCGCAGCAAAGACGGCAGCTATGACTGCATCGTTCCGGGCAGCGGAGGAAAGGACAGCGCCTTTCAGTCTCACATGCTGAAGTACCGGTACGGGATGAATCCGCTGACGGTCACCTGGCCGCCCATTCTTTACACGGACTACGGCTATCAGAACTGGAAGAACTGGCTGGATCTTGGCGGCTTCGACAACATCAGTTTCACTCGCAACGGGCGAGTGATGAAACTGCTGACACGGCTGTCGATCGAGAACCTGTTCCATCCGTTCCAGACATTCATTCTGGGACAGAAAAATCTGGCACCGAAGCTGGCCGCGCGGCTGGGAATTCCGCTGGTGTTTTACGGCGAGAACGAAGCGGAATACGGCAATCCGATCGCCGATACCGCCTCCAGTCTGCGAGACCGCTCCTGGCACACATTTCAAAACCTGGATGAAATCTATCTGGGCGGAGTTTCCATTCGGGAATTGACCGAACGATACAACGTTCCGCTCAGCGATCTGATGTCTTTCCTGCCGGCTCAGGCTGATGAACTGACACGCACCGACGTGCAGGTTCATTACCTTGGCTACTACCTGAAATGGACACCGCAGGAAGTCTATTACTACGCTGTCGAAAACACGGGCTTCCGGGCTCGGCCCTTTCGAACTCAGGGTACCTACAGCAAGTACAACAGCATCGACGACAAGATCGACGATCTGCACTACTACACGACGTACACAAAGTTCGGCATCGGACGAGCCACCTACGACGCGTCTCAGGAGATCCGCAACGGACACATCACGCGCGACGAAGGTGTGGCTCTTGTCAGCCGCTTTGACGGCGAGTTTCCGGATCGCTACTTCGACGAAACCATGGACTACATCGGCATGAAGCCGGAACGATTTCATGAACTGACCGACCGCTTCCGTTCACCACATCTGTGGGGAAAGGATGGCGACGGGCGCTGGCGGCTTCGTCATACGGTCTGCGGCAACGGACTCGACGATCGCATCACAGGCGTCACAAGATCACCGTCGCCAGCGAAGTCTCTTGCTGAACTGCCGCTGAACGCAGCTTGAAACCGCGAATTGCGTGACTTCTCCAGCAGCGATTGCACGGCGGAACAAATTAGAACCCCTAACAAAACCTCCGAGGCCGCGTTGTGGCGACAGTAGTCGAGATGCAAGGAAGAATGACGAGGCGACAAATGTCGTCGAGGAGTGATGACGCCGCAGATCGGCTGCTGTCGTCACAACCCTTCGGGACGTTTGTGGTTGCGTCTCAGGCGGCGGCGGCGCTCGGCGTCGACGGGATTTCCCGTCTCCTTCTCACTTCTTGCCTGAAACGCAACCACAAACGTCGCGGCTCTCGCAGGTTTTGATAGGGGTTCTTAGTCGTTCACCAGGGATGAAGGAATGGAAACCTCCAACAGCCGGCCCGTGACCGCGACCAGGGAAAAAGTCGTGATCCATGCGGCCTATCCGCTGTGGCGCAAGCACATTCTGATGGCCATTGCCCGCGCCAAAGAACTCCAGGACGCAGGCAGCGAAGTCGTACTGACGTATTGCGACAGCCGCGGCGGCACCTGCGCCGTGAATTTCGCCGGCAGCCCCGGAACATGCTTCATTTGCCGTTCCTGTGTCACAAAGTCCGCAGCAGAAGCCGGGTTGACGACGGTTCCGCTGAAGACGCCGGCCGCTGAGGAATCGGCGTCGCCGGTGTCGTGGACGGAACTGCGGGACCTGGCGGAAGGTGTTCAGAGCGGCGTGACGTCTACGTTCCGGCAACTGCCCGGCGACACGTCGCGCAATCCCATAATTCGTGCCATCAAGAAGCGTTACTTTCAAACGACGCTGGGTCTGCTGACCTCCATGAAACGCGTGCTGCAGCAGCGGAAGCCTGACCGCGTGGAAGTGTTCAACGGTCGTCAGGCCTGTTCGCGGTTCTGTCTGATCGCCGCAAGGTCCGCCGGGCTGCCGTTCAATACGCTGGAAATCACGGCGCGGCAACAGCCCATCATCTTCCGTGGCCATACGGCTCACGATCGCAGGGCGATTCAGAAACGTGTGTTGAGCCATCCGGCAGACGTCGAAGCCGCTGAAGCGTATTTCGCCCGCCGACGCCAGCCCGCTCACAACAAGTATGCCAAGAAGCACGCTTCCGAATTTTCGCCGCCCGACGCCGGTCGGTTCAAAAAGAAGATCTCCGTGTTTCTCAGCAGCCAGGACGAATTCGAATCTCTGGGACCTGACTGGAGATCGCCGTTTCCCGACTACGCCACTGTGGTCGAAGCTGCCTGTCGCCGGTTTCCCGAATATCTGTTCTGCATTCGGTTTCATCCGAACCAGGCAGACATCGCCGGTGACATCACGACTCCGTTTCGCGCCATCGATGCGCTGCCGAACACCGTTGTCTACTATCCGACCGACACGGCCAACACCTACGCGCTGCTGGAATGGAGCGACACGGTGGTAACGTTCGGTTCGACAGTGACCGTCGAAGCGTGCTGGCTCAGGAAACCGGTCATCGCCCTGGGACCGTCGTTTTATGACCAGTTGAACGTCTCGCACAATCCGCAAACGATGGATGAGTTTCTGAACATGCTGGGACAGGACCTGCCTGCCCTGGACCCGACCAATGCGGCACGTCTGGCGGTGTTTGCTGAGTCGGACAGCGATGACATGCGATACCTCGACTATAACGGACGAACGATTGTTCCCCGCGGAATTCACATTTCCCGACCGTGGCTGAGCCGGATCGCCCGCACCTGCGACAACGTATTCTGCCGGCTGGTGAAAACTAGTGCCCGGCTGACAACGAAGTACCGTCGCCGCGCTGCCTGACGACACTGCTTCGGCTGCTGTGGCAGGACAAAATCACGTTGACGGTCTCCGCCGACTTCCGAGACACCGACGTGATTCACCGTGTCGCTGAATGGTGTTCGATTCGAACGGAAATTTTCCGGATGACACGCCGGATCGACATCCGACCTTCTTACGAAAGTGCCCGCCGGGCGACAGAGATCATGGCGAACGCTCAACCACAGCCTTCAAAAGCGTCGCGACTGATCCGGCATGTGCTGCTTTGGAGCCTGGTGTCCGCTGCCCGGCTTTCCGTCGCCGGTCCGGCCAACGCGGATTGGGAACGTCATGAACGCCGCGGGCAGATTGAGGTGTTCTCCGAATTCGGCATTGATGTGGATTTCGTGCTGACCGAATTGCAGTCCGTCGCTGACGAAATCCGTCAGAAACTGGAACTTCCGCCGCCTGCCAGACCGATTCAGATCATTCTGTTTTCCTCCGCGCGGGGATATCGGACGCACCTGGCCAACAGCATTCCCGAAAGTGCCCGGCGGCGAGCCATCTTCTATCGCAACGGCGATGTGTTTCAGATCTACGCTTATCGCAGCCAGGCTCTGATTACCGATCTGCGGCACGAATTCACTCACGCCCTGCTGCACCAGGCGCTGCCCTATGTTCCGCTGTGGATGGATGAGGGTTTGGCGGAGTATTTCGAAGAAGCCCCGGACGCCCGAGCTGCCTCCCAGCGCCTGGCGGGAACCAAATGGAAGTCGCGAATGGGTTGGACTCCCGGATTGAAGCGGCTGGAACAGATTCCGTCCGCCGATCAGATGGACGCCGACGACTATCGCGATAGCTGGGCCTGGATTACCTACCTGATGAACGGCTCTCCGGCGTCGCGTGAACTGCTGAAGACGTACCTTCTGGCAGTATCTGCCGGAGAAGCCCCCGGATCATTCAATGAGTGGGCAATCACCCGTCAACCATTAGTCATAAAAGGCGTTGGTTCATATTTTCGCCGATTTCAGATTTCACTACGCTGACGTGGCACGCTGATCAGAGGCCCGTTGCAGCGTGTTGTCTATCCGCTGCTGTCCTGAAGAAGGAACTTCACAAAATGAAACTCACACAGCCTCTTCCGACGAAGCTTGTCCGCTTGACCCTGACCGCTGCCCTGGTGCTTTCACAACCACTGTCAATGGTGTCGTGTCATGCGGATGAAGCATCCGCTGACCCGAAACCGGTTGTCCGCGATGTTCAGTTGAAGGCGGACGGATTGCTGCAAATGAAGATTGTTGACGGCCAGGGTGTTGCCCAGGCGAATCAGCCGGTGCAGGTTCGTTTCGCCGACAAGACTGTTGCCAAGGCCGTCACGGACGAATCCGGCGATGTTCGGTTTCGCGGACTGCGACCCGGACTGCATGTCGTCGCTGCGCCTCACGGTGCCGCCGCGTTTCGGTTCTGGAATGAAGAACAGGCTCCACCGTCCGCACTCAAGAATCCGGCGATCGTTTCCGACAGCGAAGTCGTTCGCGGACAGATGGGCGGCGCCGGACTCGGCACGCTGCTGGGAGTCGGTCTGGGAATCGCCGGCATCGTTCTGGCGATCGACGCCAAGGACACGGCCGACGACGCCAACGCCCGCGCAGCCTCGCTGCAGTCGCAGGTCGACGCAATCGCCAGTCCATAGTCCCGTCACCGAACTTCCGTCCAGTCGTGCGGCGGATGCTTGGAATAAGCGGCCCGTCGTGCAGACGGTAGGCCGAAAGCAGGAACTCCATACGGACCCACGAATGACGGAAGCGTCTTCGTGGGTCCGGTGCGTTGATGAACGCAAAATTCCGAATCTGCTTTCAGTCGCCGCGAGGCAAACGGAGCGTCCGCCCGCCGCGTATCCGGAGCGTTCTCGCTGTCGGGCCGCTCTTCGAAAACTCGAAGGTCGAATTCCTGCCCGCCGATCGTGTTATCGCGACGGTCCATCGGATAGTCTGAATCTCTTCGAAACCCGCACATCCGCGCTTCGGAGTTATTCATGGCCGACACTTATCCGCTGCAACCTCCCTCCGGCCCGTCGCGTTCTTCCTCCGGGACTCCGGATTCGGCGTCGATCCGTTCGGGACGAGAAAAGAAGAAACCTGCCGGACGTCTGGTTTCGCTGGACGCATTTCGCGGCTTTATCATGACGATGCTGGCCGCCGAAGGTTTCGGCCTGGCGGACTTTTCGAAACTGCCGCCGGATTCCGCCGCGTGGAACACGTGCAACTACGAATTCTTTCACGCTCTGGGATTTCACTTCGACCATCCGGCCTGGGAAAGCATCTTTGGCTGGATGGGAGTCTCGTTCTGGGATCTGATCCAGCCGGCATTCATGTTCATGGTCGGCGTGGCGATGCCGTTCTCCTACGCTCGCCGTGAAGCCATGGGCGAATCTCGCGCGGGTCGAATGCTGCACGCGGCGATTCGGGCCGTCATTCTGGTGCTGCTGGGCGTCTTTCTCTATTCGCTGAACAACGCTCGCACGAACTGGATCTTTCCCAACGTTCTGGCCCAGATCGGCCTTGGATACTTCTTCGCCTATCTGCTGCTGGGGCGCCGACTGGGAATTCAGTTGGGAGCGTTCGCGGCGATTCTTGTCGGTTACTGGCTGTTCTTTTTTCTGAATCCTCCTCCCGCCGATCACGACTACGCCGCCTACAGCGCCAGCGCGGATGAAGGTGAAATTTTCGAAGGCCGGTTCGCTCCCTGGTCGAAAAACGCCAACATTGCCTTCCGCTTCGATCAGTGGCTGCTGCCACAACTTCGCACGCCGAAAACCGATCCGCCGGCGGGGGACAATGAAAAGACGTCGGATGACACGCCCACTGACGAGGTCAACATCGCACCGGCCGACAAACCGGGTCTTGTCAGACAATGGTTCTTTTCCAACCCGGAACCGTATACCTACAACCGCGGCGGCTATACGACGCTGAATTTCATCCCGTCGATCGGCACGGCTGTGCTGGGAATCCTGTGCGGCCAGTTGCTGCTGACCAACGGCACGTCGGGCCGCAAGCTGCTAATTCTGATCGTTGCGGGTGCGCTGTGCCTTGGCCTTGGAATTCTGGCGCATCACACCGTCTGCCCGATTGTAAAACGTATCTGGACTCCGTCCTGGGTTCTGTTCAGCGGCGGCTACGTGATCTGGATGCTGGCCGGGTTCTTTCTGCTGTTTGACGTTTTGCCGCTGAAGAAACTGGCGTTTCCGCTGGTCGTTGTGGGGATGAATTCCCTGGTGATGTACCTGCTGGGAGAAATGCTTCGTCCGTGGACCGGTCGCCACATCGTCGAAACTCACTGTGCCGGATTTCTGGAAAGCGTGTTTGGTCCGGGGATCCTGGATCACGACGTGTTCGGGCGAGTCACGCTGCCGACGGCGACGTTTGTCGTGTTCTGGCTGATCGCGTTCTGGCTGTATCGCAACCGCTGGTTCGTGCGCGTGTAGACAAGCAGACGCCTGTCCCGCGAGATGAATTTGCCATTGGGAAAACTGTCTGCCGACAGTTTCCGCGACGGCACGCGGAGCGCTGGATCAGCGCCGGTCGCGCAGCGCGCCTGAAGGACATTCGCTGCAGAATCGTCTTCGTGAGATTTCCGAACTCACCCCGACCCGCGTGACATAGGCTTGGAACTCAACCCCCACCGGAGGCTGATTCCATGCGCAATCTGCGACTTTTGCTGTTGATGGCAATGATTCCGTTTGCGCCGGCGATTGCGGACCGTGTTGTAGTCATGCTGTCCGGCGTTGACCGGGTCATTTCACGCTATCGACTTTCGGCAGAGGATCGCGCCGTCCGATGTGCAACGGAATGCCTGGCATCGCTTCACCAGCCGGCCGGCGATCCGCAGGCCGGTGACTGGCGTGCAACGGTCGTTGAGCCTGGTCAAAGCTTGGCTCAGTACGCTTTGTCTGATCCGATCCGTCCCACTGCAGGCCGGAACGTGATCTACGTGCAACCGCTTGGTGATTTTGCACCCGCAGAACGCCAAATCGTGGAACTCAGCGCCGAATTTCTGGAGCTGTATTTCTGCTGCCCGGTGACGCTTCTTCCCGACGCAGGTGAAGCGGTCGTTCCGCCCGAGGCTCGCAGAATTCACGCCGTGACGCGCGAAGAGCAGTTTCTGGCACCGTGGATCACGACAGACTTTCTGAAGCCACAATTGCCCGACGATGCTCTGGCTCTCATCGCGTTAACGACCGGCGATCTGTGGCCGGGCGAAAACTGGAACTTTGTGTTCGGCCAGGCATCGCTGTCGGATCGCGTCGGCGTCTGGTCGATGGCACGGCTCGGCGATCCGGAAATCGGAGAAGACCACTTTCGTGAATGTCTGCGCCGGACGCTGAAAACGGCAACTCACGAAACGGGCCACATGTTTTCCATGAAGCACTGCATCTTTTTCGAATGCAATATGTCCGGAAGCGGTTCGCTGGAGGAAGGTGATCGCTATCCGCTGAGCCTATGTCCGGACTGCCTGGCCAAACTGCACTGGTCAACGCGCACGGAGCCAGTGGACCGACTGAAAGCACTGGCACAGTTCTGCGAACGAAACGGTCTGGTACAGGACCTTGCTTATTACAGGAATGCTGCAGCGCGGCTCACCGGGACTGACGCAGCGGGGCAAGACTGACTCAGTTGCCCCTCAGCCGGACTATTCCGGGCTGCGAGACGGAAAGGGCTGTCAGCGACGACAACTCGCTGTCGTCGGGCGCGCTTCGCCCATAGAACGGTGGTGGCTTTCGGCCTCGCCGACTACGCCAGAATGTCGCGGACGACGTTGCCTGCGACGTCGGTCAGTCGATAGTCGCGGCCCGCGTGGCGATAGGTGAGCTGTTCGTGATTGACGCCCAGCAGGTGCAGGATTGTTGCCTGCAGGTCGTGAACGTGGACCGGTTTTTCGGTGACATGGAATCCGAAGTCGTCCGTGGCGCCGTGGATCATGCCGGACTTTACGCCTCCGCCTGCCAGCCAGACACTGAAGGCGTTCGGATGATGGTCCCGGCCTTCGCGCCCTGCCGTGGATCCTCGCCGAACTTCGCCCATCGGCGTACGACCGAATTCTCCGGCACACACCACGAGGGTTTCGTCCAGCAGGCCGCGCCGTTTGAGATCCCGCAGCAGTGCGGCGGCTGGCTGGTCGGTCATCCGGCAGTTGTTTTCCAGACGGTCTTTGAGATCACTATGGTGGTCCCAGGTGCTGTGAATCAGGTGAACAAAACGCACACCGCGTTCGGCCATGCGCCGTGCCAGCAGACAGTTCGTGGCGAAGCGGCGTGTCGTGTCGCTGTCCACGCCGTAAAGAGAGCGCGTGTCGGCTGTCTCGTCGCTGAAGTCGAGCAGTTCCGGCGCGGCGGTCTGCATGTGAAACGCCATTTCGTAGCTGGCGATACGGGATTCGATTTCCGCATCACCTGTGGCCTGCTGCCGCATTCGGTTCAGATCTCTCAGGACATCGAGCCGTGCGCGTTGAGTCGCAGGCGTCACTCCCGGTGGGCGGCTGAGATGGAGGATCGGGTCACCGGAATTCCGAAAGGTGACACCACGATACGACGACGGCATGAAGCCGCTGTTCCAAAGTGAACTGCCGGCACCTTCCAGACCGTGACCGTCATCCGACGTCAGAACCATGTAGCCCGGCATGTCGCGGCAGGCGCTGCCGAGCCCATAGTTCACCCAGGCGCCCATGGTCGGATATCCGAACAGCGGTGTTCCACAGTGCAGCAGAAGCTGAGCCGGGTCGTGGTTGCTTTGTTCGCAGTGCATCGAACGAATCAGGCAGATGTCGTCCACCATTCCGGCGGTGTGTGGAAGCAGTTCGGAGATCTCCATGCCGCATTCACCATGCGGGCGGAATCGGCGCGGACTGGCCATCACGGTTTCCAGAACTCCGCCGGTCGCACTCTTCTTGGCCTGAACCAGCGATTCCGGAATCGGCCGTCCGTGCAGCGCGGCCATACGCGGCTTGGGATCGAACAGATCCAGGTGAGACTGGCCACCCATCATGAACAGAAAAATGATCTGTTTCGCGCGCGGAGCGAATTGAGGCCGGGACAGGTGCGCAAGACCGTCATCCGCCAGCAGGTGCCACAGCGCCATCGCGCCAAAACCGTGGGAACTGTTCAGCAGCACATCGCGCCGCGAGTGCCCGGTGTGAATCATGGCATTACTCCCGATGGATGAACTCGTCGAGATTCAGAAGAACGCTGGCCAGAGCGATCCATGCCGCGTCCGTTCCGGCCGGTGCGTCCTGCAGCAATTCGGTCGCCGCGTCCGGATGTTCGGCAAACAGCGTTCGCTGCTGCTGAAGATAATTTCGCAGGCGTTCGGCTTCCTGCGCCGTTGGCGGACGGCATACGACCAGTCGGAAAGCGTGTGTCAGTCGTTCCTGGTCGTTGCCGGGATTTTCCGTGAGCACACGATTCGCAAGAGCGCGGGCCATTTCGAGAAAGACAGGGTCGTTCAGCAGTGTGAGCGCCTGTAGCGGCGTGTTGGAACGTTCACGTCGGGCACAGCTGAGGCTGGTGTCCGGCAGATCGAACGTCACGAACTGAGCGAACGGTGACGTACGCTGAATGAAGGTATACAGGCCGCGACGATAACGATCTGCGCCGGTACTGGGTTCCCACGAATTGCTGTATCCGTCCATCGAGACGCTGTCCGGTTGAGGTGGTTTGACGCTCGGCCCTCCCACTTTTCGACTGAGCAGCCCGCTGACCGCCAGCGCCGAGTCGCGAATGCCTTCCCCGGAAAGCCGCAGTCGCACCTGTCTGGCCAGCAGGCTGTTGAGAGGATCGCGGCGGTCGACCTCCGGACGTGCCGTCGATGACTGTTGATACGTTTGTGACGTGACGATCTCGCGAAGAATGGATTTCACGCTCCATCCGTTCTTCATGAATTCCACGGCGAGCCAGTCGAGCAGTTGTGGATGGGACGGACGATCTCCGCGAATGCCGAAGTTCCCGGACGTCGACACAATCCCGCGACCGAACAACTCCTGCCAAAGACGATTGACCGCCACACGCGCGGTCAGCGGATGGTCGTCAGACACCAGCCAGCGGGCCAGAGCCAGCCGATCAGCGCCGCGGCCCACGTTCAGTGGCGGCAGACTTGCGGGGGTATCCGGCTGGACTTCTTCCCCATGTCGACGATAGTCGCCGCGCACGAAAACGTGAGTGCTGCGCTGAAACGGAAACGTGCGCATGCCCGGTGCACGTGTCACGGATGGAAGTTCGGCGGTCAGCGCCTGCAGTTGGGCCTTAATCTCATTCAGGTTCAGTTCGGCAAACTTTGCACTGTATTCCGCCGGAGCGGCATTCAGGAAATAATCCAGCAGGCGATTCTGTTCGTCCTGCGTTCTCCGTTCCGGCGGCATTCGGATGATATTCAGTCCTTCGAGCTGACCTTCTCCGAGATTCTGGCCCCATTGCAGGCCGAGCAGTTCCAGAGTGCGTTCCCAGGCAAAGTCTTCGCCGGGATTCGCTTCCGTGTGCAGCAGTTTTTTTTCCCAGTCCGCCTGCAGTTTTGCCAGCGGCTCCGCGACCGGCGCGAGCAGCTCCGCGCGTTTGCGGTCGTATTCCGGTTTCGCATCCGCGTAGGGGCCGGCTTCATCAGGCAGCGGTGCGTCGAAGTTGACTTCGTCGGCGTTGTTGAAGAAGGCGTAGAGCTGATAGTACTCGCGCTGCGAAATGGCGTCGAACTTGTGATCATGACACTGCGCGCAGCCGATCGTCAGTCCCAGAAAGGTCGTTCCGACTGTCATCGTGCGGTCGAGAACCTGCTTCACTCGGAATTCTTCCAGGTCCGCTCCACCTTCCCGGTTGCTGAGCGTATTTCGCAGAAACCCGGTCCCCATCCGTTCCGTGACGGTCGCATTCGGCAGCAGATCTCCTGCGAGCTGCTGCACCGTGAACTGATCGAAGGGCAGGTCGCGATTGAAGGCATCGACGACCCACTGCCGATAACGCCACGCGACCGGACGCAGGAAATCCTGCAAATAGCCATCACTGTCGCCGTAGTGCGCCAGATCCAGCCACCACCGCGCCCAGTGTTCACCAAAGTGCTCGGAATTCAGCAATCGCTCGACGACACGCGCATAGGCATCGGGCTGCGGATCCGCGACAAATGCGTCGAGTTCCGATGGAGAAGGCGGAAGTCCGGTCAGATCGAGCGTGACGCGACGAACTAGCGTAGCGCGGTCCGCGGGTTCGGACGGCGTGATGCCTTCTTCCTGCAGCCGTGCGCGAACAAAGCGATCAATGGGATGTGATGAACCAGGAACTGGCGGCGGTTCCATCTGCCGCGGGCGAATCAGAGCCCAGTGGCGTTCATACTCGGCGCCCTGGTCGATCCACCGGCGCAGAATTTCGCGCTGAGCCGGCGTGACCGTGACTCCGGTTTCCGCGGGCGGCATTCGCAAATCGTCATCCGTTGTGTTCAGCCGGACCCACAACTCGCTGCGGGCGGAATCACCCGGAACAATCGCGGTCGTCCCGGAATCCAGTGTGCGGGTGGCATCCGCCTGGCGATCAAGTCGCAGACCGGCTTTGCGCTGACCGGCGTCGAAGCCGTGACACGCAAAGCAATGATCGGCCAGAATCGGCAGCACGTCGCGGTTGAACCTGAGAGGCGCGTCGTCCTGACCGGAGGCACACCGACCGACCGCAGCGACGCAATACGTCAAGACGATGCTGACGAAGACATCGCGAACGGAAATCGACGGAATGAGACGCATGGTTCCGCGCTTCGCCTGCTGGTCTATACAACGTGACTGCAAACGGTGGACCGCCTGCGCGACGACCGGAAACCGGCGCGTCCCGCCGGTTTCCGTTCGATCCGGCGGTCGTCGGCAGGACGCGTTTGCTGCGGGCGTTGCCAGACGTGTCAGACCTGGTCAGCTTTCGGGCAGACGTACGGTTCGCGGTATTCGCGAGTCAGGTACGGGTTCGCGGCAGCGTTGTTCGTGAACTGTTCCTTTTCCGGATCAAAGGCCAGCATCGGTCCCAGTGACATCGGCGTGGTTTTCAGATCGACGCCGTTCTTTTCCAGATGACTGACGGTGCGGGCCAGAGTCGCGTCGTTGTCGTCCAGGCTGTTGATGCTCTTGAGAGCGGAAGCGATCTCGCTGGCATCGACTTTGTTGTTTTCACCCAGGTAATACGAAATGTTGCCCAGATGACTGATGGCGGCGGACAGGTGTCCTTCGCGCACATCGGCGTTCAGGTCTTCCATCTTTCGGCTCTGGCAGGCGGAAATGAAATTGGCGAAGTGATCGCCGCCGCCGGTGAAGTTCTGCACTTCGTTCATGTCCTTGTCGTAGTGAGTACACAGCGAATACTCGCGCTGCACGACGTAGCCTTCGGACCCGTAGAACACCACGCCGATCTTGTTGCCTTTGGTGCTCTGGAACAGCTTGTTTAGTTCTTCGTCGTCCGAATCATTGACGCTCAGGCCGCGGGTTTCGAAGACGATGCATTTGTTGCCGTAGTCGTAGATCGACACTTCCGTGTTGCCGGTGTCGCCGGCATCCACGAAGGCCGGATCGTTCTTTTCCGCCTGATAGCCGAGCCGGCCGCCATAGGTCAGGATCGCGTTCGGATGACGGTCCAGGCCCAGTCCCCAGCGAGCGATATCGGTCTGGTGCGGACCCTGATTTCCCAGGTCGCCGTTGCCGTAGAGCCGCTGCCAGTGCCAGTCATAGTGGAACTGCGGGCGAGTCAGCTTCGGGTCCGTGAACTGCGCCGGACCGCTCCACAGGTCGAAGTTCACATTGGCGGGAACCTCGTAGCTGCCCAGAGCACCGATGGATGCTCGACGCTTGTAGCACAATCCGCGAGCGAAGTTGCATTCGCCGATGCCGCCTTCCGCGATGAACTTCACGGCATCCTGCACGGCTTTGCTGGAACGGCACTGCGTTCCCACCTGGCACATGCGGTTGTATTTTCGAGCCGCGGCAATCATTGCGGTTCCTTCCAGGACATCGTGGCACACGGGTTTTTCGACATAAGCATCCTTGCCCGCCTGCATGGCCCAGATGCCTGTCAGCGCGTGCCAGTGGTTGGGCGTCGCCGTGCTGACGATGTCAACGGAGCTGTCTTCGAACGCTCGCCGCATGTCGGTGACCAGCTTTGGTCGCGTCCCCTGCTTCTTTTCGACCTCATCACAGCGCTTGTTGCCGACCTCTTCGTCGACGTCGACGATGATCCGGACTTCCGTGCGAGCATCGTCCAGATACGCACCGATGTGACTGCCGCCGCGGCCTCGAACCCCCACGACACAAACGCCGATCGTTTCGTTAGGAGATACACCCGACCGGCCGATCGCCGGAGCCAGCCCGAACGCTGCTGTCGCCGCTGCGGTGGTCTTTACAAAGGATCGTCGAGTCAGTCGGCTCATGGCTGTTACTCCCTCGGAATTGTGAGTTGGATGGAACGGTCAGGGATCAAATCGACTTCGGGGCGTCTCAGGAAACCGGCCGGCATGAAACGCTTCACGCAACCTGACGGCGCCGGTGTTGTGACGAAGGAAGCCTGCCCTGTTTCCTGAGCTTGCCTATGGAATCCGATTCATCGTCGCGTTGCAAGCGATGGGCGGCGAACGACAGGCTTTCGTCGATCGTTTTCTTCACGACCGTGGCTGCGTGGCGACCGTGGCTGCGTGAGTGTCGTTGTGGAGGAGATCTCAGATTTCAGATTTCAGATTTCAGATCTCACGCGGCTACGTTCCGCGGGCCGGGTTTTTCCAGACGAAGATGTCGTCTTCGCGCAGCCGGACGTAGCTGTTGTAGCGCACCGGAGAAATCAGACCGGCTTCGACCGCGTCCTTGATACCGCAATGTGTTTCGTGTGTGTGACTGCAGTTCGCAAAACGGCAGTACGGAATGAACGACCGGAACTCGATGTAGTAGCCGTCGATTTCTTCCAGGCCGATATCCCAGAGTTCGAACTGCCGGATGCCGGGAGTATCCGCGACCCAGCCACCGTCGGAGATCGGCAGCAGCCGGGCTCGCCGGGTCGTGTGTTGGCCTTTGCTGCTCCAGTCGCTGACGTCGGAGGTGTCCAGTTCCAGAGTCGGATCAACCGCATTCAGCAGCGACGACTTCCCCACGCCGCTCTGGCCGCTGACGGCGGTTTCTCTGCCGGCCAGCAGGCGGCGAAGCTGATCGATCCCGCGTCCGTCCACCGTGCTGCTCAGCACAACCGGATATCCCAGCCGGCCGTACATTCCCGCGACTCCCTGCAGCGAAACGCCGTCCACCAGATCCGCCTTGTTGATGCAGATAACGGCTTTGATTTCATGCCGTTCGGCCATCAGCAGGTAGCGGTCGATCAGGTTTGTCTTCAGATCCGGTTCCGCCGCGGACGCCACGATCAGCACCTGGTCGATGTTCGTCACCAGCATGTGTTCACGACCCTGACTGCTGCGGGACAGAATGCCGTGGCGCGGTTCGATGCGTTCGATGACACCCTGATAGTCATCGCCTTCCTGGCGAAACAAAACGCGATCGCCGGTGACGACAACGTTGCGGCTGTCGCGAGCCAGACTTCTCAGCACGCCGCGGACGGTGCATTCGTATGTGCGGCCATCGTCATCGCATTGAACCCGGCAGTTCAGACCGATGAAGCTGGTGACGCGGCCAGGCCGGCAGTCGTCGTCGTCGACCGCCCGAAGAATCTGGTCACCGTCAGCTTCGGTCCCGACCAGCGTGCGCCGGCGTGTCAGAGAGCCCTTGCCGGACAGGCGCTGACCGCTGACGGCATCTTCCGCCGCGACTTCGTCGTTGAGCAGTTCGTGCGTCAGGTTTTGATCGCGCACGCGAGTCTGCTTGTTGCGACGCACATCGACGCGATGCTTCTTCCCGGTTTTGGACTTCTGTCGGCGTTTGGACATTCGCTGTGAAATCGCCCTTGAATGCGTCACCTGCCGTCGCTGCCGTGGATCGCACACCCGCTGGGCTGCGCAACGCGGAAGTACTACGAATTTCACATCACGACACGGTTCAGCGCCGGATGTTCGCCGGGCGACAGCAGGTTCAGGCCAGCACTTCCTTCACGACCTGGCCGTGAACGTCGGTCAAACGAAAATCGCGGCCGGCAAGGTGGAACGTCAGCCGCTCGTGATCGAGTCCCAGGCAGTGCAGAACCGTGGCCTGCAGATCGTGGATGTGAACGGGGGATTCGGTGACATGAAACCCGAACTCGTCCGTGTTACCCAGCGTCATTCCGTGTTTGATGCCACCGCCGGCGAGCCAGACGGTGAATGCCTGAGGATGATGGTCGCGGCCCAGCGACCGTCCCAGCGCCGGATTGGACTCGACCATCGGCGTGCGGCCGAACTCACCGCCCCAGATCACCAGCGTGCTGTCCAGCATGCCGCGTTCCTTCAGGTCCGCGACAAGTGCGGCGGATGCCTGGTCGGTGATGCCGCAGTTGTTCTTGACATTCCCTTCGACATCACTGTGAGCGTCCCAGCCTTCGTGAAAGATGTTGATGAACCGAACACCGCGTTCGACCATTCGGCGAGCCAGCAGGCACGCTCGCGCGAACGAAGGCTTGTCGGGATTGCAGCCATACGCGTCCAGCGTCGCCTGCGTTTCCTGCTTCAGGTCCATCAATTCGGGAGCCGACGTCTGCAGCCTTGCCGCCATTTCGAACGACGCGATCCGAGTTGCGATTTCCGGGTCATGCAGAGCCTCCAGGCGGCGGCGATTCAGACTGTTGATCAGATTATAGGTGTCGCTTTGCACCTGGTCGCTGACTCCCGCCGGGCTGGCGACATTCAGAATCGGGTCGCCCTGGCTGCGAAAACGCGTTCCGGTAAAAACGGTCGGCAGAAATCCGCTGGAATACAACGCCGCTCCGCCGCTGAGTCCCGAACCGGTGCTCATCACCACAAACGCCGGCAGATCCTTCGTCTCCGACCCCAGTCCATACAACACCCACGATCCCATGCACGGCCGACCGGGCTGCGAGAAGCCTGTATTCAGCGCCAGCTGCGCGGGAGCGTGGTTGAACTGATCGGTGTGCAGCGATTTGATCAGACAGATGTCGTCCGCCACATTCGCCAGGTGAGGCACTGCGGTGGAAAGCTCCGCGCCACTGTCTCCGTGGCGACTGAAGGAAAAACGCGGACCGAGCACAGCGGCGTCCGGCTGAATGAACGCATACCGCTGGTCACCGATGACGGATTTGGGCAGAGGCTTGCCTTCCAGTTCCGCCAGCGTCGGCTTGTTGTCAAACATTTCCAACTGGCTGGGAGCACCCGCCATGAACAAATGGATGACGGCCTTTGCTTTCGGTTCGAAGTGCGGATCGCGAACGGCCAGAGGATCGTTCACGTCATTCGCGCGAGCACTCGACGTCAGCAATTGCGACAATGCCGCAGCGCCCAGTCCCACTCCGCAGTCGGAAAGAAACCAGCGCCGGGCGATGGAATTTTGGTGTTGCATGGTGAGAAGTCTCATGGGAATTCAAATCGCCCGCATTATATCGCACCGGCAGACACGATGCAGTCAATCATGGGAATTCCGGATCCGCCGCAGCGGCCGGTTGACGCACGTTGAACCGTGTCATCCCGTCTGCGGCAGATCGAGCACGTCGGCGAAGCGTTCCAGGACAATCGACTTCAGCGGGCGGAACTCCGGTTCATCAAACTGCCCTGTGCGGACCAGTTCCTGAGCCATCCGTCGAGCAACCTGCAGGATTCCCAGATCGCGCTGCGGATTAGCGCAGCGCAGAGGCAGAGATCCGCTTTGACGCGTTCCCAGCACGTCGCCCGGCCCGCGCAGGTCCGCGTCCTTTTCTGCCAGGGCGAAACCATCCGAGGACTGTTCCAGCGCGGTCAGCCGTTCGACAGCGTCCGGTGCATCAACGGCGGACATCAGAAAACAATAGCCCTGAAAACTGCCGCGACAAATGCGGCCGCGAAGCTGATGCAACTGAGCCAGACCGAATCGTTCCGGCTGCTGAATCACCATCAGGGTTGCATTGGGGACGTTGACTCCCACTTCGATGACCGTCGTGCTGACCAGAACATCTGTGTCGGCCGATCGAAACTGTTCCATGACCCGTCCGCGAGTCTCGCGGTCCATGCGTCCGTGCAGCAGATCCACCTTCAGTCCCGCCAGTTCGCGCCGCCGCAGATTTTCGAAGACGGTTTCCGCCGCGGCATCGTCTTCGTCGTCGCGGCCTTCAACTCGCGGACAGACCACGTAAGCCTGCCGGCCTTTCTGAATCTGCTGCCTGATGAATTCCCACGCTCGAAGCTGATCCGGTTCCGCGGTGACTCGCGACGTGACGACCTTCTGACGCCCCGGCGGAAGATCGCGAATCACCGAAACGTCCAGGTCGCCGAATTGAGTCAGACACAGGCTGCGGGGAATCGGTGTCGCTGTCATCACCAGCACGTGAGGACTCATATCGCCGCCGCCGAAGCTGGCTCGCTGACGCACACCGAACCGATGCTGTTCGTCGATGACGGCCAGACCCAGTCGATGGAAGTTCACTGCGTCCTGAATCACCGCCTGAGTTCCGATGATCAACTGGCAGTCGCCGGACGCGATGTCCCGCAGCAAATCGCGTTTCCTTGCCGCCGGCAGTCCTCCCAGCAGAAAGCCCCGTTTGACTCGGCTGTGAGCCAGCAGTTCTTCGAAGGTCTGCCAGTGCTGAGTCGCCAGGACTTCTGTCGGAGCCATCAGAACGGCCTGATAACCGGCCGCCACAACCGCCAGCATCGC
The DNA here is from genome assembly GCA_041398785.1 of Planctomycetaceae bacterium. Lineage (NCBI taxonomy): Bacteria > Pseudomonadati > Planctomycetota > Planctomycetia > Planctomycetales > Planctomycetaceae > Planctomycetaceae bacterium. Next base: position 220,134 of record JAWKUA010000005.1, on the reverse strand, counting down.
ATATACGGCAATGGCCGTCTTTCCGGCGCCGACGTCGGCCTGCAGCAACCGATGCATCGGCTGATCCTTCGCCAGATCCGCCGCAAGTTCCCTGACAGCAGCGTTCTGACCGTTGGTGAACCGAAAGTCGAACAGTCGTCGAATGCGGGAATCCACCTTGGCGCTGACATCGACCGGCCACGCTTTCGACGAATGACTCCACACGCGGCGGCGCAGCGCGAGTCCCAGTTGAAACTCAAACAGGTCGTCCAGCAGCACTCGATGCCGGCCGGCGTCAAACTGCTTCCTTGACGGCGGCGCATGCAGCCAGTGCAGCGCGGTCTGCAGCGCGGGCAGCCGATGGTGTTCACGAAAAAACTCCGGCAGCGGATCGGGCACAAAACCGGCGAACGCTTCCACTGCCGCTTTCGTCATGCGTCGCATCTGGTCCATTTTGATGCCGTCGGTCAGAGCGTATCGGGGCAGAACACCGGCGGCGTTTTCGATGTCGTCATCGGCCGAGAGTACGTGCACCAGCGGGTTGCCGAATTCCCAGCGCCCCTGCCTTCGTGACGGCTTGCCGCTGAACACAAGATGGTCGCCGTCACTGAACTTCTTCAGCATCCACGGCTGATTGAACCAGACGCCCCGCACAAAATGACCGTTGCAGTCCAGCAGAATCCCGACGATCGAACGTCCCTTCGTCAGCTTGCGGTGGTCGCGGTCAACGACAATTCCGTGAACCGTCTGCTCGACATCTGCCTCCAGCTTCGGCACCGGCCGAACGTCGCTGAAATCGTTGACGCTGTGAGGAACGTGGAACAGCAGGTCCAGAACCGTGCGGATTCCCAGCTTCGCCAGCAGTTTTGCGTTCTGCGGGCCAACCGTCGGTACAAACTGAACCGGCGTGGCCAGCGGATTGTCTGTGGCATTGGCAGGAGACGGCATGAACGATGATTTCGCAAATCGGCGAACAAAGCGTCGGGAAGTCTCGCAGGTTTCGGAGGTGGATCAACGCCGTAGCACGACTTCGGTCGCCACGCGGTGCTGCCGAATCACCGGCTCGCGCGGTCTCGTTAACCGAACGCGCATGTCCGGTTGTTCGGCGAGCGGCACTCGGAACCGGGTTTGCAACTTCCGGCGGACTCTGTTGAAATCCCCGCCCCTGGCTTGCGCGGGGGAGAATGATGACGCCGCGGCAGCCGTCGCGGCCAGTGGCCGCCGTGGCGAAGAACGAACGAATTCAGATCGGACGAAAGCGGAACGATGGAAGCGGAATTGCGAGACAAGTGCGAAGAACTGACTCAGCGAATTGCTCACCTGCGAGGTTGTCTTTGACCTGGCCGGCAAGCAGAAGAATCTCGCCGCGATCAACGACCGCATGAACGCGCCGTCGTTCTGGGATGATCCGGACGCCGCTCAGCAAACCGTCGCGGAGATGCAGCGACTCAAGGCCGTCGTCAGCCCGCTTAAAGCGCTGGTGACGGCTTCCGACGACATGCAGGTGCTGCTGGAATTCGCCGAAGAAGACGCCGCCAGCGCGCGCGAACTGGAAGCCACCGTCGCACGGCTGGAATCCGAAATCGACCGCGTCGAACTCAAGGCCACGATGTCTCAACCCGAAGACGCGTGTTCCGCCTACGTTCAGGTTCAGGCAGGTGAAGGCGGCACCGATTCGGCGGACTGGGCCGAAATGCTGATGCGGATGTACATTCGCTGGGCCGAACGCAGCGATCTGAAAGTGGAACAGATCGATCTTTCGGAAGGCGAAGAAGCCGGTATTCGCAGTGCCACACTGCTGATCAGTGGCGATTACGTCTACGGTTATCTGAAGGGCGAAACCGGCAATCACCGGCTGATTCGGATCAGTCCGTTCGATTCCGCCGGCCGCCGACACACGGCGTTTGCCGCAGTCGATATCAGCCCGGAACTGGACGAGAATTTCGAAGTGGAAATCGACTGGGATAAAGAAGTGCGGGAAGACACCTACCGCGCCGGCGGCGCGGGAGGTCAGAAGGTCAACAAGACGGATTCCGCCATCCGGCTGACTCACGAACCCACCGGCGTGGTAGTGCAGTGTCAGAACGAACGCAGCCAGCACCAGAATCGCGCCACCGCCCGCAAAATGCTGCAGGCCAAGCTGTATCAGATCGAAATGGAAAAACGCGACGCGGAGATTGCCGCGCGGCGAGGTTCCAAGTCGAAAATCGGTTTCGGAGGCACCACAGTTCGCAATTACGTCCTGCATCCCGACCAATATGTGAAGGACGCTCGTACCGGCACCAAAGTCGGCAACCCGCAACCGGTCCTTGACGGCGACATCGACGTCTTTCTGGAATCGTTCCTGCGAATGAAGCTGTCGGAACAAAACAACTAAGCCACGCTGCCGCAGTGGCATCGCCGGTCATACTGCCGATTCGGTGCGGACGACTGCGGTTCAGGCATGGTGGTCCGACCGTGCAGAAACGGATGAGTGACCGGGATCACGCGCCGGCCGCCGCGACAGGCGTCCTTCCGTCAGATTGCGATCGACGGCGACGGTGTCAGAATGATGCCGGCAGGATCGTACTGCCGCCGTCAGAATCCGCCGACGCACCGTGTCCCACGAATCCGGAAAGGCCGCGCCATGTCCCGCGATGTTCGAATGTTTGTCCGCTGGTCTGCCATTGTTTTTCTGTTGATCGTGGTCGCTTCCGTCTGCGGCATTTGGTTGGAATCGCCGAACGCCGCCGCCGAACCGCTGTTCCCGGCACAGTCACCCGATCAAACACCGCGGCCGGCGGGAGACGGCGTCACCGACGTGACCGACCTTCTGCAGGCGCAGATTGACGCCGGACGCGAGCAGATTCATCTGGCCCGGGGTCGTTATCGAATCACGAAGCCGATCGTCGTGAATCTGGACGAAGTCGGTCCGACGTCGATTTCCGGCGACGGCACAGCCACGATCGTCATGGACGGGCCGGGGCCGGCAATTCGGTTTGTGGGGACTCACGACGGCACCGCCAGTCCGACGACGTTTCGAGATAACGTCTGGCTGAATCAGCGGACACCGATGGTCGACGGCATCGAAATTGTCGGAAACCATCCGGACGCCTGCGGTATCGAAGCCGACGGCACGATGCAGCTTACCGTGACTCGCACGGTCATTCGCAAATCGCTGCACGGAATTCATCTGGTGAATCGCAATCGCAACGTCATCATTTCCGAATGCCACATCTACGAAAATCGCGGAGCCGGCGTGTTCTACGACTCCGTCAGTCTGCATCAGTCGAACATCGTCGGCTGTCACATCAGCTACAACCAGCAGGGCGGAGTCGTCGTGAAAGGCGGCGATGTTCGCAACATTCAGATCGGCACCTGCGACATCGAAGGCAACATGGGCAGCCCCGATGCGGCTCCGTCGGCCAACGTGTGGCTGGATTCGACGGGTGGCTCGATCGCGGAAGTCGCCATTGTCGGCTGTACGATCCAGCATGCTCACGAAGCGTCCGATTCCGCCAACATTCGCTTCAACGGGCTCAGCAATCCGGTTTCGTTTACCGACGAAACACGGCACGGATTCGTGACGATCGCGGACAACGTTCTGTCCGACGTGCAGGTCAATGTGGAAGTCACAAATGCCCGCGGCGTGACGATCACGGGCAACACGTGCTGGAAGGGCTACTCGCAAAACCTGAAGGTTGCAAACAGCGCGAACATCGTTGTGGCGAACAACGTCTTCGAACGCAATCCGCGTTACCACTACGGCGACGGAAGCACGGCGATGAATGCTCTGCTGTTCGAAAACTGCAACGGCTGCACCTTCAGCGGGAACCAGATTCAGGGTGCGACCGGCAGGAACGCAGCGGTGGAAATTCGCAACTGCCGCCGATTCAACGTCACGAATTGCTCGATCCTGGATTGCTCGCCGCGCGGTCTGCTGCTGGAAGACGTTTCGCAAAGCCGCGTTTCGGATTGCCTGATTCTTTCCGATTCCGACTCTCACGACGCAGCGGCGGCGCTTCAGGTGTCAGGCGGCGGCGGCAACCAGATCGTCGACAACGTTGTCGGCAGCGGGAATCCGTAGCGTCGAGTTTCCGAGACGGGTCCGGAAGGCTTCCAGGGCGACCGGCAGAAAAGATTATCCGTGGGCAGGGAGGGCGAAGCTCCTGCCGAGTCGCGTGTGCTTCCGGTGACATTGCCCTGTCGGTGACACTGCCCTGTCGGTGACACTGCCCTGTCGGTGACACTGCCCGGTCCATCACTGCGAACATCCGGTCCCTCGTCTCGTTCGCCTCGTTCCAGGGCTGGAGCCCTGGCACGAGAAGAGGGAGGTGCAGGAGCCCTCGAACGAGCGGGATTCCGGGACGAATCATGAACGACATCAGAAGATCCAGCCGCTGCGGTCGCTGTCGTCTTGCGACGACGGCAGGCAGTCGAGCACCGCGGTTCGCAGTTCCCGCAGTGCGTGATCGATCGCCGGAGGAATCGACGTCGCCGTCTGCCACTCAGCGGGTGCGTCAGTGATGTGGCTCCAGGCCGTTTCGTAGGCGGAAATCAGCCTGCGGCGAGTGTAACTTTCGGCATTCGCGGCCAGCCGTTCCAGCGGCGTCAAGCGCAGGCTGTGCGCCAGATGCTGCCGCTGAATTTCCGGGGAATCGGCATTGCAATGAGCGTCCGAGATCGCTCGCAGAAACGCGGCGACGATCACCAGCCGGCTGGATCGAAGTTTCAGGTTGATCTCCATCGCCTTCGGCCGATCGTCGAGGTACAGCCAGCTTGACCGGGATCTGAGGCTTCGCCAATACCGCTGAACGTCCTGCCACAGCCAGTGAAACGTCCCCGCTTCGCCGAACAGCGCGGCAATGCGATTTTCCGAATACCAGGCCAGAATCTGATCCTGCAACTCAACGAACTGATCGTGCCTCGCCAGCGGTTGAGCGTCCGCCAGCAACTGCATCCGCTGACCAAAGGTTGTCAGATCCGCGTCGACGATGCCCCGCGACGCTTCGTCCACAAGCTCGGACCATCGCGCGCATTTGGAAAAAATGCCGCCGGTCCTGGGCAGTTGGAAACCGGAGTCCTTCAGGCGCGACCAGACATCACTGGCAATCTGCTGTTCGCGACGTGTGTCGATGGCGGAGCGGCGATCGTCGACAACAATCAGCAGATCCAGATCGGAGCGGCTGTGAGCTTCCATGCGGCTCAGCGATCCGGAAGCGGCGACGGCGGCCACTTCGGCAGGGAGACTTTTTTCGTCCAGCAGATCACAGACGAATGCAAGGCGCTGGCTGCTGAACGTCCACGCATCCTTCAGCCGTGGCGCATGTTCGAATGCCGCTTCCGCGGGATTTCGCTGTTGTGGCCACAGAATCGGGTGCATGGCGGCAGGTTAAGAAGACGGCCTCGGTTTGAATACCGCGCGTTGGGAATGCGGCTGTTCATTGCGTAGCATCTTCCGGTTCCAGGTCATTCCTTTTCCCCTTTGGACAACGCGGACATGCCCGCCGATTTGCTGAAACTGATTGTGCTGACGGGCAGTGATCGTCCGGAAGTGCTGTCAACGTGGAGCGACCTGCTGCAGCACACTCGCCGCACGGCCGGCGTTGAGGTTATCGGCGAGTATTCACGAACGGAGACAGTCCCCGAGTCGACCGAGGCGGATGTCGCTGTCGTCATCGGCGGCGACGGTTCGATTCTGCGCGGATGCCGACAACTGGGAGCGAACCAGATTCCCATCGTCGGCGTCAATGTCGGACGGCTCGGTTTTCTGGCCGACCTGAGTCCTGATGACTTCTGCGACAACCTGAGGCAGTTGCAGTCCGGCGATTACCGCGTCGTTGAGCATCTGATGTTCGAATGCGAACACAGACTGGCCGACGGGACGGTGGAACGGAATCTGGGTCTGAACGAAGCGACGATGACTTCGGGAAAATCGCTGAAGATGCTGGACGTCGCTCTGGAAATTGACGGCCAGCCCGTTACGACGTTCAGTTGCGACGGCCTGATCATCAGCACTCCGGTCGGGTCGACGGCGCATAACCTGTCGGCGGGCGGGCCGATTCTGCGACAGGACCTGCAGGCGTTCTGCATCACACCGATTTGTCCTCACACACTGACAGTGCGGCCGATCGTCGATTCCGCCGACCGAACCTATGGCTTGTCGGTTTCCGACTCGCCGGATGGCGGAATGCTGGTGATTGACGGCCAGATTCACCGCCATGTTTCGGAGAACGAACAGATCCTGATCCGCCGTGCGCAGCAGACGTTCAAGCTGGTGCATTTTCCCGGCCACAGCTACTACGCAACGCTGCACCGGAAACTTGGCTGGCGAGGTCAACTGGACTACCGCGAACGGCGGGGCATGTAAGGCAATCGGCAGATAAGATTTCACCAGTGCAGAGCGGCCATTGTTTCACCCTCCCGTTGAAACGGGAGGGTCGCCGATTGAATGCCGTTCAGGCGTTCGATCGCGGGGAGGGTGGCGCACGGGGAACTCTCGATGCTCGGACGCCCTCCCCTCGTTTGATCGCCCGAACGGCGATCAAACTTCGACCCTCCCGTTGAAACGGGAGGGTATGTTCTTATCGGCCGCTGGCCTGACATCGACGACGTTTTGCAGGCGGGGGAGCAGCCGGAACCATCATCGCGGTCGGGCGAGACCGGGTGGCGACGGCGAACGGATCGTGGAGCCTGCGGGCCGGACCTGCTAACGTCCCGCGACTTTCGGCGTTTTCTACGTCCCCATGCGGCATCCACGGCTGAAATTCAATGACGCGATCACAAGACAACAATCGTCGCTGGCGAGCCACCACGGTTCTGGCGGTGCGGCACAACGGAACAATCGTCGTGGGTTCCGACGGCCAGGTGACTCACGGCAACACGATCATGAAGTCCGACACGAAGAAGCTGCGGCGAATGCTGGACGGCCGTGTGATTGTGGGATTCGCGGGCTCAACCGCCGACGCATTTGCTCTGATGGAACGATTCGAGGAAAAGGCGAAGGACTATCCCGGCAACATCGCGCGAGCCGCCACGGAACTGGCTCGCGACTGGCGGATGGACCGGGCTCTGCGGCGGCTGGAAGCCATGATGATTGTCGCCGACGCCGAACTGACGCTGCTGCTGACCGGTCAGGGCGATGTCGTGCAGCCGACCGACGGTGTTGTCGGAATCGGTTCCGGCGGAGCCTACGCGACAGCCGCCGCACGGGCACTCGTCCGGCATTCCGGCCTTTCGGCGGAACAGATCGTCCGGGAATCGCTACAGATCGCCGCCGACATCGATATCTACACGAACAACAACATCATCATTGAGGAAATGCCGTGTCAGAACTGACTCCCGCTCAGGTGGTTGAGCAGCTTGACCAGCACATTGTCGGCCAGAACGCCGCCAAGCGAGCCGTCGCGATCGCGCTGCGCAATCGCTGGCGCTGGCTGAATCTGTCCGAAGAAATGCGGCGCGAAGTGACTCCGCGAAATATCCTGATGATCGGCCCCACGGGAGTCGGCAAGACCGAAATCACGCGCCGGCTGGCAAAGCTGACCGGTGCTCCGTTTATCAAGGTCGAAGCCAGCAAGTACACCGAAGTCGGTTACTACGGGCGCGACGTCGAAAGCATGATTCGCGACCTGGTCGACGCCGCGATCGGCCTGGTTCGCACCAGAAAACGGCGGGAAGTCGAAGCCGAAGCCGAAAAACGCGTCGAGGATCGGCTGCTGGAATTGCTGGTTCCCGCGGAACGGGCGATTAAGGTGGTGTCCGGGGAATCCGGCGACGAGGAAACCGAATCCCAGCACGCTCGACACGAACGCACCGTCGCCAAGTTTCGCGACATGCTGCGCGACGGCAGGCTGGAAGATCGCACCGTGGAACTTTCCATCGAACAGCGTTCGTCGCCCGTGCAGGTCTTTACCAACATGGGGATGGAACAGATGGATATGGATCTGCAGGGCATGCTGGAACGCATGATGCCCAAGAAAAAACACCGAACGCCGGATGACCGTCGCACAGGCTCGCGAGGTTCTGCATGAACAGGAAATCGAAGGACTGCTGGACAAGGATGCGATCCATGAAGAAGCCGTGGAACTGACGGAATCTTCGGGCATGATCTTCATCGACGAAATGGACAAAATCTGCAGTTCCGGCGAAGGCTCAAAATCCGCCGACGTCAGCCGCCAGGGAGTCCAGCGGGACCTGCTGCCAATCGTCGAAGGCACCACCGTGCAGACTCGCTACGGCACCGTGTCCACGGAAAAGATCATGTTTATCGCGGCCGGAGCCTTCCACCGGTCGCGGCCGTCCGATCTGATGCCCGAACTACAGGGCCGCTTTCCGATTCGTGTTGAACTGCAGGATCTGACCAGAGACGACTTTGTCAGAATCCTGACCGAACCATCCGGCTCCCTGACTCGGCAGTACACGGAACTGCTGGCCGTCGACAATGTTGCCCTGTCGTTTACCGAAGACGGCATCCAGGCGATCGCTGACGTGGCGTTCTACGTGAATCAGACGACTCAGAACATCGGCACACGGCGACTGCAGACGATCATGGAACGTCTGCTGGAAGACGTCAGCTTCGAAGCACCGGAATGCGGAGCCAGGACGGTGTCAATCGACCGCGCCTATGTGGATTCGCGGCTGGAAGACATCCGCCGGGACGAAGACCTGAGCCGCTTTGTGCTGTAGGCGCGATTATTCCTGCAGTCCGTCGCGAACGATAGCGGCGGTGATGCTGTCGCGAAGCGATTGCGGCCCACTGTCCAGCGCGTCTCGAATTTCGTCGGCTGTGAATTCACGCAGATCGAGGTCGATGATTCGCGTTTCTTTCTCCGTGTCACCCTTCAGGCGCGCGACGAAGGCCTGGGCCAAAACGGTCAGCACCAGAATCGCCGGATTTTCCTCCCGCTTGGCGGACGCCCAGGTTTTCAGTTCGGCCAATTCATGTTCGGCGGCCGTATAGTCGGGCACCGCCCTGGTTGCGTACTGAATTGCCAGATGCAGCCGCGCCATCTGGCCGGCAATGCTTTCCGGATAGTATTCATAGACCGCTCGCCACGCGCTGATGTTGTGTCGCAGCAGCATGGCCTGAGCGAACTGTTTCTCCGCCGTGTCTTCCTGCGGATACCGGCCGCGTTCGGCGGCGGGCAGATGCAGCGGAGTCAGCAGGTACTGACCTGCCAGCAGTCCCGCCAGCAGGGCAACACCGATTCCCGCCAGCAGCGGCTGAATTCCCGGAAGCCAGCCCTTCAGCACATGCATGAATCCCGCGGAATCGGAAAACTCCGTATTCAGCGGAGCCGACTCCAGCCTTCGGAACGCTGTGATCAGTTCATCGGGAGTCTGAAAACGATCTTCCGGCTTCTTGGCGATCATGCGGTGGACGGTGTCGCAAAGGGCCTTCGGAAGATCACGACGAAACTCCGACAGCGGCCTGGGTTCTTCCTTCAGATGCTTCACGGCGACACCGACGGAATTGCGGCCGGGAAACGGCGGCTGGCCGGCAAACATGTGATACAGCGTGATGCCGAAGGAATACTGGTCGCTGCGATGATCCAGCTTCTCGCCCTGAATCTGCTCCGGACTCATGTACCACGGAGTCCCCATCGTGGTGCCGGCCTGAGTCAGGTTCATCTGTTCGTTCTGCTGATTCAGCTGAGCCAGACCGAAGTCGGTGACTTTCACGTCGCCGGATCGAGTCACCATGATGTTTTCCGGCTTGATGTCGCGATGAACAATGCCCGCATCGCTGGCAGCTTTCAAAGCCGCTGCGGTTTGTTCCATCCATTTCAGACCGACCAGAAACTCCGGCGGACCATTGCGTTTGATCCACTGGCTGAGATTCTGGCCGTGGACAAATTCCTGCACGATGTAATGAACGCCGTCCTGCTTCCCGATCATGTACACCTGGACGATGTTCGGATGGCTGAGGCCCCCGGCCGCGCGGGCTTCCTGTTCGAATCGCTTCAGCAGCACGTTGTTGCGGCCGGTGACCGCGTCCGCCATCAGCACTTTGACCGCCACCGGTCGTCCCAGCGATGTCTGTTCGGCAAGATAAACTTCCGCCATGCCGCCGGAACCGACACGCCGCATCAGCTTGAATTCGCCCAGCGTTGTTTCGGAAAGGTCACCGTTTCCGGGCTGCGCCGGTTGCGGGTTTGACGAAGAATCAGACATGCAGGCTGGTTTCAGGGAAGGAAATCGGATGCCGCCGCGGAACTTTGCATTTCGGAGGGATCGCGGTGAGTTCGAGAACGCGGAATCCGCTGACTCTTCGAACAACGCCGCGAATTATACGCAGCCTCTCACGGAATGCAGTACCGTCCCGCCGATCGCCGGTCTGACTCCTGTTTTGCCCGAACCCGATTCCGCAGCGGCTCGGCGGGAGCCTCGCCCTTCCGGATCGCGGGTGAAGCGGCGGTGGCGCGGTGGTCGGAGAACCTGGCGTGACCACGTCGGCTGCGATCAGCCGGCTACTCCAGCACAGATTCTTCGGGGTACGGCGAATCTTCTTCTTCGAAAACGAGCTGATCGGACTGCGCGTCAAGTTCCCAGATCGAATCCATCGGCGGCAGCGATTCCTCCGTGACACCTGATGCGTCGAGCAGCGGTGAGATCGCGGATGATGTGGAATCGTCGGTGGCGACAGGCATTGAATCGGAGCGGACCTTCAGCAGACCCGGACACGGCACGGGGTGCCCTTTGACAAAGACCGTCAATTCGGGCCACGAATCGGAGATCGTTAATCGCCGCACGGACGACTTTTCAATCAGCATCGTGTCGCCGGTCATTGCCGGCCCGACTGACGGATGCCAGTGCATCGCCACGGCTGCCGGAATTTCGTAGGTGGAACCAGGCAGCAGTTGTTGTTCGCAAAGACTGAAGCCGACAAGTTCCGCCTGATCCGCCTTCTGCCATTCGCTGGGCAGCCCGAATTTTTCGTAAATGCGGCGGACCTTCTGCCAGACTTCATCCAGCGTGCGTCCCGCACGGGAAAAGAACAGACCCGTAGCCAGCATCAGCACGGCCTTCTGATGGGCGTCCCAGATCTCTTCCGGAACGTCGCCCAGGCACGCCGTGCGGGACACGCCGACTCGCAGTCCCCATCGGCGAGCGACACAGGAAATCGAGGCGTACTTTTCAATTCGGTCTTCACCGAAAGTCCAGTGCCGGTAACGGTCGTTGCGTCCGTCGGCGCAGACCTGAATTCTGACGGGAGTGACGGTTCGCTTCACAAGCCGGTGAGCGACTTCGCCGGCGACCTTTGCTTCGGTTGTGCCGACACAAAGATTGTGAGCCGCCGCTTCGACCGCGTGAGTCGCCACCAGACTCAGACGCCGCATCCGGTCGACTTCCAGGGGCGTCAGCGGCACGCGGATTTCGCGGATTTCATCGCAGACACACTTCGTTTCGGGAAACGCCACGTCGCTGGCGACTTTTCGCCCGCGGCAAAGGTCACGGATCAACTCACGATGCGGCTGAAACCACTCGCGCTGCTTCAACTGAAATCCCAGACCGAAGGCTTCGCGTTCGAAGATCTGTGCCGAATCCACAGCATTCGTGGCGAACAACCTGGCTTCCGCGGTGATGAACACGCTGGTATGGCAACTGTCCGATGCCAGCCGATTCAGATCCGCACCGGCCGTGAACCACGCAATGTTGGCGGCATCCTGAAGCAACAGTGCATCCACCCCGACTGACTCCAGAAGAGCCCGGACGCGGTTGTGCTTTTCCTCCACGTCAAGCAGCCGCACCTTATCCTGAACCAGCAGCCGCTTTGGCCGCGGATCTTCAGCAAATTGGCCGGTCATCTGTTCTGCCCCCTGAGATCAGCCCGGACACGGGTTTTTCTCACGCTTCAGCCAACATGGTATCCCGAAATTGACGATTGCGACGGGTGAATTGTGATGGAACAGTGCCTTTTTCCAGCATCCTGCGACGCTTTGACGATTTCCCGAGCAACCAGGGGGACAGAATGTATCCTCCCGCGCGGTGAGCGCTACTACGGTCGTCAACAACCGCCGTGGCTTGCGGAATCGACGCGGCGACCTCGCAGCGTGCCGGTCCCTTTCGCGGAAGACCAGGACGGCGGCACGGAAAGACACCGAGCACGGAAGTTCGCGAAATGGCTGTACTGCCGCCGACTTCCGGTCGGAACCTGGCCGTTGAATCGTCTTCAATCGTCCGAGTCAGCCGGATCAGGGAAGCGTGACGTCCCAGACCTTGCTGAGTTTCGCGGTGCCCTGTGGTCCGTTCACCTTTAACGTCACCACGAACTCGCCGGCCCGGTGGTAATGATGAATCGGGTGCTGTTCGTCGGACTCTTCGCCATCCCCGAACGTCCAGTGCCACGACGTAATGTCGCCCCACGACTGATCGCGAAACGCCACCTGCCGATCGTTACGGCTGAGTACCTGAAACGTCCAGTCAGCGCCGATCGGCTTTCTCAGGCCGGGTTCAATCGGCATCAGCCGAAACGCGACCAAATCGGATGCGTCGCCGTACATCGTCGTCTTGTGCGACAGATTCCAGAACCCGGTGAATCGATCGGAGTTTTCATCGTCGTAATCGAGCACCGACCACGACAGACCGACAACATTGCCTTCGGTCAGCGTGGAGGGGACTGCCTTTGTCCGATCCGGCGGAGCATGATCAAAGGGTGTGATGAAGAATTCCAGAACTAGTTTGCCGCTTTCACCGTGTTTGAATCCATAGCGGCAGGCGGCGTTGGCAAACGGAAGTTCCCGGATCCACGGCTGCGAACCCCAGACCATCGTCCAGTCCTTGCCTTCGGCGGGAGTAAAGATGTGATAGTTCTGAGCGTGGACTCCGTGAAACCGAAAATGCGTGTCCAGCCGATCCTTCAGCCGTTTGTTCGGATGCATCTGCCGAATCAGCGGACCGCCGGACAGGTCGCCGTCCACCACGATTTCGAAAATGTCGTTGCGCAGATCGTCGTGAATGAAGTTCCAGTAGTTGTCCGACGCTTCGTAAAGAAAGTACAGATGGTTCTGGCCCTTCACCCAGCCGACTTTGACCTTCACGTCAAGGTCCTTCGGATCCGGCGGACCTTCGTGCTCACCGACGGTATCGCGAAGCTGGTCAGAACCGATGGCATACGAATCCGGTACGATTGACCAGTCGTCCGGGTTTCCGTCGATTCGTGGAATCCGGTCGGCCGGAAACTGAAAGATTCGAAATTCCGTGTCCGGCCGCTGCAGACCGGTACCGACAGGGTCGCTCGAAGCCGCAGCCGGCGAATCGTCGTTACCGAAACCCGACCGGGCAGCGGTCAATACAAGCAACGCGGTGAATGCAAAGCAAACCGTCTGTGATCGTCCCATCTGGCGGCTCCTGTGATGCGTAACGTGAAGTCGGAAATTTTTGTGCGGCGGGCAGCGTTGAAAAATGGCGGCATCACGGCAACGATGCCCGGAACGCACGCGGAGTCGGCGAATCCGGTTTCACGACCGGAGGGCGGAAGGCATGCGTGCGAGTGTCGGCAATTTCGCTTCCCGCGAACAGGATGCGAACCCGGTTTCGCCCGGACGCCGGTTTCGCCCAGCGTGTCGCGAGCCGAAGTCCGCGTCGTTGCCAAGTCTGCCGCGAGTCGATGTTCACCGTGACTGATATTCAAAACCTTTATTCGGGACAATTCAAATGGATGCCAAGGCAGCAATCAAAGAAACTCTGTCGCTCAGCAACATGGTGCTGAGTTCCTACATCAGTGACCTGACCGACGCGGAGTTGATGAAGCGGCCTGCTGCGGGCTGCAATCATGTCGCCTGGCAGCTCGGTCACCTGATCAGCTCAGAATGCGGGATGCTGAACGGCATTCAGCCCGGTGCCGCGCCGGAGCTTCCGGAAGGATTTGATGAAAAGCATTCCAAGGAAAACGCGACCAGCGATGACAGTTCCGATTTCCTGACGAAGGAACAGTACACGGAACTGGCGGGAAAAGTGCATGATGCGGTCACGGCGTGTCTGGACGCTTATCCGTCCGAGAAGCTCGACGATCCCAGCCCGGAAGCATATCGCAGCATGTTTCCGACGATGGGTTCGATCTTCCTGCTGATCGCCACACACCCGATGATGCACGCCGGCCAGTTGGTTCCCCTGCGCCGGCAGCTCGGCAAACCCGTCGTCATTTGAAGCCGCAGCGGCCCGACTCACGTTCACTTCGAATACGGTCCGCTGCCGACCACAGCCTGTTCGTGAAAACCGGTCGCGATGCAGTCGCGGATCGTGTCGGCCACGACAAGCACGTCGTCGGAGGCCACGTCCAGGTGAGTTACCGCGCGCAGACGCTGGCCGCCCATCGCTCCGATCAGAACGCCGCGTTCCTTCAATGCGTTTGACAACTGCACGGCGGTGCCGAGTTCGCGGTCCACTTCGAAGAACACCAGGTTCGTTTCCACATCGTCGGGATTCAGGCGCACGCCGGCGATGTCGCTGAGTTTCGACGCCAGCAGTCTGGCATTGCTGTGGTCGTCGCGCAGCCGGTCAACGTGATTCTGCAACGCGTAGACGGCCGCGGCGGCAACGATTCCGGCCTGCCGCAGTGCTCCGCCAAACATCTTGCGAGCACGGCGGGCCTGTTTCATATCAGCGGCGGAACCGGCAAGGATCGATCCCATCGGGCATCCCAGTCCCTTGCTGAAACAAATCGAAACCGTGTCGAAGCAGGCCGCCACGTCGCGGGGATCGTAGTTTCCCGCCACGGTGGCGTTAAAAAACCGGGCTCCGTCAAGATGCAGCTTCAGGCCGCATGACCGAGCCCACTCGGACACGCGTCGCAACTGGTCCAGCGAATAGACCCGGCCGCCTCCCAGATTCGTCGTGTTTTCCAGGCAGACCAGGCGAGTGCGGCACAGGTGCTGATCGGCGGACCGCGGTTTGTCCTGAAGATCGGCGACATCCAGCTTTCCGTGAGGAGCGGCAATTGTGCGGACAGTGACACCGCTGAGTACCGCTGGTCCGCCGGCTTCGAAGATTCCGATGTGCCCGGTTTCGTTAATCAGCAACTCGTCGCCGGGAACACAGTGAACTCGCACCGCCATCTGGTTCGACTGAGTACCGGAACACGCGAACACGGCGGCTTCCATTCCCAGCATGTCGGCGACCATCGACTGAAGCTGGTTCACGGTGGGATCTTCGCCCAGCATGTCGTCGCCGACTTCGGCTTCCGCCATCGCTCGCCGCATCGACAGAGTTGGCCGGGTGACGGTATCACTTCGAAGGTCAATCATAATCGCGTTCGGCCGGCGGTGTTTCAGTTCGCGGAATCTCGTGTGCGACACTGCGCCACGCAGCGTCATCCCGCGGCAGCATAGCACGCTGACTTTCGGAAAACTCCTCACCGGTACCTTGACGCCAACCGGCATTCCACTTCAATCCCCGCATGAACAGCGGTCAGACCTTTTTCATGCAGACCATCGATTGCCGCAGCAGCGATGCCCGACAGCTCTTCCGTGAACTGCGTGACAAGCTCAGTCCGCGCGGCGATGTGGTTTCGGAAGCCGGGCGCCGGCGCACGATGGAACTGTTCGGCGAAGCACTCAGCCCGCGCATGGTCGTACAGCGCATCTGCGAAGACGTTCGTTCGCGAGGAATCGAAGCTGTTCTGGAATACACGTCGAAGCTCGACCGGAAGCAACTGACGCCGGAGACGCTGCGAGTCCGTCCGGACGAATTCACGGCGGCGACGGCGGCGGTTTCGCCGGATTTTCTGGCGACGGTCCGCCGCATTCGAGACAACGTGGCCGAATTCCAGTCAGCCGTGCTGCCGCCGGACGCTCGTGTGACGCGTCAACTGAACGGCGGAAAGGTGGAACTTCGGCAGCGGCATCTGCCGATGAAGCGAGTCGGGATCTGCGTGCCCGGCGGCGCGGCCGCGTATCCGTCTACAGTCCTGATGACAGCGGTTCCGGCGCTGACGGCCGGGGTTTCGGAGATCGCCATCGTGGTGCCGCCGACGGAATTCGGCGGGTACAACAACGACATGCTGGCCACGTGCCGCGAAATCGGCGTGACGGAAGTTTACCGCGTCGGCGGTGCTCAGGCAGTGGCGGCACTGGCTTACGGCGTCGAGGGAATTCCGCGAGTCGACAAGATCGTCGGGCCGGGCAATCTGTTCGTCGCGCTGGCAAAGCAGCATGTTTTCGGTGACGTAGACATCGACAGCATCGCCGGTCCCAGCGAAGTCATCGTGCTGGCCGACAGCACGGCTCGCGCGGATTTCGTCGCCGCGGATCTGATTTCCCAGGCAGAACACAGCCCCGGCTCCGGCGTGCTGATTACGTGGCACGAACCACTGATCCAGCA
Source organism: Planctomycetaceae bacterium (assembly GCA_041398785.1). Classification (NCBI taxonomy): domain Bacteria; kingdom Pseudomonadati; phylum Planctomycetota; class Planctomycetia; order Planctomycetales; family Planctomycetaceae; species Planctomycetaceae bacterium. The sequence continues at coordinate 203,853 of JAWKUA010000005.1, read as the reverse complement.
GGTTCGAAGTGCTCTGGAAAGACAGTTGGCAACACTGCAGCGAGGCGATCTTGCCCGGCAATGCCTGCAGGACTACGGAGCATTGATCCTCGCTCGTGACGAAGCCGAAGCCGCGGAACTGACCGATCTGCTCGCGCCGGAACACCTGCATATCTCGATGGACGACGCCGAATCCATGCTGGGACGAATTCAAAACGCGGGAGCCATCTTTCTGGGACATTTCACTCCCGTTGCTCTCGGCGACTACATTGCCGGTCCGTCGCATGTGCTGCCGACCGGCGGAACGGCCCGGTTCGCCAACGGGCTGGCGTCTTCCGACTTCCTCAAACGCAGTTCCGTGATCTCCTACGATCAATCCGCGCTGGCCGGCGATGCGGAACACGTCCGGCGCATGGCGGAAAAGGAAGGCCTGACCGCTCACGCCGCCAGCGTTGATATTCGGCTGGGAGACGCAACATGATCCGATCCGCCGTCACGATCAGCATTGTCGAACAGGCTCGCAAAGGCCCGTTTGTGTTTCACGGCGACGTTGCGGAAGGCTGCCGGACAGCCGCGGAACTCGGGTTCGACGCGGTGGAACTGTTCGCTGAGTCAGCCGACGCCATCAGTGCTCTGCCGCTGGAGGAATTGCTGGAACGGTATCAACTGAAGCTGGCCGCCGTCGGTACGGGAGCCGGCATGGTGGTTCACGGCCTGAGCCTTTGTGACGCCGACCAGACTCGCCGCGCTCAGGCATGTGACTTCATTCGCGGCATCATCGACGCCGGAGCCCGCTTTGGAGCCCCCGCAATCATCGGTTCCATGCAGGGCAAATGGGATGACAAGACCGACAAGGCGACCGCGATCGGTTACCTGCGGGACTGCCTGAATGAACTTGGCGAACACGCGAAACAGCACGACGTTCCGCTGATCTACGAACCGCTGAATCGCTATGAAACGAACCTGGCGACAACGATGGCGGAAGGGGTCGAGCTGCTGAAGCCGCTGGCCACCGACGGCGTGCTGCTGCTGGCCGACCTGTTTCACATGAACATTGAAGAAGCCGACATCGCCGGAGCTCTGCGTGACGGCGGAAAACACATCGGTCACGTTCATTTCGTCGATTCCAACCGACAGGCGGCCGGCCGCGGTCACATCGACTTCGCTCCCGTCGCTCAGGCATTGGCGGATATCGGTTACCAGGGCTATTGCAGCGCGGAAGCGTTTCCAATCCCCGATTCCGTCGAAGCCGCGCGCCAGACGATGGAAACGTTTCGGTCAGTGTTTCAAAGTTAGCAACGTCGCCAAAGCCGACGAATGCATCGCTATCATTGTCGGCCCCGCATTTCAAACCCTGAATCCCGACCCCTGCCCCCTCAACTCACCATGCTTCGATCCGAACTCATTCATCCAAAGATCTCCGAAGTGGTTGCTCAGGCCGGGCATAGTTCGAAGATTCTGATCGCTGACGGAAACTATCCCGCGTCGTCGGCGATTGGTCCGAAAGCTCAGCTTGTCAGTCTGAACCTGGCTCCCGGCATCGTGACGGTTGCTCAGGTGCTGAAAGTGCTGCTGGCGGCCGTGCCGGTGGAAGCGGTCAACACGATGGGAATGCCGGACGACGATCCGTATAGGCTGGACCACGATCCTCCCGTGTGGGACGAATACCGTGACATTCTGAGGACGGCTGGCGTTTCGGTGGAACTGCAGCCGATCGAACGCTGGGATTTCTACGACGCGGTCGCGTCCCGCGATCACGTGCTGACCATTCAAACCGGCGATCAGGCGCTTTGGGCGAATCTGCTGCTGACCGTGGGAGTCCGCAAGGCGGGAGAATAGCGATTCTCACTCGCGGACTGGCTTTGAGTCGAAACGGGCTTCCGCACTAGAATGCGTCACAGTGCCAGGAAGGTTCGCCATGTTGGCGAATCTGCAGGAGGCTTCGATTGGCGCCGATTTTCGGCCCGTCGAACAACGCTGATTCAGGGAGACACTGATGAGACTGATGCGATCCGTGCTGTTACTTTCGCTGTCTGTGGCTGCGATATCCCCTTCGTCGTCGAATGCTCAGGATCTGCTGCGCTGGAAACTGAACCGGGGCGAAACGCTGAATTACACGGTTCAGCAGAAGATGGAAATGTCCGTCAATGTCGCCGGAACCGACGTCACCAACACCATCAACCAGAAGATGGGAATGGTGTGGAACATCTCCGAAATCGCCGCGTCGGGTGACGTGATCATGAATCAGGTCATCAACCGCATTCAGTTGCGGATGGAGAACTCGCAAACGGGAACGGCGGAATTTGATACTCAGGATCCGACGCCGCCGGGAAATCCTTTGATGAAGGCGATGGCGGACACCTTCGGCAACATCGTCGGCAAGGAATTCACCGTCACGATGAAGCCGACCGGCAAGGTTGACGAAGTCTCGATTCCGAAGGAACTGCTGGATGCAATTCGCAATTCGTCCGCCGGCGTTCCCGGCAGTCTCGATACGAAACCGCTCTGAAGCAGATGATGAAACAGACGGCCGTCACGCTTCCCGACCAGGAAGTGTCTCCGGGAGATACGTGGACGACATCGCAGTAAAGATGGAACTGCCGTTCGGAACGATGGAACTCAGCCCCAGGATGACCGCCCGTCGGCCGGGAATCGGATCCACAAATCTTGCGATCATCGACTTCACACCTTCCGTCACGCTGCAGCCTTCCAAAGAAGACGCGCCGGTCGCCGTGTCCCTGGAAAGTTCGACGGGCGCCGGTCGCGTGAAATTCGACATCAACACGGGTCAGCGTCGACAGCATGTTGATGAAAATGTGGAACGCATGACGCTCAGCAGTGAGGCTCAGGGTCAGAAGTTTCCAGGCAGACCGTCAAACAGTCGACGTCAATGACGCTCGAACAAAGTGAAGCGAATCTTCCCGACACTGGTCGTACTGGCCAATCTAAGCTTGCTGGTCGCCGTTGTTCGCGGCCTGAACATCGGCGACGCTCAGCAGGCGGCTGCCGCCGTCCAGCAGCGAATCGGCACGCACATGCTGATCGGCACTGGGAGCGTGCACGACGTTTGCCGCTCTGGTCCACGCCATTCTGCTGACGCCATACTTCATGGGAACCGGCCGCTGGATCGAAGAGACCACGCACGCATACTCACTGGATGCCGCCCTGCACGGACATAACCAGCAAACTCAAATACGGCCTGCTGCCGGGGATGACGCTGGTCCCAGCCACGCTGGTGACGACGGGGAGCTCTGGGAGCCGTCGCGGACCCGGCAACCCCCGCGTCGCTGGACGGCACGCTGGCCTGACCGCAGCCGCACAGATCCCATTTCTTTGCGGCCGTCGGCACGGTGATTGTCAACCTGCTGGTGAACTTTCAGGAGTACCTCGCCGTCCGTCCGGCGCATAAATACCGCGGTAATCGACAGCGTCATGGGCGAGGTTCATCGCATCCGCCGTGGAACGCGGACTGCCCGTCGATTAGCCGACGCCCGTGGAAAGTCGGCCTTTCCCGGCGTACGCTGCAGCCGATGACGGTTTGATGAAACCAGCGAGGTTCGCGCACCCGGATGACATCGCCGTGTTGCGTGTGTATGCCACGACGCGCGGCGGCGGCCGTCGTCGGCACGCGAAATGGAAACTCCCATGACAGCATTCCGTTCCGAACGCGGTTCTGAACACGGCGGCGTGGACCGCAGAGATGTCCTGAAGTCCGCCGTTGCGTCGGCTCTGGCAGGCGGCACCTTTCCCGCTTCGGCTGCCGCTTTCGACGAACCGCCGACGGCGCCGCGAAGTTCGCTGATTTCCGAGGAGAACTCCCGGACCGGCACGACCGACTGGCAGTTGACGCGAGTCCGCATCAACTCGGGAAAATATCGCACGTCGCTGATCGAAGGTTACTGTTCGCGACAGTCGGTCGCCGCCGCTGACACTCTGCAGTTTTTTGTCAGCACCGAACCCGCGCGACGGTTTACGATCGACGTGTATCGCATGGGCTATTACGGCGGCAGCGGCGGTCGGTTCATGCGGCAACTGGGACCGTTTGACGGGAAGACTCAGCCCGTGCCGCCAATCGGCCCTCTGCCCGGCCGACTGCGCGGTGTCAGTGGGAACTCAGCGCCGAGATCACATTTCCCAGGGACTGGCTCAGCGGCGTGTATCTCGGCAAGCTGACGACAATTCCTGAATCGTCGTCGGAACCGTACTGGCAAAGTTACGTGATTTTCATCGTCCGGGACGATCGCCGGGCCGACGTGCTGTTTCAGTGCAGCGACAACACCTGGCAGGCGTACAATCGCTGGCCGGACAACGAGTCGCTTTATACTCACCCCGACGGAGCCCATGCGCCAGGCGTCGCCGTCGCCTTCGATCGTCCGTACGGGATGTACACGCAGATTTTCGAACATCCGCTGTCGACCGGCTCGGGAGAATTCCTGCTGTGGGAATTTCCGCTTTGCTTCTGGCTGGAAAAGCACGGCTATGACGTCACCTACGGTTCGAACAGCGACACGATTGACGCCGACTTTCTCACGCGATGCCGCACATTCGTGAGCGTCGGGCACGACGAATACTGGGACCAGCGCCAATACCGCAGTGTGGAAACGGCGATCGAATCCGGGGTCAGCGTGCTGTGGCTGTGCGGAAACTCGGTGTTTATCGATTCGCCGTTTTCGCCGAACGAAACCGGGGCTCCGCGCCGCAGAATTCACAGAGCCGGCTGTTACGGACCGTTGCGGCAGGACGAATCCGAAAAGTATCCGACGCTGTTCACGGGCCTGCAGAGCACCGGGCCGGACGAACGCCGGATCATCGGTGCTCGCAGCGTCGTTCCCTTCAACGGCGGCGGCGACTGGATCGTCACGAAACCTGACCACTGGCTGTTCGCGGGAACTGAACTGCGCGCGGGGGACAGGATTCCCGGACTCGTCGGCTGGGAACATCACGGGGAACCGGATCCCGATCGAGCGGGACTGGAAGTGCTGGCGGAAGGCAGCGTCTGGGCCGGAGGAACCGACGAAGGGCATTACACAGCAACAATGTTTCCCGGTCCGAAGGGAAATATCATCTTCAACGCGGCAACGATTTTCTGGGCTCAGGGACTGGCCAGCCCGCCGGGTCACATCATCCCGTGGTCTCACTTCAGCCGACCTCACGGCCCGGATGAGCGAGTCAAAAAAATGACTCACAACCTGCTGCAGCAGACTCTGCGGACTTCGAATCGCGACTAACCCGGCCGGAGCAAACGAGCCGTTCTCGTTCCATGGGCTCCTGCTCTGGAACGCAGTGCCTGGAAGACGCCGCCGCGCGCGGGTCGGCCGAACGATCGCTCGGAAGGTTCAGCGGCGCGAATTTACTCGCGAACTTTCCTTCGCCATACTGCTGTCGGCCATGAAGCCTCCGTTCCCGCCGGCACACGCCGAAAGACAACTGAATCCGGAGTCGCGCATGAGTTTCCCGCAACGACGTCTCCTGTTGCTCGCAGGTCTGTTCGCCATCACAGCCGTTCATTCCGTTTCGGGAACCGCCGACGTCATTTTTCAGGCGGACTTTGAAACCGGTGATCTGAGTCAGTGGAAGGACACCGGTACCGCCAGCCAGAACGCGAGTTCTCGAAATGTCGAGGTGGTCACGGACATCGTGCAGCAGGGGAAGTACGCAGCGCGGATGACGATCCACGAAGACGACGTCTTCAACGACCGGCAACTGCGAGTCCAGCTTGGCGGCCCGCGTGTCGAAGTTCAGGAAGGTTCGGACACGTACATGTCGTTCTTCCTGTACATGGCGGAAGCTCCAAAGGATCGTGACAACTTCTTCTACTGGGAAGGAGCTCCGCCGCCGCGGTGGCGAAACGTGATGACGTGGTGGGTTGAACCGAAGGAAGGTGGCGGCACCGTGATTCGCTACGGCACGGGAAATCTCGGACGCGACGGGCTGCACTGGGAACACGATTTCGAAATTGGTAAGTGGCATCAGGTCGCAATGCACGTTCACTGGTCGGAAGATCCGGACGCCGGCAACGTGAAGCTGTGGTTCGACGGCAGGCCGGTTCTGGACAAGCACGTGAAAACGAAGGGCCCCGAATCCGTGTACTTCTGCCAGCCCGGCATCCATCGAAGCCCGCACCGATCGTCTGTGGATACGATCTCCTTCGACAACTTCAGCCTTGCCGACACGCTGGAAGAGGTGCTGCCAAAACCGGCGGCGGCTGAGTCAAAAGCAAACGCCGAATGAAATACGGTGCTTTGCGGAAGTGCAGCGCGTGTTGCTCGGTCGGCCCTCACCCCGATTTTTCTGCAGGACGCAGAAAAACCTCCCGTTCCCTCTCCCGCGTCGCGGGCGAGAGGGCATTGCGTGACGCCCGACGGGAAAATCAACGGCATTGCGGTTAAAGGATTCAGGAAACTGCAAAACGTTGACGGCAATTTGTGCGGGCGGTCATTCCCTGTCCTGAACCACCGGACACGGGTCACACGGCGACGCTGCTGCAGCGAATGACGCGGTTTGGTCCGGGCGCGACCGGCAGGATTTGCAGCAGAAGGACGGCTGGCTGACGCCAATCCTGCTGGCGGAAATCGGCTGTCCGGCAGGAACTGCAGCACAGCGGGGAGGCGTTCGCGTCGGTGTTTGCCAATCGCTCCGGCACGCTTCAAAAAGGTTCAAACGGCTGTTTTCGTTGGTTTCGGACGGATCTATAAGTTGCCTCCCCCGACCTTCGTTTCGAACCTGCAAAAAGCAGTCTGTCATGAACATCCCTGTCAGGACTCTTCACCTGGTTGTGGTTTTCGCGGTATCGATCGGCAGCAGCGGTTGCCTGCACGAACGCTTCGTGCCCGCCGATCAGCTTGCCGCGTCGCAGCTTCACGCCCAGACTCTGTATGCCGAAAACCAGCAACTGATTTCCGCGAACGCCGAGGCAGCTCAGGTCATGGCGGGGCTGGATTCGGAGCGTCAGATGCTGGCTCAGCAGCTTGGACAGACCGAATCGCAGCTTGCGACATCCAATTCCCGGATCGATAACCTGCTGAAGGAACGTTCCGAACTGAAGGACCGTTACGGCAATCTGCTGCGAAACGGTGATCCGCTGCTGACGGGAAGCCCCGGTTCCGCGGTTCCGGGATTCGAATTCGACCCCGTGACGGGACTGAGTCGATTTCCGGAAGACGTGTTGTTTGATCTTGGCAGCGCCGAGTTGCGTCCCGAAGCGATGCCGATTCTGAAGAAATTTGCGTCAACGGTGCAATCCGGTTCGGCCCGGAACCTGCGAATCGTGATTGTCGGACACTCCGACGACCAGAACATCGTTCGCCCGGCAACGGCCGCCAAGCATCCCACGAACTGGCATCTGTCGACCGACCGTGCCGATTCCGTCGTCGTGCAGCTTTCGCACCTGGGCGTCACGGAGGAACGGATGGCCGCGATGGGTTATAGCAAGTTCCAGCCACTGGAAGCCTCGACGTCGGAATCATCGCGACGCCGCAATCGCCGCGTGGAACTTTATGTCGTCCCGGACGCCGGCGGATTGGCTCAGTGGGACCCGGCGAAGTCGCTGCGTTAATCCGGTCTCTTGAAGTCGCAACCACTGCGGCTGGTGCTGAGCGGCCTTTGTTCCGCGGAACTGCCACAACGCTGCGTTCGGCGGACTCTTCAATTGTCGGACCGACAATTGCGGAACTACGATGGACAGAACATCGTGTGTCCGCTGGCTGTGGAGTCTGCCCTGATGGCCGCAGTGCCTGACGATTCGGAGCCGAACGCCAAAGTCGCCGTCGCTCGCCGTTTCGGCGTCGGCGAATGGCTGCTGACTGCGGGCCTGGTGCTGTACGTGGCGTCGATGTTTCTGCCGGTGCTGGAGGTCGAGATCGCCGCTCCGCATGCGATAGTTGGATGGGAGGCGGCATGGATATGCGCGGGCGGGCTGGTCGAGGTATTCAAGACCGGACCTTCCGTCCTCGGCGCGGCCCTTCTGTTCACCGGGCTGCAGCCCAACCTGTGTTTTCTTGCCGGCTGGACGATCGTGTGGTGGAAACGCCCGACGGTTCGCTGGCTGACGGTCGGCACATTCGGCGCTGCGGCAATTCTGGCGACTGTTTTCCCATTGCTGATTAATGGCAACCAGGACTCGGTCGCGGACGTGTACCGCGAACTCATGGTCGGCTACTACGCCTGGATACTGTCGTTCGTTGTGATGGCACTTGGTGCGGCACTGCGGCTGCGATCAGTTGAACGTTCGCACGATAGTTGCTGAACTGCACGCCGCCTGCTGTGCGGCATGGGAACGGGACGATCGCCCTTCCAACCGGGCCACGCAGTCTTCGCCGGCAATTTTCGGAACCTGAAAGTGTCATCTCCATGAAGCTTGAAACCGCCTGTCTACATGCCGGACAGAAGCCTGATCCCGCGACGAATTCGCGCGGCGTTCCCATTTACCGCACAAGTTCCTACGTCTTCAACAGCACCGAACATGCCGCGAATCTGTTCGGCCTGAAGGAACTGGGCAACATCTATACGCGGCTGATGAATCCGACTCATGACGTGCTGGAACAGCGAGTCGCGCAACTGGAAGGCGGCGCGGCCGCGGTGGCTCTGGCATCCGGAACCAGCGCCGTTTTCTACAGCCTGATCAACATCCTGAAGGCCGGCGATGAATTCGTTTCGGCCAACAATCTGTACGGAGGCTCATTCACTCAGTTCAACGACATCCTGCCGCAGTTTGGCATCACGCCGCGGTTTGTCGATCCTGTCGACCCGAACAATTTTGCCGGGGCCATCAACGATCGCACCAAAGCCGTGTTTTGCGAAACGGTCAGCAATCCGGGGCTGGAGATTTCCGACATCGAAGCGATCGCGAAGATTGCTCACGATCACGGACTTCCGCTGATTGTTGATTCCACGTTCAGCACGCCGGCACTGACTCGGCCCATTGAACACGGTGCGGACATCGTTGTGCATTCGCTGACGAAATGGATGGGCGGCCACGGAACGGGTATCGGCGGGGTCGTCGTCGACAGCGGAAAGTTCGCCTGGAAGAACAACAACTTCCCGCTGATGAATGAGCCGGACAGCAGCTACCACGGCATCCGCTGGGCTCACGATCTGGGCGACTTGTCCCCGATCGCGTACGCTCTTCGCATGCGAGTCATCCCGCTGCGAAATCTGGGTGCGTGCATTTCTCCCGACAACGCATGGATGTTTCTGCAGGGCATTGAAACTCTGCCGCTTCGCATGGAACGTCACTGTGTGAATTCGCTGGCGGTTGCCGAATTCCTGCAGAACCACCCGGCCGTCGAATGGGTCCGTTATCCGGGAATGAAAGGCGATTCGAATTTCGCGAAGGCTCAGAAATACCTCGGCGGGCGCGGCGGTTCGATGGTCGTTTTCGGAATCAAGGGAGGAGCGGCGGCGGGCAGCCGGTTCATCGAATCGCTGAAGCTGTTTTCCCACCTGGCAAACGTCGGAGACGCCAAGAGCCTTGCGATTCACCCCGCCACGACGACTCATTCGCAAATGACGGAAGAACAGCAGATCGCCGGAGGAATTCCGCCGGAAATGGTTCGTCTGTCAATCGGCATCGAACACATCGACGACATCATTGCCGATCTGGAGCGGGCACTGGATTCCGAAGTGTCACCCGAATTCCGCCGCACCTGGATTCCGGGATAGTCGTCCGGCTGCATGGGCGGAACCGGACAACGCAGAATCTGCAGCCTCGTGCGCCAGGCGTTCCGCATCGAAAGTCGCCAGTGGATCCCGCTGACCGAAATTTTCGCTTCACAAAGCAGCAGCGTTTGCGCAGCACGGAACAGTTCCGGCGGTGCTATGATGACGGTCAGCGTGCGGGAGACGACCATCTGCTGGTGTTCGCCCTGAGAAACGGCCTGCAGCTCACGCGAGTCGGACTCAGTGTGTCGAAGAAACACGGCAACGCGGTCGTCCGCAACCGGAAGAAGCGACTGCTGCGGGAAGCCTACCGGCTGCTGCAACATGAACTTCCGGCCGGACTGGACATCGTCCTGATCCCGCGACAGCGGCAGGATTCAACGCTGGCTGATTTTCAGTCGTCACTGCGGCGTCTTGTCAGAAAAGTGGCTCGCCGACCGCCGCCCGCTGCGAAAACGACCGATGGCGGAGAATCGCGGAAATGAATCTGATGCAGTCGATCACAGCCGTCCCCGGACTGATCGTCATCCTGCTGATTCGCGGCTATCAGACATTTCTCAGTCCGCTGGTCGGCCGCAACTGCCGGTTCCACCCGACCTGCAGCCAGTACTTCATTGAGGCCGTGCGAAAGTACGGACTCGTGATCGGTTCCTGGAAGGGAATTCGACGCATCAGCCGATGTCATCCGTGGAACGACGGAGGCTTTGACCCGCCATGACCCGTAAGAAATCTGGGATAGCCGGGCGAATCTTCGCACGACGCCCCTGCGCGCCTGCGCCGACACGACTGCGCCGGACGTCGCCAGGTTCGGCGCGACACATCGCAGTGCCCTCCCAGCGTGCTTTGATGCGGGCTCCTGGCTGTGCCAGTGCGGCTGCTTTGTGGAACCCACTGGCACAGCCAGTGCCACACAACTCATCAATTCCGTGCTGACGAGGCGGCAGTCGAATCTCGCCGAGATAATGCAGACTTTCCGGCCATGCGTGCCGAAAAAATTGCGTGTTTCCGTTTCAGATGCCGAATGACACGTGCTGCCGTCTGGGCGAGACGGAGCCACGAATTGGCGACACAACCAACGCGCGCAAGGCGGTGAACCTGCGTTGCGGCGTGACCTGCGTGCCGATAAACTCGTCGGCCGATTCGATCATTTCCTTCCAGAACAACTCCAGCCACCTCGCCGCAACATGTCATCCCGGACTTTTCTGTTAAACGCCGCCCGGACGTCTCAACAGGGCGTGCAGATCAATGTCGGAAAAGACGGTGACGAATACCAGGCGATCGTCAACACGCTGACACTGCATCCCGATGACATGGCGGAACTGGGCCTGAACACGGGCGACAGCGTCCGCGTCAGTACGGAATTCGGTTCGGCCGAATTTCAGTGCGAATCGGGAAAAGTGCCGGAAGGCATGATCGTCGTTCCGTATGGGCCTCCCACCTGTCGACTCATGGGCGGCGATACCGAAGGCACGGGAATGCCGATGTCCAAGGGCTGGGAAGTGACTGTCGAGAAGATCTAAGACTGTGATCACATCCGGACTCATAATCTCATGAACTGGCTCGTTGTCATCGGATTCTCAGCTGTGGTCTTCGCATTTGCAGTTGGCATTGTCACATGCCTCTTCAATGCGATGACGAGTGAATCCGCATATGATCGACGTCGCAACATGGATGCGTACATTTCCGACGAGGAGTTTCTCCAGGCGTGCTCGGTCAAAGATCCGGAAATCGCGTTTGGAGTGAGAAAAGTACTGGCCGACTGCCTTGGTCTGGACGAGCATCGAATTCATCCGAATGATCGGATCATTCAGGATCTGGGTGCTGAGTGACATCCGTGTTTCAGAATCTGAAATCTCAAATCTGAGCATTTTCCATGTATCACAATCAGGCTGAATTTCTAAGTAGTGCGGACAGTCCGCACTTCAGTACCGATGGCGACTCGAACTCGGACATCGCTCCGTGGACGGAAGTCGAAGCCGGGCGATTTATGCCGCGGCGAGTGCGGGGAAGCTGCCACGGCCGGGCTCTGGGCTGAACATTTACGGTCCCTTCGTCCGGTTCGGACGATAACAACTGCAACGACGAGTACCGAAATGACTCTTCAGGTAATTGACAACGCAACCTGCACGTTCTGCGGATGTGTCTGTGACGACATCCAGTTGCACCACGACGAAGTTCGCATTCACGAAGCGAAGAAAGCGTGCGTCCTGGGAAAAGCGTGGTTCCTGAACCATACGGCCGAGGAAAAATATCCCGCCGCTTTGATTGACGGCCGGCCGGCGACGCTGGACGAAGCCGTCGAAACGGCCGCCACGCTGCTTTACGAAGCCGACATGCCGCTGGTGTACGGCATGAGCAACACGACGTGTGAAGCTCAGAAACTGTGCGTGGCCATGGCCGATCAACTGGGAGGACTGCTGGACAGTCACACGTCGTTGTGACACGGTCCCACCGAAATCGCCGCCCAGTTGGGTGGCAAAGTGACCTGTACGCTCGGTGAAGTAAAGCAGCGAGCGGACTTCATCGTCTATTGGGGCGGCAATCCGGCGGAATGTCATCCGCGGCACTTCACCAAATACACGCTGATGCAGAAAAGCAAATTTCTGCCGCGGGGTCGCAGGGATCGCACGTGTGTGCTGGTGGACATACGCGAAACCAAGAGCGCCAAAGCGGCCGACATCTTTCTGCAGGTGAAGCCCGGCAAAGACTTTGAACTCATCACCATCCTGCGGGCACTCGTCAAGGATCAGAAAGTCACTGACGAACAGATCGCCGAAACCGGTCTGAACCGTGAAACTCTGGACGACCTGGTTCACCGGATGAAATCGTGCCGCTTCGGATGCATGTTCTTCGGCATGGGCCTGTCGATGACTCGCGGCAAGCACATGAACAGTGCGGCCCTGCTGACTCTGGCGGCCGAACTGAACGCATTCACCAAGTTTGTGGCGATGCCGATGCGGGGTCACGGCAACGTAACCGGAGCCGACGTGATCATGCGCTGGCAAACCGGCTATCCGTTTGGAATCACGTTCAATCGAGGTTACCCGCGCTACAATCCGGGAGAATTTTCGACGGTCGACGTGCTGGTGCGCGGTGACTGCGACGCAGCATTTATCATCGGCGCGGACCCGGGAGCCACGATGCCTCAGCCGGCGATCGAGCACCTGAAACGCATTCCCACCATTGTGCTGGATCCGCATGTGACCCACACCAGCAAGCTGGCTCGCGTCCACTTCACGACGGCACCTCAGGGAATTGCCGCCCCCGGCACGGCGTACCGCATGGACGAAATCCCGCTGCCTCTGAAACCGGCTCTGAAGTCGCCGTATCCGACCGACGAAGAAGTCGTTCGCCGGATCATCGCCGCGATCGGCGAAAAGCCGTTCTGGATTCCCGACGGCAGCCGTCCGCAAACCGTTGCGGCCCTTGGCTAACGGCACGGCAACGCCCGCGCCGCGCGGCTATGGCTTTCGTGCCGACCGGACGGTGAAGGTCTGCCATTGCGGCTGCTGCACCTGGAAAATCTGCTGTTCCAGAGCATCGATCAGCGGATCAAACCGGGCGATTTCGCTGGCGTTGTTTCCCTGTTCGTGTTTTCGGAATCCGAACAGATAGGTCACGTTTTCCGGCCGCCAGCGATGAAAATACAGCTCGTTCTTCTTCACGATCAGAGACCGCAGGGCCTGGTACTGAGGATCCGCCCCGAAGTAGGTTACGGTCCTGCTTTGTGAGGCCGTCGGCTGAGGAACGCTGACTTCGACGAGTTCCAGGCTTTGAGTCTGATCGTCGAATGTTGCGTCGATCGTCTCCGAAACGATCGCGTCCGAACCGACGGCGGGCAGACGTACCACGGTCGGCCACGGTGACAACTGAGTGCGCCGGAACTGAAACTGCACCAGCACCGTGGAATCGTCGGCCGGCTGCCAGCCGATGTCCTGCAGTTGCCCCGAAGTCGTTTCCACGTTCGTATCGGCGGGATGGACGGCGATCCCGGCGGCTGGTGGCGGCGTTTCAAAAAGTCGTTCCGCCAGCAGCACAGCCATGCGTTCGTAGCCGGCTTCGTTGAAGTGCATTCCGTTGTCGGTCCACTGCGAAACCCGACCGGCAATCAGTTCCGGATGATCGTCGACGCTGATTGCCGGCGTCGCGCGACCGGGCAGCAATTCGGCGTCGATCCGCAGCAGAGACGCCTGCATGTCGGTGATCAGATCAACAAATTTCGCGTCCCGCCGTGAAGCGATTTCCTTCAGCCAGCCGGCGCACGTCCGCAAGGCGTCGTTCCAGTGGCGAGGATCCGGCAATGGCTCCGCGGCCGGAAGAAACGCGTGCGGCGAAACGATCACGAAACCCGCCCCCGTTGTCGACAGGTCTTCGATCAGCCTTTCGAACTGAGCAACAAAGCGGGCTTGCGCGTCCGGGCCCGCGCCCCACTGCATGGCTTCGTTCTGTCCGTAGCACAGAACGATCAGGCTGGGTTCTTCCGCGCGAACATGTTCGATCATTCGCAGGTAACCCTGTTCGGGGGAATCAAAAATTCCGCGAGATTCCGAAAAGACCGTGTCGGCGCTCCACCCGAGATTTCGGAACGTCACGTGACGGTCGCCGGCCGCCGCTGTCAGCACCGCTTCCAGATGGCCAAAACTCTGGGCTCGTTCGATGAACGTGGCCCCCAGCAGGACAACATGATCGCCGTCCTGAAATTGAAACGGACGCGACGACAGCCGTCTGTCGGCGGATTGCCGCTGCCAGTGACGAACTCTGATGCGATCCGCGGCAATGCCGGAGACACGCAGTTGGTTGTCTGGAACTGCCGCGTGCCATTCACTGGCCAGACCTCGCGTGTTGGGGTTGTCGTTGAAATCCGTCTGCTGCCAGCCGACCGGCGGCGCCTGGTCGCTGACCTTCCAGTCCTTTCCGGTGACGGTCAGAGTTCGGTCGTTCGGTGCCGTGAGCCAGACGGCTGCCTTCGCGGGAGTGTTTTCTTCGGCGGGAACAACAGACACGGCGATGCCGTTGTTTCCAGAACGCAGCAGCGCCGTCACGTCGAACGAAACCGCGTGACCGGAGAGGTCACTGAACACCAGACGTTCGTTCTTCAACAGCCGCTGACCGTTGAAATAGACCGATGTCACGCCGTCAGCTGCGATGTTCAGCACACAGCCCGATTCCGGCGGCGGGTTCAGGGCCACAACGTGCCGAGCCCACAGCGCGGGCGGATCGGCTTCGTCGACTGCGTCCGGCGCGGGGGGCGCGGCCGTCAGCCATGCCGGATCTGCGACCGAATCCTGAGCGTCAGCACGATCGCAGACACCGAAAACAGTCAGCGAAGCGACGGCCAGCACCGCGTTGACGGCAAGCCGCCGGCAAATCGTCCGGAATTCAAACGGCAAGGACTGGTTCATCGAGCTGCCGGGAAAATGAGGGCAAGAGAAGTTTTTCAGGCCACGATCTAAAGGATAGTCAAGATCCGGCGGCAGCCAAATTGCTGTTCGAAATTCGCGGAATCGGCCGGCCCCGGCACAATTCGGCCGGGCCTCGGCACAGTTCGGGACACGGCAGTGCTTTCGAGTCGTTCCCGACATCCGGAACCCCGGCCGGTGCGAACTCAGCGCGCGGATGTCGCGACGTGAATCTTCAGCGAAACCGTGCCGCAGGCCGGCGAGCGGCCGCTCGTTCCGCAACCGTCGATTCGCAACACTTCCCGACGACTGTCCGTTGACGATTTGCCGACGCATCGTTCAGAATCCGTCCGGACGCGCGGCGATACTGCCGGATGAAACCATGAGGGTGAGGACGGATGGCGCAGCAACATGACGTTGTAATTCTTGGCGGCGGGCCGGCGGGAAGCACAGCCGCGACAATTCTGGCTCAGCAGGGCCTGAACGTCGTGGTGCTGGAGAAGGAACATTTCCCGCGGTTTCACATCGGCGAATCTCTGCTTCCCGCGACGGTCCGCATCTTCGACCGGCTGGGAGTTCACGATCGGATTCGCGACACATGCATTCGCAAGCCCGGCGGCAAGTGGCTTTATGGATCAAAGGAAGTCGCCGGAGACTTCAGCCGTCCCGACGGAAAAGCGGGCTTTCACCAGAACCCGTATTCCTACCTGGTCGAGCGGTCCGTCTTCGATGAAATCCTGAGCGATCGCGCGGCCGAATGCGGCGCGGACGTGAAGTTCGGCTGCGAAGTGACGGACATCGTCACCACCGGCGATCGACTGACGGGAGTCCGTTACCGTGATCCGCAGGGCGCCGAGAAGGAAGTGGCCGCCCGGCAGATTATTGACGCCACCGGGCTGCGATCGCTGATCCCGTCAAAGCTGCGGCTGCGGCATCGCACGGCGCCGCATCGCATGGGCATCTATGCTCAGTACGCCGCCGATCCCGGACGTGAAGATTCCCGGGAAGGCTGGTTTCTGGGACAGATGTTCTACGACGGCTGGACGTGGCTGCTGCGGCTGCCGGAACGGCGATATTCCATCGGTGTCGTGCTGTCGATCGACCGGTTCCGCAGATCCGGCATGTCTCCGGCGGAGCTGCTGGAACACCTGGTCGACAACAACGAGCTGCTGAACACCGGCATGTCGGCGGACCGCAGACGAATTTCCGATGTGATGGTCACCGGGCACATGGGCAATACGTCGGATGAACTTGCCGGAGAAGGCTGGGTCACGGTGGGGGACGCGGCCTACTTCATCGACCCGTGCTACTCATCCGGCGTTCATCTGGCGATGAATTCCGCGGAAATGGTGGCGGACGTGATCGCCGGCTGTTCGCGCGACGTGGACGTTCCGCTGAGCGCATTTGACGCCTACCAGCGAGAAATGCGGGCTCACGAAAAATCCGTCCACCGGATGGTCGACGCGTTCTACATCGCCAGCAGAAACACGTCGGTGCAGAAGCTGGTTACGACTCTGCAGGGCGGGTATTTTTCGCGAAAGTTCGTGACGTTTGTCGGCGGCGACTTCCGGAAAAACGCCAGCTTCATCACGCGATTCCGGATCTATTCGAAGATCGTCGGATCGCTGTTCGGAAACGATCCGTCGCTGCGGCCGGAAAATTCGCCCGACTATCTGATCGACCGCAGCATTCCGGCGGGACCGGCGGAGTGGCCCGGCCGCGTGCCGCAGGAAGGGATGTCGGCCTGAATTTCTTCGCCGTGACGTTTGCTTCCGGCGCGCGGCTGATACATTGTGCTGTTCGCAACATGTTTTCGGGATTCTGAAAGGTTGACTCGCGCGATGCGAAACACTGCCATCTTTGCCCTGCTGCTGTTCCTGTCACCGACAATCGCCGTCGCGCATCCCGGACACGGTTACGCCGCGACTCAGGACGGCGTCCTGCATTACGTTGTCAACCCGGTTCACGCAACACCCTGGATTCTTGGTGCAATGGCGCTGGCTGTGGCCTGCCGGCTTGTGATCGTCCGCCGAAATCGCCGGAAGAAATGCACCGGCAAAGCGACGAAACCACTGCAATCGAAGTAAGGCGTGCGCAGATGAGAATCTACCCGCAGGGCGCTGGCAGCGGTTCTCAGCGAACACAACCGCGGCTAGCGCCGTGCGGCTTGCGGGCTTGCTCACGACTGACCTGTTCGGCGCGGTTCGCTGAAGGCTGATGAGCGACCGGGGAATGCAACCGGGCGGGCCGCCGAGCTGCGTGTGCCGAAGCATGCCAAACGCGGCAGTGGCTCGGCAGGAGCCTCGCCCTCCCCGGCGGCCGCGCTTTCGGTTGCCGCGCCGGTGCGATTGTCACGCAATGCCGGTCACCGGCCGGGATTGCTGACTCAAACAAAAATGCCCCGCATGTGTCCATGCGGGGCATTCCTGTTTTGAGATTCCGGCAAAGGCCGGCTTCTATTCCTTGCCGGATTCCGCGCTGCCGACGCCGGCAAGTTCGCCTTCGGCCGGTTTGTCGGCTGCGGAACCTTCCACAAATTCACTCTCGAACTTCAGTTGCTTCTGGTCGCCGACTTCCGTGACTTTAACGCGGATCAGATTCTTGCCTTCGAAGGAGCCTCGCAGCAGTTCTTCGGACAGCGGATCTTCGACGAATCGTTCGACACTGCGTCGCAGCGGTCGAGCACCATAATCCAGACCATCGTCAGCTTCGCCCTTGTCGATGATGAATCCGCGAGCTTCGTCGGACAGCACCAGCTTCAGGCCGCGTTCCAGCAACCGGTCGTAGACCTTGGCCAGTTCAATGTCGACGATCTGCATTAATTCTTCGCGAGTCAGTTTCTGGAAGACAACAACCTCGTCCAGACGGCCCAGGAACTCCGGCTTGAACTGCTTCTGCAGCTCATGCATCAGGTGAGTCTTCATTTCCTCGTAAGAACGCTTGTCATCGGATTCCCGCAGCGTGTGCAGGCCCATGCTGCCACCGTGAGCCATCTTGCTGGCTCCGGCGTTGGTGGTCATGATCAGGACAACGTTCTTGAAGTCGACGGTGCGACCGAAACTGTCCGTCAGATGGCCTTCTTCCATGATCTGCAGCAGCATGTTGAAGACGTCCGGATGCGCCTTTTCGATTTCGTCCAGCAGCACAACGGCGTAGGGACGGCGACGGATTTTTTCCGTCAGTTGCCCGCCTTCTTCGTAGCCGACGTAGCCGGGAGGAGCACCGATCAGCCGGCTGACGTTGTGCTTTTCCATGTATTCCGACATATCGATCTGAATCAGAGCGTCGTCGTCGCCGAACATGAATTCCGCCAGCGTTTTTGCCAGCAGCGTTTTTCCGACGCCGGTGGGTCCGGAAAACAGGAACGCTCCGGTGGGACGTTTCGGATCCTTCAGACCGCTGCGACTTCGGCGAACGGCTTTGCACACCTGAGTAATCGCTTCGTGCTGGCTGATGACTCGCTTGTGCAGTTCGTCTTCCATCTGCAGCAGGCGCACCGCATCTTCGCTGGACAGGCGAGTCAGCGGGATTCCCGTCATTCTGGCGACGACTTCCGCGACGACTTCGGCATCGACGACGCCGTCCGTCTGCTTGGATTTTTCACGCCACTCATCGGTCAGTTGGTCCTTCTTCTTGCGAAGTTTGTCGGACTGGTCCCGCAGCGACGCCGCCTTTTCGAACTGCTGTTCGGCGACGGCGTCTTCCTTGGCCTGGTTCAGCCGCTGGATTTCGTCTTCAATTTCCTTCAGGTCCGGCGGCCGGACCATCGACTTCAGGCGAATGCGGGCACCCGCCTCGTCGATCACGTCGATCGCCTTGTCGGGCAGACAGCGAGCGGTGATGTAGCGGGAAGACATTTCGACGGCGGTTTCCAGCGCGTCGTCGGTGATCTGAACGCGGTGATGTTCCTCATAGCGTTCCCGCAGTCCTTTCAGAATCTCGACGGCCTGTGACGGAGACGGAGGATCGACAACGACGGTCTGGAAGCGACGTTCCAGAGCACCGTCCTTTTCGATGTACTTGCGGTATTCATCCAGCGTCGTAGCGCCGACGACCTGCAGTTCACCGCGGCTGAGCGCCGGCTTCAGTACGTTGGACGCGTCGATGGCGCCTTCGGCACCGCCCGCTCCCACCAGAGTGTGCAGTTCGTCGATAAACAGAATCGTGTTCTTCGCGCGGCGAACTTCGTTCATCACGGCTTTGATGCGTTCTTCGAACTGGCCGCGGTATTTGGTTCCGGCCACCATCATCGCCAGGTCCAGCACAATGATCCGGCGATCCGCCAGCAGATCAGGAACCGAACCGTCGACGACCATCTGAGCGAAGCCTTCGACGATGGCCGTTTTGCCGACACCCGCTTCTCCCAGCAGCACCGGATTGTTCTTCTGGCGACGGCACAGAATCTGGATTACGCGCTCGATTTCCCGTTCACGACCGATGACGGGATCCAGCTTCTTCTGCCGCGCGAGTTCCGTCAGGTCGCGGCCGAAACTGTCGAGTGCCGGAGTCTTGCTGCGCGAACCGCGGCTTTGCGAACCGCCTTCGCTGCGTTCGCTGGCGGCACCTTCCGCCGCTTCCATGCCGTGACCCAGCAGATTCAGAACTTCGTCGCGGACGTCTTCCAGCTTCATCCCCAGGTTCATCAGCACCTGAGCCGCGACGCCTTCCTGTTCGCGCAGCAGACCCAGCAGCAGGTGTTCGGTGCCGACGTAGTTGTGGTTCAGATTCCGCGCTTCTTCCATCGCGTATTCGATGACTTTTTTCGCTCGCGGAGTCTGGGGGAGTTTCCCCATCGTGACCATGTCCGGCCCCGTCTGAACGATCTTTTCCACCTCAATGCGAATCTTTCGAAGATCGACGTCAAGATTCTTCAGCACATTAGCGGCGACGCCGGAACCTTCTTTGACCAGGCCCAGCAGGATGTGTTCCGTGCCAATATATTCGTGGTTAAATCGCTGAGCTTCCTGGTTGGCCAGTTGCATGACCTTCCGTGCCCGGTCGGTAAAACGTTCGTACATGCGATTTCCTCTTTGAATCTAGTGCCAGCGATTCCCTGCCGGAAACACCCGCCACAATGACAGGATCAGGATGAAATCAGTGGTGAAGCGAATAACATGCCGGATTCTAGGTCTGGTCCGAAAGATCGACAAGACAGGCCCGCTGAGTCGGACAGCGAGCAAACTCGCGCCACGCGCGGCGTCTGTCGTGTCACACCCGGAGATTCCGGACCGCTGATTCCCGGAAAGCGACGTTTTTTGTGAGCTAAAGAGTGGACCGGCGAATTTCGTTCTTGTCTGAAAGACCCGCGCATGATTCCGCAGGTGTCGCTGTGAAAGATCAAATGTCGTCGGTTGCCCCCAAACGGCACGGTGCAGGATTCAACGGGCAGCGGGGAAGCGATCGTTCGGTCCTGCAGCGCTGCGAAGCACTTCGATTTCCATTGTTCCCGGCCGCCTGAAACATACTGCAATTCGTCACCGATGCCCTCTTCTTTTCCACAAACGACGACTCCGGCCGCGGACCGAATTCTGCGACGGTGCCGCATGCTGTCCGCCGGTCGGCCCGTCGGTGAATGGGCGGAAAACCTGGTACTGTGCCTGGTTCTGGACGAATCGCTGGCGGCGGGCTGTCTGGCCGGATTTGGCATCGACCAAGAAACGATCCAGACCGGAATTCTGGGACAGCGACTGGCCGCGACCTCCGGACGTGTTGATGAGCAATCAGTAGTCCTTCCGGCAATCAACAGCGCTAAATGGTCGACCGCCGCGTCGGACGAAACGGACAGCGTCGTCAACGATCCGGCACTGATTTCGACGCTGCTTGACCGGGCCGCCGCGATCGCTCGCAAATCCCCGGACACCGAAGGGATTTCCAGCGAACATCTGCTGATGGCCGTGACTCAGTGCGATGACCCGGTGGCAGGTCAGCTCGCGGAACTCGGTGCGACAAAGAGTGCCGTGGAGAAACATTTCGGAGTCGCTTCGACCACGGTTCGCGAAGTCATCGCCGTGTCGGAACAGCTCAATTTTCCGGCGGATTCCGGAGCAGACTTCGACGCGGATTCCGGAAGTCTCACTTCGCGGGTTGATCGATCCGCCGTCTTCCGGCTGCTGGATGCGAATCTCAACCGCGCTCGGGAAGGACTTCGCGTGCTGGAAGATTACGCTCGCTTCGTCCTGAACAGCGGCAACGCGACTCGCACGCTGAAGGAACTGCGGCACGGCCTGGTCGACGCGGAGAAACAACTGCGATCGCAGGTCACCGCGGCAGACGAGCCGGAGATCATTCGTCATCGAAACACCGCCGCGGATGTCGGGACTCAGATCATGACGGCCGGCGAACGGCACCGCACCGGCGCCGACGATGTGGTCGTCGCGAATGCTCGTCGAGTTCAGGAAGCGCTGCGCAGCCTGGAAGAATTCGGCAAGACGATCAGTCCGTCGTTCGCCGAAACGATGAAACAACTGCGCTACGATGCGTACGAAGCGGAGCGGCTGCTGAGACCAGCGGCCACCGGCGCGTCTTCGTCGTTGGCCATGCATTCACCGAATGGCGGCACGGACCGTGACAGCACCGCCCGGGACCGTCACCGGCGGCTGCAGACTTCGCGGGTCTGCGTTCTGCTGACTGAGCAGTTTTGTCGCCGACCGTGGCGAACGGTGGCTGACGAAATTCTGGAAGCCGGCGTCGATATCATTCAACTGCGGGAAAAACATCTGTGCGATCGTGAGCTGCTGGCCCGTGCCCGCTGGCTGCGCGATGCGACTCGCGAAACCCGCTGTCTGCTGATCGTTAATGATCGAATCGACATTGCCGCGGCTTCGGATGCGGACGGAGTCCACGTCGGACAGGAAGAACTCGCGCCCAAAGACGCTCGCCGCATACTGCATACGCCGCAACTGGTGGGCGTCTCGACTCATCGGATCGACGAAGCCGAAGCGGCCGCTGCGGACGGTGCAGACTATCTGGGTGTCGGCCCGATTTTTCCTTCATCGACAAAATCGTTCCGGGACTTCCCCGGCCTGGACTACCTGCGTGCGGCCGTTTCATCCGTGAGCGTGCCGTGCTTTGCCATCGGCGGAATCACACTGAACAACCTGGATCAGATCATCGCGGCGGGAGCAAGTCGCGTCGCGGTGTCGTCGGCTGTGCTGTCCTCGGATGCTCCCGGCGACGTCGTTCGCGAAATGGCGTCGCGGATTCGCGAAACCGGCGCGTCGCCCGAGTAGTTTGCCTCTCCGCCGCGGGACTCAACCATGCTGAAGCAAACTCTTGACTCCGGAAGATCGATGCTGTGCGCCGGAATGGACGTCGTCTTTCCTCAGCGCTGTCTGGCCTGCGCGACGCGGATCGACACGCCGGCGCGGGCGCGCGGCAGGTTGCTTCACGTCTGCGACAACTGCCGATGCTTGCTGGCCCCGGAGATTCCGTGGTCGTGTCAGCGCTGCGGCGCCGCCGTTGGAGCATTCGCGAAGACTCACGACGGCTGCCGGCACTGCCGCGGCCGGACGCTGCGTTTCCGATCGGTGACGTGTCTGGGCATGTACGAAGCGGCACTCAGGAAGGCGATTCTTCACGCGAAATGGTCGTTTTCCACGGTCGGCGTCAGAACTCTGGCCGGACTTCTGGCCGACGCGCGCCGTGACGAATTCTCGACGCTGAAGATGGATCTCATTCTGCCGATTCCGCAAAGCTGGCAGGGCCGGCTGCTTCGCCATTTCAATCCGGCTCATTCAATCGCCGACGAATTGGGACGAACACTGCGGGTCCCCGCGGATCGCCACGTCCTGCGACGAAGACGCAACCCGCGTCCTCAGAAGCGAGTCCCCGTGCTGCAGCGGTTCGAGAATCAGCACGGGTCGTTTCGAGTGCAGAATGACAACCATTTGCGGGGAGCGACCGTGCTGCTCGTCGATGATGTCCTGACCACCGGAGCGACATGCAGCGAAGCGACTCGCGTGTTGAAGCAGCACGGAGCCAAACAGGTTCACGTCGCGGTGCTGGCCCGCGTGCTGGATCATTCGGCGTGAATCCGGCAGACACCAGGCTCGCGCCTCGTCAGTCGAGTATGCGTTCCTGAATGGAATGGACTGTTGCCGTCATCGGTCGCGATTCGGGCGGCGCTGTCATTGGCCAACGCTTTCATCGGCCGGTTCTTGCACCGGGAGGGCGAGGCTCGTGCCGAGCCGCGTTCCTGCGCCAGAGGACGTCCGATTCTGCAGCGGCTCGGCGGGAGCCTCGCCCTCCCGATGGTTGCCATCTGTGTGAATCTGCGAAATCTGTGGACGGCTATTTCGGACCGCAACGTTCGTTGGCGGGACGACGTCCCAGAACGCTTTCCGACGGCTGCGCCGCACAACTTCTGCGAAGATGTGGTACCCGATGTGACCGGACGGACGACCGGGCTATTCACGGGGGCGATTCAAATCGCACACGTTTTCGTCCGGCGAGATTTGGTCCGGCGAGATTTCGTTCGGCAGATACAGTCCGTGTTGTTCGATGAAGACCTCAACGGCGCGGGGAGTCAGAAATCGCAGGCCGCGGCGGGAAGCCACTCGCTGCCTCAGGTCCGTTGCGGAAATGTCAGTGCCCGGCATGGACAGCACGATCACGCGTTCCGCCAGTTCTGCGCCAACCCACGCGACGACCTGCGGCGCGGACGGCGATTCGGTTCCGGGACGGTTCACGGCAACAATCGTGGCCAGTTCCGCAATTCGCTCCGGTTCGCGCCAGGACGGAACGTCGCGAAGTGAGTCCGCTCCCATCAGGAAGAACAGCTCGGCGTCCGGTGCTTCGTCGCGGAGTTCCTTCAGCGTATCGACGGTAAACGAACGGCCCGATCGTCTGATCTCGCGCCGGTCGACGACAAATTCCGGATAGCCGGAAACCGCCAGCTTCAGCATGTCAGCTCGCACATGTCCATCGGTGATCCGAACACCGGTTTTGTGGGGCGGCATTCCGGCGGGAATCAGGCGTACCTGATCCAGATGCAGTTCCTGGCGGCACGTTTCGGCCAGCAGCAGGTGGCCAAAATGGACGGGGTCGAAAGTGCCGCCGAGAATTCCCAGACGCATGAAGTCGCCAGTTCGCGGAAGGACGCGGAATGTGTTATCTCACCGCTCATCGACGAACGCAGCGGCCGAGCCGTGTTGTACCATCAGGTTTCCGTCAGAACATGTCTCAGAAGTTTGAAATCGCCAGCGAGTTTGCTCCGGCGGGAGACCAGCCCAAAGCCATCGAATCGCTGGTGCGCGGCATTCGCGAGGGCAAGCACACTCAGGTACTGCTGGGCGTCACCGGTTCCGGCAAGACGTTCACGATGGCCAACGTAATTCAGCAGGTGCAGAAGCCCACGCTGGTGCTGTCACACAACAAGACGCTGGCGGCTCAGTTGTATTCCGAGTTCCGCGAATTCTTCCCGAACAACGCCGTCACGTACTTCGTCAGCTACTACGACTACTATCAGCCCGAAGCCTACATTCCTCAGCGCGACATCTACATTGAGAAAGACGCGTCGATCAATGAAGAAATCGACCGGCTGCGGCTGCTGGCGACGAGTGCTCTGGTCAGCCGCCGCGACGTGATTGTGGTCGCGACCGTCAGTTGCATTTACGGTCTGGGTTCTCCGAAGGATTACCTGGACATGATGATCCCGCTGCACGTCGGCCAGCAGATCGATCGCGACGCGCTGCTGCTGCGGCTGGTCGACATTCAATACGACCGCAACGACTTCGATCCCGGCCGGGCAAAGTTTCGCGTGAGAGGCGACGTGATTGAATGCTGGCCGGCGTACGAAGAGTTTGCCTATCGCATCGAATTGTGGGGCGACGAAGTGGAGAAGCTGAGCATGATCGATCCGGTGTCGGGCAGGGAATCGGCGTCGCTGAAGGAAATCTACATCTACCCGGCCAAGCACTTCGTTCTGCCGCAAAGCCGCGTCGACAACGCCCTGGACGAAATCCGCGAAGAGCTGGAAACGTCGCTGGAACAGTTTCGGAAGGAAGGCAAACTGCTGGAAGCTCAGCGACTGGCGGCTCGCACGCGCTACGACATGGAACTCATGAAGGAAACCGGTTTCTGTCCGGGCATTGAAAACTACAGCCGTGCTCTGGCAGGCCGGAAACCGGGAGAACCGCCCTACACTCTGTACGATTTCTTTCCCGACGACTTCCTGATGTTCGTCGACGAATCGCACGTCACGATTCCTCAGATCCGGGCGATGCACGCCGGCGACCACGCGCGCAAGACAACCCTGGTCGAGCACGGTTTTCGGATTCCGATGGCGAAGGACAACCGGCCGCTGACGTTCGACGAATGGCGCGCGAAACAAAAGGACCTGATTCTGGTGTCCGCGACTCCGGCCGACTGGGAACTGGAACAGACGCACGGCGAAGTCGTCGAACAGGTCATTCGTCCGACCGGTCTGGTCGATCCGGCAATTCGCATCGAACCCGCTCGCGGCCAGGTGCCTCACCTGCTGGGCGCCATTCGTCAGCGGGCCGAAATCGGTGAGCGAACTCTGGTCACGACACTGACGAAACGACTTGCCGAAGATCTGGTCGGCTATATGAAGGAAGAAGGCATCCGCTGCGAATGGCTGCACAGCGAACTGGATGCGATTGAACGAGTCGAAATTCTGCGTGAACTGCGCGAAGGCGTTCACGACGCCGTCGTGGGAGTCAACCTGCTGCGGGAAGGTCTGGACCTGCCCGAAGTTTCGCTGGTGGCGATTCTGGACGCCGACAAGGAAGGCTTTCTGCGCAGCGAAACCAGTCTGATTCAGACAATCGGCCGTTCCGCGCGCAACGTCAACGCCGAAGTCATTTTGTACGCCGACAGTGTCACGGACAGCATGCAGCGCGCGATCGACGAAACGGAACGACGCCGCAGAATTCAGATCGCCTACAACGAAGCTCACGGAATCACGCCGGAAACAATTCGCAAAGCAATCCGCAAAGGGATCGAAGAAGAAATCGCTGCTCGCAGAGTCGAACGCGAATCGGCCGGGATTTCCAACGAGGAACAGTTCGTGACGGAAGAATTCATACGCGAACTGGAAGCCGAAATGCTGGCGGCCGCCGAACAACTCGATTTCGAACGAGCGGCTCAGTTGCGAGACCGAGTTCACCAGTTGAAGCAAAAACTGGGGCAGCCCGTCCCGGACGACCCGGGCAGCAAAGCCGCCGGCTTCGCGAAAAAGGGCCGACGAAAATCGAAGTCGCGGCGCCGGTAAACGCTGCCGCGTATGCGATTGGCACCGCTCAGGCGCCGCTGTCCGGGGTGCTGCCCATCGAGGCGATCATGGCTTCGCCGCCTTCGAGCTGCGATTCGCGGGCGTATTTTTCCACCATGTGTTTGGCGAGTTCGATGCACGCCTTTTTGGTGTCGCGAAGTCCGGAGCGGGATGACATCCGGTCCTGCATGGTCGCGACGGAACCGCCGTTCTGGATCACGCAGGCTTCGGTCACAGCCATCCGGCAGTTGCCTTCGTTGCAGCGGTGCAGCCAGTTGTGCAGCAGTTTCCACAGCTTTGCGTCACCCGGCGTATCGAAGGCTCCCGAATCGATCACGGATGCCAGCGTGGCGTTGCGAAACCGGGGCAGCATCATCACCTTCGTGTCGGTTCTGTCCGACAGAGTTTCGACGTCTTTCAGCACGCACAGGTTTTCGTAGATTTCCCGTGCGAGTGCCCGCAGCAGTCGATGACGCTGTTCGCGCTGGCCGACGAAGCGGTCCATGCACAACGTGGTCAGTGCCGCGATCAGCAGCAGCGACGAAATCGCCGGCGGAAATTCAAATGTCGTGCTGGCGGACATCCACGCCACTGACATGATCAGCGCGAACATCAGCAGCAGGAAAACAACCGGAAAGCTAATTCGCCGCATGGATGAACTCTCCCGCGCGTCCGGACGGCGGACGCGTGACTCAAGGCTGATCGCCGCTTCCGTCGACGCGAAGTCAGCCCGCGAAAATTCTGGTGTCAGGCTTGAAGCTTAGTTCACTTTCTCCACAGCGCACGTGACAATTTTTCTATCGGCAATCACCCCGTCTTCAGGGAAAACATCCTGAAAAACGGTGTCGGAATCTCCCCGAAGCAAACGTTCACCGCCTGCGACATCGATCGACCGGCAGAATCTGCGCGTCGCGTTGGCGTTCGGGATATCAGTTGTGCCGTGAATTCCGAAGAAGCCGGTTCTGCGGATGAAACCGATGGCAGTGACCCTTCCACCGGCTTTCTTCTTGACGGCCGTTTTTTTGCGGCTTTACGATGTCTGCACCGACATAGCCGGTGACGGGGAGTCATCGGAATGGTTAAGCTGGAGAACCCGGTTTGCGGCCGATCCGTGGAATGCGGTGTCGATCGTCGCCAGCCGTACTTCCGCGGAAGTTTTCTGTCGATGTACGTCGATGGTCTGAACGGGCAGCGACGGCATTCGCCTGCGCACGTTTACGCTCGAAAACAACTGGCCCGATAAGGTCAGTTTTCGGAGACGTTGAATGAGTACTATCGGAAAAATCTGCCTGGTTCTCACGCTGCTGTTGCTGCTGATAACGGTAGCACCGATTCCGTCGCCGTACGGAGGCTGGGCCCCATCGCTGCTGGTGATTCACAACCAGTGGGCGACCAAACTGCGCGAAGCGGAAAAGAAGAACCGGGACGACATCGACGCTCACAATAAGGCGAGCATCGAATTGCAGGAAGCCGCCGCGGAACTCGGCCGGCTGCAGCTCGGCTGGGACCGCATCTGGGAGATCACCGGAGCGGAAGGAAATAACGTCGGCGTGAACGTGCTGGACAACGGCGGACGAATCGTGCTGAACGGTATCGGAAGCGACAACGGGCTGAAGAAACGCAGCCTCAATGACCCGTCGGGACAGGCAAAGGATGTGGCTCCCGTGGTGCATGTGTTTCGCGCGCTGGCGGAAACCGGCTACACCTACGTCGGCGAATACATTGCCGACCCGAATCAGATCGCTCCCAACAGTGCCGTACTATTCGCGACTCGAACACCGACTCCCGGAGAACCTCAGCCGTGGATGCAAAGCCAGGGAGCCTGGCGGTTTCGCACCATGATTCCCACGGCTCCGCGAAGTTCGATGGACGAACTGCATCGCCGCATCACGCGTGTGTTTGACTTCTATCGCGAAACCGTCGCGAACATCGAACAGCAGCGAGTCAATCTGGACGCCGCGCGGGCTCAACTGGATATCCGCAAGCGCGAATTGCTGGGCAATCCCGACGCCACTCCCATCGAAGGGCGACCGGAATTCACCGATGGACTGCTGAAGGCGATTGACGACCAGGAAACCCTGCGCAACAACATTCAGTGGGACGTGGACAACCTTCGGCGAGGCATCAGGCAGCTCAGCGAAGAACGTGACCAACTGATCCAGGAACTCAACCGGCTGACGGAAGACCTGCCCGGCGAAACCTACGACCAGACTCCTCTGGCCGCGCTTGCCGCCGGTCACCGTCCAGTAGCCGAAAGGTCCCCGGTTCGAAGCGCGGGCCGAGCGTTTTTCTGCTCACGCGGCACGTTGCGGTTCGAACCTGTCGCTGCGGCGGCGACGGTGGAATTCGGCACCTGTCGACGGCCGAACACCCGCCGTCTACAATGGCATCGTTCAGCGAATTCGAAGCCAATCCGCTGACCGCCGACACGCATACGACGGCTTCTGAACGGATTTCGACTTCACGGGTGAAGCTGCTGATGGGACTGGATAACCGCGACTATCTGCGCGACGAAAGCGTCTACGACGACGGTTACGGGCAGCCGGAACCACGCACGCAAATGAGCATGGTGGTCAGAATCGTTGTCGCGACGGTTGTGGTCTTTGTCCTGCAGGTGTTTCTGACCCGAAACGGCGAATCACTGGTCACCAACTGGCTGGCGCTGACACCGGACGACTTGTTCCGCGGACAGATCTGGCGGCTGTTGACGTATGCGTTCTGTCACAGTCGGCAGGACGTGCTGCACATCCTGTTCAACATGTACATTCTCTGGATGCTTGGCCGTGAAGTTTCCCGGCTGACCGGGGAGAAGGAGTTTCTGTTCTTCTACCTGGCGTCGGCGATCTTCGCCGGAATTGTCTCGGTGTGCTTCTATCAGTTGATGGGACTGCCGGCGACAATCATCGGAGCATCCGGTGCGGTAATGGCCGTGTTTCTGCTGTTTGCGATGCATTATCCCCGGCAGAAGCTGTTTCTGTTCGGCGTATTGGGCATCGAAGTCCGCTGGCTGCTGGCCGCTTTTGTGGCGTTCGACGCGCTGCCGGTTGTTGTCACCATTCTGCAGGGAAGCGAAGCCGCCATCCGAAACGCCGCCGAACAGGCACGGAACGGAAAAGCGATGACCGCCAATTCCGCTCACCTTGGCGGACTGCTGTTCGGCTATCTCTACTTCCGCTGGAACATGCGGCTGACTCGCTGGTGGGATAATGTCTCCGGCCGAGCCGCCGGGATGAAACGCCCAAAGTCCAGCCTGAAGGTCTACAATCCCGTCACTCAGCCCGAACCGGATCTGTCGGACCGTGTCGATGAGATTCTGGACAAGATCAGTCGCGAAGGCGAAGCCAGCCTGACGTCCCGCGAACGCAGGATCCTGACTCAGGCCAGCGAACAGCTTAAGAAAAGCAAACGCTGATCGCGGGGCACGGCCGGTTCTGTCCGGAATCCTGGCGGATTTCTCTGCTGCGAAGCGCCCGTGTCATCCAGCTCCGATCGATCTCGGTCGATTTGAAATCGCCTTGCATTTGCTGCGGCTGGCGGGGTTCCGTCGTCGGTCTCGATAAGCAAAGTGGCTGAGAAAAGATCAGTTCCGCGCCAGGCCCTGTCCCCGATTTTTCTGCCAAACGCAGAACAACCTGCGTCTCCCGCTGTGCGGGCGAGGGAACAAGGCGTGACTGTCGTGGAGAAAATGAACGCCGTGGCATTCAATCTGTGACTGACAGATCAGGTGGTCTGTCGACCGCGGGTTGGTCGAGCTGTGCATTTTTCCGAATCAGGATTCTTCACTTTGCTGCAGTTCACCCCGGCGCCCGATGTGATGGAAGTTACTGTGTTGACAACAAACCGTGCTTTCCAATTTGAACGTCATGAACGAATCCTGATTGTGGTTCCGTCGCGGGAACTGATGCAGTTTCGGGATTCGGACATCAGAGACGCGTACAACGACGCTTACCGGCTGATCGATTCTTCCGACTACGATCACCTGCTGATCGACTTCAGCGAGCTGGATCATTTCGGCTCCACGTTTGTCGGCATTCTGATTCGCCTGGCCAAAAAGGTTCGGCTGAACGGCGGTGAAGCGGCGCTTTGCAACCTGAATGACAATCTGCGGGAGATGCTGAAGACACTGATGCTTCTGGAAAACACGAAGACGGATTTTTTCTGGACACCGTTTGAGTCTCGGGAGGCTGCCGTTCAAATACTGCTGAAACCGACTTCAGAATAATCAATCCGGTGCAGCAGTGACCGAACCAGCATCCAGCGTTTCGCCTGCGGAACGCATCCGCCAGGCGTTCAGCCCCGACACATTTCACGCGCTGGCGCAGGCATGGCAGCAGTTGCTGACCGATCATCTGCGGACTCTGCGAGACGGGCCGCCGGTCCGGTATTGAACTGGGCGTCTCCACCGGAACTGATTGCACGGGCGGAATCGTTCCTGCCTCCGCCGGAAGGGACCCTCGGCGAACAACCGGACGTCGTCGGCCGCTTCCGTGACCTGGTCGCGCAGATGCTGCGTTCCGGACAGAACCTGCATCATCCGCGTTATCTGGGTCACCAGGTTCCCGCCAGCGTCCCGATCGCCGCGCTGTTTGATGCCGTCGGAGCAGTAACGAATCAGGTGATGGCGGTGTTCGAAATGGGCCCGTGGGCGACCGCGGTTGAGTTCGCGTTGCTGAACCGCCTGTGCCGCTTTGTCGGCTGGGATTCGGAACAGGCCGGCGGGCTGCTGACTCACGGTGGGTCGCTGGCCAACCTGACTGCTCTGCTGACGGCTCGCAATGTGACGTTCCCGGATTGCTGGGAAAGCGGCGTGCCGACCGATGCCGTGCTGGTGGCCCACTCGGACGCTCACTACAGCGTGACCCGCTCGGCGGGAGTGCTCGGTCTGGGCACTCGTCAGGTCGTTTCAACCGCCATCGACGATCGCCGGCGGATGGATCCCGAATCCCTGGACAGGCTGCTGGCAAAGCTGGCTCGCGAAGGACGGCGCGTGATGGCGGTTACGGCCTGCGCCTGCGCGACACCGATCGGCGCTTTCGATCCGCTGGACGACGTTGCGGACGTCTGCCAGCGGCACCGTGTCTGGCTGCACGTCGACGCGGCACACGGAGGAGCCGTCCTGATGAGCCGCCGGCATCGACACCTGCTGACCGGCCTTGAACGCGCCGATAGTGTCGTCTGGGACGCTCACAAGATGCTGTTCGTTCCGGCGCTGTGTACGGCCGTGTTGTATCGTCAGCAGTCGCACCGGTTCGAGACGTTTCGGCAGAACGCTCCGTACCTGTTTGATCCGTCCGCACCGGGGATGGCTGCGTTCGACAGCGGCACGGCGACGATGGAATGCACCAAGCGAGCCACCGGGTTCGGACTGTGGGGGCTGTGGTCGCTGCTTGGTGAGCCGTTGTTTGAAGCGATGGTCGACCGTGTTTTTGAACTCGCCGCAACGCTGCACGGAATGCTGAACGATGCGGAAGACTTTGAAACGCTGCACGTGCCGGAATGCAACATCGTCGCGTTCCGCCATCTTCCGGCGGCTGTTCGGAATGCCGCTCCCGCAACGATCGACACGTTTCAGCGACAGTTGCGAACGTCGCTGATTCAATCCGGAGCATTCTACATCGTCCAGACGCAACTGGACGGGAAGGCTGCACTGCGAGCGTGCGTGATGAATCCCACAACGACGGAAGACGACCTGTCGGCGCTGCTGGATGCGATCCGACACGAAGGGAAGTCGCTGACTTCTTAGGCGAGCGGCAGATGAGCTGTTACCTGTCCGCAAGCCGCACGCCTTAGTTCTGCGACGCCGCCACCTGTTCGTTCTCAACGCGGGCTGCCAGCGCGGAAAATCGCGAGCGATACATCAGCCGCTGCAGAAAACTGGCGCGCTTCAGCAGCGGGTCGCCGGGCTTGATGTGATGCCGCTTGCCGCGGCGAGTTTCGGCGATCACCGTTCCATCGCTCAGAACATCGCGGACGATCCAGAATTTATCGACGGTATAGCTGTAGGTGTCACCGTTTCTCGCCGGCTGAACGTCCGATGCGCGCGGACCAGGAGTCGTGCTGTGCTTGGTCTTGTGATAGATGACCAGGTCGCCGGGTTGAAAGTGAGTCTGCGTTACCATCATTCCAGATCTTCCCTGAGAACAAGATACGAAGAGCAGCAAGACACCTGCTCAAGTCAGTGATTCTTGGTCAGAATTCGCAGTAAGGCAATACGGATATTGATTTGCAAATGAGAATTTGACAATTGCTGTTTCCGGCGATGGGCATGCCGATGCCCGTGCCGTCAGCTCCGCGGGGCCGGATGATACGACTCCAGCGGCTGCTGCGGCTGTTCTCTTGCATCCAGCCAGGCCTGCAGCAGCAGTTGAGCGGCCAGCTTGTCAATTCTGGCCTTGCGCTGCTTCTTCGTCAGTTCGGCCTGAAGCAGCATCGACTCCGCTTCGGCACTGGTGAACCGTTCGTCCTGAAAGGCAACGGGTAGCCGCGTGACCTTTGACAGCCATGACGCGAAACGTCTGGCCTCGCGCGACTTCTCACTTTCGTCGCCGCTGAGGTGAACCGGCAGGCCCACGATCAGACCCACAGCTTCGTATTCTTCGGCCAGCTTGCGGAAGAAATGTTCGTCCGCCTGGGCTCCGTTGCGCTGGTAGTTGTGCAGCGGCGACGCCAGCTTTTGGAACAAATCGCTGACGGCGACTCCCACGCGTTTCGTGCCGTAGTCGATGCCAAACAACCGCCCCTTCTTCGGCATCGAGGAAGACGGTTCAGTTGCCATCGTTCGCCTTTTCCGGCTTCTGCTCCGAGACCGCCGCCGGCGGCATCAGGCCGTCGATCGACAGGACGGTCATTTCGGCTGTAGCAGGATCCGCAACACAGATCCTGTGATTGTTGGTATCGGCGATGTAAAGCCGGCCGCCCGCGACGCTCAGCCCGGCAGGCTCATCCAACTGCGGCGGAGCCAGTCCGGAACCCGGTTTCCCCGTGCCCAGCCACGAAGTAACTTCGGCCGAATTCAGGTTGACGCGGCGAATCCGGTGGTTGTACGAATCGGCCACGTACAGCGAACCTTCCAGAACGCCGACGCCCAGCGGATGCTGAAACCTGGCCGCGTCACCGACTCCATCAACGTCGCCGAACGCAAACAGGGACTGACCGGACGGCAATTCCGACGTTCCCGCCAGCGTGGTGACCAGACCGTCATTGGCAACCGGCACGCGGCGAATGGCCGATCCTTCACTGTCGGCGACGAAGAACGATGCGCCGTCAGGAGAAACAGCAAGACCGGACGGTTGCGCGAATGCGGACGTCAGCAGCGGGCCATTGGTGACGTTTTCGCGACCGCTACCCGCGTGGATGCGGATCCGGTCGGAGCCTCGTTCGTGAGCCCAGATTTGATGTGGCCCCGCCATAGCAATGAACAGCGTGCCGCCGATGTCGCACACGTCCCACGGACTGTTCAACGCCGTCAGAGCCAGGCTGCCGTCGATCGCTCCCACTCGGCCCTGCTTTCCGGTTCCGGCCAGCGTGCTTACGGTCATCGCATCCAGATCGATCGATCGCAGCAGGTGGTTTTCCGTATCGGCCACATACAGCGTGGATTCGACCAGGCACATTCCCTGCGGACGACTGAACTGTGCTTCTTCGAAGGCACCATTCGCGGCACCGATCTCACCGGTTCCGATAACGTGCTTCAGTGATCCGTTCAGGTCGGTCACCACGATGCGATTGTGGTTGCTGTCACTGATGAACAGCCGGTCCGAAGTCTCATCCGCCAGGACCTTTCCCGGATAGCGCAGCGGCGTGTCTTCGACGCGACCGGCTTCCAGATCGAATGCCAGCGGCTTTTCGTTCAGCGTTCCCTTCGCGCGGTGATAGGCGACCAGCTTTCCAATCACCTGATCGAACAGTTCGCGATGACCTTCGCCGCCCTGCGAACCGATGTAACGTCCTTCGGCGTCCACCAGAGCCAGCGTCGGCCAGGCTCGCACGCCAAACTTCTGCCACACCGCCATGTCGCTGTCGTTGATGACGGGATGACGGATTTCGTATCGCAGGATGGCGTTGCGGATGTTGTCGGAGTCCTTCTCGTTGTCGAACTTTGCGGAATGCACACCGATGACCACCAGCTCGTTGGGATATTTCTCTTCCAGAAACTTCAGGTCGGGCAGAACG
This sequence comes from Planctomycetaceae bacterium, assembly GCA_041398785.1. Taxonomy (NCBI): domain Bacteria; kingdom Pseudomonadati; phylum Planctomycetota; class Planctomycetia; order Planctomycetales; family Planctomycetaceae; species Planctomycetaceae bacterium. The sequence continues at coordinate 169,413 of JAWKUA010000005.1, read as the reverse complement.
TGCATGCAGTTGATACAGCAATACGTCCAGAAATCCAGCAGCACGATTTTCCCCCGCAGTTCCTTCATCGTCAGCGGCTTCGACGTATTCAGCCATCCGGATCCGCCTTCCAGGATCCCATCCGGCACGACGACCGCATCCGGCGCCGGGTCAACGGTAGTGGAATCGTCGGCGCTGTCATCGGCATCGGTTGCCGGCTCGACGGTCGCTGACTTATTGTCGGAGCCGGTATCGGACGATTCGTCTCCCGAAGCGAACGGCGACAGAAAGCAAATCGCGAACAGCAGCAATCGCGCGGCACGCAGCCTCACATTTGGGCACAAAACAAATCGCATGACAGGAAGACTCGCGAAGGTAAGACTCGGGAAGGAAATCGGGCGGGAGGCGCCATCGCACGGGTTAGGCGCAGACTGCAATCTTACGTGGTGAAGGCGTGGTGTCGCCACCGTCTCAGCAGTCCTGCCGGCGCACTTGCCGCGAATTCAGCCTCGTCAGCAGAATCTGTGGGTGGATTCGGGCTCGGGGAGCTTTCCCAGCTGGTGATACAGGGCGGTTTCGCTGGTTTCGAAGGATTTGAAACCGTAGGCCTTTTTCATCGCCAGTTTGGCCTTGCCGTTTACACCTTCCACACAGCCGCCGCTGAGTTCGCCTTTGGCTCGAAACCAGTTCAGTAACAATTCCCGGTGGCCTCGCAGAGCCTTCGCCATCTGTTTCATCGGTTCGATCTTTGACCGCATAGCCCGCATGCACCATTCGTCCGGAAACTTTCCCGCCGAGGCCGGACTGCGGTATTCCCAGAATCGCTGCCCCTGTTGTGTTTATCGGGGGGCTCCTCGCATCAAATAGGCGCGCACGCTGCGAAGATTGTCCTTCAGCTTGACGGTCTGTTTGTCCGTCAGGTTCTCGCGGCGTGCGGAAGTGTGACGTCCGGAACGCTGATCGCATTGCGCGGGTCGCCGCGTCTGCTGCTTCCAACCAGCAGGCGCACCTTTAATCCGTTACCTTGCGTCGGTTGCCGATCAAACCGACGAAATGGCACCGGCGTGAGTTTTTCGTGAGGCTTACCCAAAATGGATCTTCGAGGAGTTCATCATGAGACAGTTGTCTATCGTTGCAGTGGTCGCGGGATTGATTTTCCCTGCCCTCGTCACTGCCGCCGAACCCCGGTTCGTTAAAGCCTGGGGCGAAAAAGGAACAGAAGACGGCCAATTTAACTTCTGCATTGGCGTCACTCTGCATCGCGAGCGCTCTATGTCACAGACCATTACAACAACCGCGTGCAGAAGTTCGACTTTAACGGCACGCATCTCGCCACGATTCCGGTGATTGCCAATCCCGGAGGCATTACAGCAGATGAGGACGGGCTGCTGTATATCTCTCATTTCCCGGCTGGCGGCAGCGATTCCGTGAAGTCCGGAGACTGCATCTCGGTCTACGATTCTACAGGAAAACTCCTCCGGAAATTCGGTCGCTCGGGGAGTGGAGATGGGGAGTTGAGTTGGCCTGGCGGCGTAGCGATCGGGCCGGACGGCCATGTCTACGTCGCCGATCAGACGAATCGCCGAGTGCAGGTCTTTGATAAAGACGGCCGTTTTCTGGCGAAGTTTGGTGAGTACGGCACGGAGCCCGGTCAATTCGGTGGAACGACGAATCCGCAGTCGCGAGTCGGTGGGCCACAGTTTCTCACCTTCGATCACGACGGGAACCTTTACACGACGGAAGGGATGGTCTGCCGTGTTCAGAAGCTAACGAAAGCAGGTGTGCCGCTGCTGCAGTGGGGCACGAACAAAGACGCGCCGGGCCACTTCGGCGGCACTTTCACTGGATCGTACCTCGAAGGCCCCGTGGGTATCACGGTCGATGCGGATGATCATATCTGGGTCGCTTCGCTGAGCGGCCGAATTCAGCAATTTGACGCCGACGGAAAATATCTCGGCGGCATTCAGACGGGACAGGGAGCCGAAGCGGGCAAGTTTTCTGCGCCGCATGGCATCGCCATTAATCCCCAGGGCGAATTGTTCGTCGTCGATTCATACAACCATCGGATCCAGAAATTCGCGACGAAATGACGGCGAGAAATCTGCGGACGGTTCTTAGCCCGCGACGGGCAAGTCGGCGAAGCTTTCCTGTTCAAGTCGATCTCACAACGGCTGCGCCAGTTCGGCTGGGCGTGACAGAGAGATTTGATTTCAACTTTCACCCCGGTGGGCACGTCTTTGAAAACGAAGCGATCTTTCGCTTCTCCGACAAGCACCTGAAGCCGTTGTGGGACCGGCCCACTTTCAAAATCAACTTGCCGTAGGTATGGAATCGCTGACCGGAATCAGTTTCGGCCAGCATCGTCGTCCCCGATCGGTGTGTCGTATCGCGGGATATTCTTCCAGCGTTTCGGATCGACGCGAGCGCGGGACGTGATTCGCCACGCCTCCAGACTTCGGACGAGGTTGCTGTTCAGAGGGCTGAAACCGCCGGAGGAAAGAACTTCCAGCCATCCCGCGCGAAGATCAATTTGCATTGCGAGCGTGATCCCGATTGCCGACGTTTCCTGCGCCTCGCTTGACGACGACCTGCTGCGAACTCAGAATGCTGATGTATTGGACCGTTCGGTTCAAAACGATCTTGCTCGACCAGGGAAGTGACACTGCGCCTCGGGTTTTCGCCTGATCGAGTTCGTGGACCACAAGCACGGCTATTGGAGGTCATCCTGATGTCGAGATTTCTCGTTGGACTCACGGTGCTGTTGACGGTTTCGATGGTGCTCGCTTCGCCCGCCATGTCTCAGGAACGTCAGAGAGGGCGTCGATCACAGGCAGTCCCCGGAAAAGAGCCACCTCATCCGCCGAAGGTTGGTGAAGAAGTTCCGGACTTTGAGTTGAATAATCTTAAAGAGCACGTTGTTTCACTGAAGAAGCTGACTGAAAGCGGACCGGTCGTAGTTCTCGTTCTGCGTGGCTGGCCGGGGTACCAGTGTCCGATTTGCAGCCGCCAGGTCGGCGAGTTTCTGACCAAAAAGGATGAGATCCAAAAAGCAGGCGCATCGGTGGTAATGATCTACCCCGGACCGGCTGATCTTCTGGCGGAACACGCAACGGAGTTTCAGGGGACCAGGGACTTCCCTGACAACTTTCACTATGTGACGGATCCGGATTATAAATTTACGAATGCCTGGGGTCTCCGCTGGGAAGCACCGCGCGAAACGGCGTATCCATCGACCTTCGTGATCGGGAAAGATCGCAAAGTGAAGTTCGGCATGACCAGCACCTCCCACGGCGGACGCGCGAGCGCGAATGATGTGCTTGAGGAGTTGGCGAAGCTGAAGTGATTTTTCCTTGACTCATTCTTGAATAGCCCGCCCGTTCGAAGCCTGATGGAGGAACAGATCACCATGTCACGTCAAATTCACCGGGCTCTCTTGCTGGGAGTCATTCTGTTAAGCCTCGAAAGCGATGGTTTCGCCGACTGGCGACGGTTCCGTGGACCGAACGGCTCCGGAATCGCTGAGAACGGTCCGCCTTTACCGGAAACATGGACACTGACCGAGGGGACGAAATGGAAGCTGGAGCTTCCCGGTCGTGGAGTGTCGGGTCCTATTGTTGTCGGAAACAACGTGTTCGTGACTGCGTATAGTGGTTACGGCCGTGATCAAGGACAAATCGAGGATCTCAGGCGACATCTGTTATGCGTGGATGCATCAAGTGGCAAAAAGATCTGGCAGGCTGACATTGATGCCGTGCAGCCTGAAGATCCGTTTTCCGGCGCAGGAGTTCCTTCACACGGATACGCCAGTCATACGCCAACATCTGACGGTGAACGAGTCTACGTCTTCTTTGGTAAGTCGGGTGTTCTGGCGTTTGATCTGCAAGGACACAAGCTCTGGCAGACCAGTGTTGGAACCGGATCCGGTCGCCAGCGCTGGGGTTCGTCCGCAAGTCCCGTCCTCGTAGGCGATCTGGTCGTGATCAATGCGTCTGACGAAGCAGAGTCATTGGTTGCACTCGACGCGAAGACAGGGGACGAGCGGTGGCGAATTTCAGACCCGGCTCTGGCAAACGTGTGGGCCACGCCCGTACTTCTCGATGGCAAACTGATCGCCGCTGTTTCCGGATCAGTTTGGGCAATCAACCCGGCAACGGGAGAGAAACTGTGGTCGGTACCGGGGCCGGGTGGAAATCAGACGAACATCGGTCCGGTGGTTGATGTCGATGGCAAGTTCATTTTTGTGCAGGCATCACGGGACGGTTCCTCCGTCGCGCTGGTTGAAGACGGGCCGAATGCAGAGTCGGTGTGGACATCGACCATTCAAAGCCGCTACTCCAGCCCGCTCGTGGTGGACGGTCATGTCTTCGCGATTAACGGCGACGTCATCACCTGTCTGGACGCCCGCACGGGAGAACGAATCTTCCAGGAGCGCTTGTCGGGAAGCGGCCAGCCGGAGCCGCAGGTCAACCGAGGCGGCGAGGCCAGCCAGGAACGACCTTCCGAAGGTCGCGGACGCTTCGGCGGCAGACGCGGGCGTGGCGGTTCCGGTGGGCGCGGCGGCGGTGGCGACTATCCTTCGCCCGTCATGGCGAATGGCAGAATCTATATCCTGAAGAAGTCGGGCATGGTGCATATCGTTGCGCCGGAACCGGAGTTCCGGATTATTGGATCTGCCGACATGACCGCCGATACCAGCGGCTTCGACTCAACCCCCGCCATCAGCGACGGCAAAATGTTCGTGCGTTCAGAGACCACACTCTATTGCATCGGAAGTAGACTGCATAGGTAAGTAGCCAGCAATCACTTCTGACAAATCAGACCAGCGAGGCCGAGGCAATTGAAGCAGCAAACCCGGCAACAACCCCAACGCCCCGCCGGTCCTGCGCTCGCCCAAAGCCGTCCGTGCTCGTTGGTTTGAGGACTAGCTGTCTTCCACCAGGGAATCAAGAACTTTGCGTACAACCGCACGGGCATCCGTCACAGGCATTCCACCTTTTACCATCGCTCGCACGCCGCTCAAACACGTCAGGAGATATTTGGCCATGACCTTTGGCGAAGGAGTTGTTGCCAGTTCTCCGCTTTGAACGCCTTGCCGTATGGCCGCCTCGAACGCGTTTTGCACTTCTGTCAGAGCGGACCGGACGTCGTCTGAAAATCGCGAGTCGTGTTGGCCAAATTCAATTGCCGAGTTGACGATGAAGCATCCTTTCGGATCTCCCGCTGCCCCATCCTCAACTGCTTCGCCAAAGATGGCTGTGAAGAAGTTGCAGGTCGACGCCGAATCTGCTCGCAACTGCGAAAGGTATTCGACAATCGTATCCTGATAGTGCCTCAAACAAACACGATACAGATCTTCCTTGCTTCGAAATTCCGCATAGAAACTGCTCTTGGACAGCGACATCACACTCAGCAAATCATCCAGCGACGTTGCCGTGAAGCCTCGCTTCCAGAACATGTCAGTCGCCGCGCAAAGGGCGGTACACCTGTCGAATTGTCTCGGTCGGCCAATCATGGCATGAGTATTGGACCGTTTTGTATGTAAGTCAAGACGCTCGACCGCGTATTGGTCCAAAAGGATGGCTCGCTTGCTCCCATCCGTCGATACTGGCTGCCGTTAATGTGTTAAACGCCGACGCGCGGCGATTCCTGTTCGCAAGATACCACAGGTTGTCGACTTTGCTTCGGGACAGCTCAATTGGCGACTCCAATTCGCCTTGCGTGTCGTTTCTTCGATGAGGATGTGTCTGTGAGTTATAAAAAGTACAGCCTCCGGCACATGCCGTTCCCTGTGCCGGGTAAGGTGCGACGCAGGGAACTGATTGCGACTGCTTCTCGGCTGCTGTTGCTTTATTCAATTGCAGTTCTGTTGGTCTGCCATGCGCAGACAGCGTCGGCAGTTGCGGAGGAGCCGGGCCTTCAGAGTCAGAAACGTCGTCAGTTAATTGAGCCAGCTTTCGAAAGGCTGCCGCTGGGAACAGTTCGGCCGCAGGGCTGGCTGCGCGCGCAGCTTCAGGCGCAGCGTGACGGCCTGACTGGTCATCTGGATGAATTCTGGTTGACAAATTCGGTGTGGAAAGGTGGCGACAGCGAGCTCTACCGCGATCAACTGATCGGGGGAACCTGGGGCCGTGGAGCAAAGTTCATGGCCGTGTATCTTGAAGGTCTCGTCGCAACGGGTCTGGTCTTGGACGATGCCGGCCTTAAAGCCAAAGCCCAACCATACGTGGACTGGATTTTGGAAAGTGTGCGCCCTGACGGATGGTTCGGTCTCGACCGTGGCGTTCGTGGCTGGAACCCGGACCATATGACGGAATACAATGCCATTCTGCTGATGATGCTCTGCGACTATTACGAGGTCACGCAGGACTCACGGATCTTACCTCTCATGAAGGGATATTTCCGGTTTCTGGACGCGGCCTACGAAAGCTTTGGACTGTCGCCGCATTGGAACAGCCGGATCAAGGAGCATCTTGCCTCCGCAGTCTGGTACTACCGCCAAACTGGCGATACCGAAGTTCTGCCGCTGATCGACAAGCTGAATGAGAAAAGCTTCAATTGGTCTTTGCACTTCGCTCATTTTCCCTGGACAGATCCGGAAACGCTGCCCACGAACTTTGGTTCGGACGGTAGCACGTCACACGGCTACACGATTGCCAAAGCGATTAAGTATCCGGCCCTGCGGTACGAACTGACTGGAGACCCGTTCTACCGCAGAACGCTGGCGAAGATTCTGGATGTTCTCGACAAGTCCCACGGGCAAATCGGCGGGCGATACGCTGCGGACGAGCACCTGGCCGGCAGGCGTCCGACTCAGGGAACAGAACTGTGCACGATTGTGTTGTTCATGAACTCGCTGGAACGATCGTTTCTCACCTTCGGCGATCCGAGGCTGCTCGATCGGCTTGAGTTGCTGGCGTTCAATGCTCTTCCCGGAGGGATGACGGCAGACTGCTGGGCACATCAGTACGATCAGCAGGCCAACCAGGTTGTCGTCAGCGTTGCCGAACGAGACTGGCAGTCGAACGATCGCACCGCAAATATCTATGGCTTGATGCCGAACTATCCCTGCTGTCTGGTCGGGTTTCACCAGGGATGGCCGCGCTATGTGCAGCAACTGTGGTTGAAGACCCCTGACGGAGGCCTCTGTGCCGCGGCTCTTGGACCTTCGGAAGTGCAAACGCAACTGTCAAACGGGACTTCAGTGACGATCCGTGAATCGACAGAGTATCCCTTCGACGGAGAAATCGATTTCGAGGTGAATCCTTCCAGGCCCGCGGCATTTCCTCTATCGATCCGCGTCCCTGGATGGTCGGCTGGAGCTTCCGTCTCAGTCAACGGCGTCGCGGCACAGGAGAGTCCTGGTGGTGAATTCGTGCGCCTCGAACGGGAATGGCGCGCCGGTGACACGATTCACGTTGAATTGGCGATGCCTTTGCAACTGGAGCAGCGCCCAACGGGGGCTGTCGCTATTCGTCGAGGCCCGCTCTACTTCGCGCTCCGCATGGGAAAGCAATATGAACGAATCACGTTCACGGGCGAGCGCAACGCGATAAGCATTCCATACCAGGGTTCAGTGGATTGGCAGATTTATCCCACAACCGACTGGAATTATGGATTGCTCGTGACCGAACAGTCGCTCCCGGTCGAGGCCGCGGTCGAGCGGCACGCCATCACGGGACTCCCGTTCGCTGATCGAGGCGAGATGGTCTTTTTGGCTGACCGTGGCGAGTATCAGCCATGGGAACACGACGCGCCGGTCATCATCAGCCTGCCGGCGCAACAGATCGCGAACTGGCAATTGAGGAACCACTCGGCGGATGATCCGCCTCAGGGAATCGAGAAATCCGGTGAGCCGATTACGCGCGTGCAACTCGTCCCTTACGGCAGCGCGCGACTGCGAGTGAGCGAATTCCCATTGATTCATGTCAAATGAGTGTTCTGCAAACCATCTGCAGACCGGCGAGCCTCCTGCCCGCGCGATTCGGCAAATTGTCAAATCGTTTGCCGCACAAGGGACCGCACTCTCCATGGGATGGCGAAACGGAAGCACGGCATTCTTCCAGCCATTGAACGCTTCACACGGCAGGATCGGAATGGAGGACGATCAGGAATCATTTCTGGTCGCGTCGACTCGAAAAAACTACTCACACTCCCCGTGCCACACAGCAGCTCCGGTCACATCCTGCGAAACACAAAGCGTTCGTCCGGTTTGTCCCAGCCGATGTGGTTGATTTCCAGTGCCCGGACCGTCCCGTCGTCTGCGACGTCGAACGAAACCAGCCAGTCGAACAGCGGAACGATCGCGCCTCTGGCGTAGAATCGATTGTCGTCCCAGTGGTCGAAAACAACGTGATACTGGCCGAAGTCGGCGTGAAGTCGACGATTCTCCACTTTGACGATCAGGTCCCCGTAGAACGGCATCTGGTACACGCCTGCGAACGACTCGAGGGCCACCGACGGCTGGGAACCCTGTTTTCTCGATGCGGCCAACTTCGCAAACTGCTCGGCCCGCGTTCTGTCCTGGGCGTCGGGTCCGCCGAGCGGCAGCCACTTGTCCCACTTCCTGCCTTTCTGCCACGCTCGCTCCGGGCTGTCAAGGCAGGCGTCGATCACATCGAAGATCAGCATCCACGTCAGCCCGTTCCAGTCGCGGTTGGTCAACACAACAATCGACAGATCTTCCTCCGGCAGAATCGCCGTTTCCGCGCCCCACGCGCCGCCATGCTGAACGACCTTGCGACCGCGATAATCACGAAGAAACCAGCCGAGGCCGTATCCGGTAAATCGTGGATCATACACATCGGAATTCGGTCGCCAACGGACAGGAATGGACTGCTGAACGGCACACATTTCCCGCATCACGTTTTTGCTGACGAGCTGCCGGTTTCCCACGTGTCCTTCGTTCAAATGAAACTGCAACCATTTGCTCATGTCGCCCGCGGTCGAATAGATCGCCCCCGCAGCCGATGTGTAGGTGTCATACTCCTGAGATCGCAGAGGTGACACGGTGGCGTCGTAGATGCGATGACGAGTTGCAATCAGATCTTCGGGAATGGAGCCACGATCGATTGCCGTCGATCCCAATTCGAGTGGCGTGAAAATCCGTTCTGCGACAAACGCCTGCCACGGCTGCCCCGTTTTCGCTTCAATGATTTGCCCGAGCACATCATACATCAGGTTGCTGTATGCGAATCCGCTGCGAAACGGTTTCGCCAGTGGCAGGTCCCCGAGCCGTTGGAGCATTTCCGCGTTCGAGACATCGCCACGCATCAGCAGGAGTTCACCGGCCACAAGATTCGTCCGATGGCACAGCAGGTCGCGGACCGTGGCGTGTTGAGTGACATAGGGATCAGCAACTTTGAATTGAGGCAGGTGGGACTGGACCGTGTCATCCCAGTGCAGCTTGCCTTCATCCACCAGCATCGCGATGGCACAGGCCGTGAACGACTTCGTACAGGAAGCGATCGAAAACCGAGTCCCGATCGTCACCGGTTCGTTCTGTGCATCCACGGTTCGCACGCCATAAGCACGCGAGAGCACCGTCTCGCCGTTCTTCACCACCTCAATTGCCAGGCCCGGAACCTGCCATTTCTCCATCGCCGCCGTGATGTATTGATCAACACCAGCAAATCGGTCTTCAGCAGTTGCCGGGGTGATACACAACAGAATTGCAAAAGCGACCACCGGCCGCAGAATGACGAGTTCTGAGAGATAACTATGCATGATGTGAACTCTCCGAATCGCCCGCGTGTTCCGTCGCCGAAACGATCTGATGACAAAACTGCAAGCTACCCATTCTGAGCTGTAAAGGGGACACCGGCTTTCGGGCCGGTGGTTAAAGTGGATGTCTGGAAGATTTCAGGTCCTGCCTTGAACGACGCGATGTGGCATTCCTGCGGAGGAGGTTTTAGTGGAACGGGCGCGGCGTCGGATTGATGCGTTGTTTATTTCAAAGGCAACTATTCAAAGCGTCCGGTTGAAGCTGCGATTGCGTTGCGCCGCGTTGGCGGGCCTATTGCGAAGTACTGTTTGTCTGGGAAATCGTTCCAAACATCGCTGGTGCCCTGGCTTGTTTGGTCATTGTTTGCTGGTGTGCATCTTTTGGCAACACTGCAGCCACGCCCGGCGAAGCAGAGTCGTCGTATCTTACCGGTGTTGCGTGTGGCTTTGGCGGCTCCCGAAGTCTTCTGTCTTACGATTGTGTCAATCAACGTCGTGGCGCTGGCAACAACTGTCGCAGTCGTGTCGAATTCCGAGAGCGAGGCGCTTGCGATATTTCCGCTGGTTGCCGTTGCGATCGCCGCCAACTGAGCATTTTCCCGCTGCGTCCGTTGGTTGCGTCTGCCGGTTGGTAAAAACCTCATTCCACCAGCGAAGCTGCGGCGCGCGACCACGACACTCCGGACGATCCGGCAAGGGGTCTCGGTCGTAGCGCACAGATGCCATGAACCAAATCACAGTGCAGTTGACAATGTCCGGCGAAACGTTGAGCCTACCAGGTCGCCTGATCGACATGGAAGCTGGTGCCGTCACGAACTTTCGGAGAACTCAGCGATGAAGTTTTATCTGGCCGGAAAATGGCAGGATCGCGACGAAGTGATCGACGTGTTGAACCCGTACAGCGGCGAAGTCGTCGACACGGTGCCGAAGGGATCGGCGGCGGATGTCGAAGCGGCTGTTCACGCGGCTGTCTCCGGCGCCCGAGACATGGCCGCGCTGCAGGGTTATGACCGCTTTCTGATTCTGCGTCAGACCACTGAACTGATGCGTCAGCGATCCGAAGACCTGGCACAGACGATCAGCCGGGAAGAAGGCAAGACTCTTCGCGAAGCTCGCGGCGAAGTCGATCGCTCGGCTCAGACCATGGAACTTTCCGGCGAAGAAGCCAAGCGGCTGGGCGGTGAACTTCTGCCGCTGGACGGCGGCAAGGGCACGGAAGGACGGCTGGGATTTACTCTGCGCGTGCCGTGCGGTGTCGTGGCGGCGATCACTCCGTTCAACTTTCCGCTGAATCTGGTTTGTCACAAGATCGGACCGGCGCTGGCTGCGGGAAATTCGGTCGTTCTGAAACCGGCCAGTGACACTCCGCTGGTGGCGCTGAAGCTGGTAGAGATTCTGCTGGAATCCGGTCTGCCTCCGCTGGGAATTTCCTGCATCACGGGCAGCGGATCGACGATCGGCGACGCGATCTGCCGCGACCCGCGAGTTCGCAAGATCAGCTTCACTGGCAGCCAGGACGTCGGCGAACACATCTGCCGGATCGCCGGACTGAAAAAGGTCACGATGGAACTGGGTTCGAACAGTCCGCTGATTGTTCTGCCCGACGCCGACCTGCAGAAGGTGACTCAGGCGACGCTGACATCCGGCTTCGCGAACGCCGGACAGGTCTGCATTTCGGCTCAGCGACTGATTGTCTGCGGCGAAGTTTACGATTCGCTGCTGGAATCACTGCAATCCGGCGTCGCCGGCATCGCGGCCGGAGATCAGTTGCAGGAAGCGACTCAGATGGGACCCATGGTTCGCGAGGCTGATGCGGAACGTGTTCGCCAATGGGTTCACGAGGCCGTGAGTCAGGGAGCTCGACTGGTCTGCGGTGGCGAACGTTCCGGCGCCGTAATGCAGCCATCGCTGCTGGACAACGTTTCGGCGAACATGAAAATCGTGCGAGATGAACTGTTTGGTCCGGCGGTCGGAATTCTCCGGGCTGATTCGATCGACGATGCCGTCCGGATGGCAAACGACACAACGTTCGGCCTCAGCGCCGGTGTGTTCACACAGGACATCGACGCCGCCCTTCGCTTCGCGCGCGAGGTTCACAGCGGCAACATTCACATCAACTGGGGTCCCATGTGGAGGACCGATCTGATGCCGTATGGCGGTCTGAAAAACAGCGGTCTGGGAAAAGAAGGTCCGAAGTACGCCATCGACGAAATGACCGAAATGAAAACAGTCGTCATCCATTCTCCCGGCCGCTGACGCCGTGCGACCGAAGATGGTCCCGCCGAATTCGCGACATGCGGTGATCCGAATTTCGCGCTGCGACCCGGCTGGACCGAACAGGACGCTATTCGAATGTCGAACATGGTTCAGACATCGCCGCGCGTGGTATTCGCCGCCAGTGACATCACCCGAGTCTACCAGATGGGTGAAGTCCTGGTGCATGCGCTGCGGGGTGTGTCGCTGCAGTTGTTCGGCGGCGAACTGGTGGTACTGCTGGGGCCGTCGGGAAGCGGGAAGTCGACGCTGCTGAACATTCTGGGCGGCCTGGACACGCCCACGTCCGGTACCGTGAGGTTTCTGGATGAAGATCTGACGTCGGGCGATGACACGCAACTGACCCGGTTTCGCCGCCATCACGTGGGTTTCGTGTTTCAGTTCTACAACCTGATTCCCAGCCTGACCGCGCGGGAAAATGTGGCTCTGGTGACAGAAATCGCCACGAATCCTCTGGAACCGGCCGAAGCTCTGGACCTGGTTCATCTGGGCGACCGGATGGACCACTTCCCGTCGCAGATGTCCGGCGGCGAACAGCAGCGAGTCGCTATTGCCCGTGCCATCGCCAAGCGTCCGGAAGTTCTGCTGTGCGATGAACCCACCGGCGCGCTTGATGCAAAGACCGGCGTTGTTGTGCTGGAAGTGCTGGAACGCATCAATCGCGAAATGGGCACCACCACCGCGCTGATTACTCACAACGCGATGATCGCCGAAATGGCGGATCGCATCATCAGCCTTTCCGATGGAAGGATTTCGGACATGCGCACCAACGACAACAAGAGAGCCGCCCGGGAGATTCAGTGGTAGTCGTTCACCGCAGCAACGGGCGCCTCGCGGCGTGAGTTCGCGGATTGTCCGCAGTGCCGGCCGCGTTCGCTCGCGGCGGGTCGGCCGTTCCTTCATCGTCACGGCACATCTTCAGCGTCACGACACATGAAAGCCATCAATCGAAAACTGATTCGCAACCTGCTGGAGATGAAGGGCCAGGCGTTTGCGATTGCGCTGGTAATCGCTTCGGGTGTGGCGATGTCGGTCATGTCGCTCAGCACACTGCGAACGCTGGACGGAACGCGGGCGGCGTACTACGAGCGGTACCGGTTCGCCGACGTGTTTGCCGGCTTCAAACGCGGACCGGAAACTCTGGAATCGCGCGTGCAGCAGATTCCCGGGGTCGCGCGCGTGGAGGCACGCATCGTTCAGAACGTCAATCTGATTGTGCCCGGTCTGCGTGAACCGGCGGTCGGCAAACTGATTTCCATTCCCGACTATGGTCAGCCGGAACTGAATCAGCTGCATCTGCGACGGGGCCGCTTTCCTCAGCCCGGCCGCCTGGAAGTCCTGGTCGGGGAATCGTTCGCCAACGAACACGGTTTTCATCCCGGCGATTCCGTGGAAGCGATTCTGAACGGCCGGCTGCGAGCACTGAAAATGGTCGGTGTCGTGATGTCGCCCGAATACATCGTGGAATCGAATCCCGGCGACATTCTTCCCGACTTCAGGCGATTCGGACTGTTCTGGGTTCCGCGAACGGAAATGGAAGCGGCCTTCGACATGAAGGCCGCCTGTAACGACATCTCTCTGACATTGATGCGGGGAGCCAGCGAAGCGGACGTGATTCGTCGGCTGGACAATCTGCTGGCTCCGTGGGGCGGCGTGGGAGGCTTCGGGCGGAACGACCAGAGATCGCACCGGTTTATCTCCGACGAACTTGCGCAGTTGAAGGTCATGGGAATTGTCACGCCCGCGATCTTCATGGCCGTGGCCGCGTTCCTGCTGAACATGGTGATGACGCGGGTCATTGATACTCACCGGCAGCAGATCGCGGCGCTGAAGGCGTTCGGTTATTACAACCTGGAAGTCGGCTGGCACTACTGCCGGATCGTGGGCGCAATCGTGGCGGTGGGAGTCGTAATCGGCACGGGCGTTGGCGTGTGGATGGGGCACGGCATGGCGTCTATGTATGCGAAGTACTTCAAGTTTCCCCTGTTCTATTTCGACTTCGACTGGCGCACGGCCGTTGTGACGGCAGGGCTGTGTTCGGCGGCCGCCATTCTGGGGACGCTGAATTCCCTGCGCGCGGCCACTCGGCTGCCACCGGCGGAAGCCATGCGTCCCGCTCCGCCGGGGAAGTATCGCCGATCGTTTCTGGAACGCTTTGGCGTGGAGCGTCTGCTGCCTCAGACATGGCGGATGATTCTGCGACAACTGCGCCGACGGCCCGTCAAGTCGGCGTTTTCGGTGATGGGAATCGCCGCGGCTGTCGGAATCCTGGTCGTCGGCAACTTCAGCTACGACGCTCTGGAGTTTCTGATCGACTTTCAGTTTCGACGCGTGCAGCGACAGGATCTGTGGGTCAACCTGATCGAACCGTCGCCGACTGATGTCGCAAACGACTTCCGCAACATGAAGGGCGTCCGGCGGGTGGAAACTTTTCGAGGACTCGCGGTGCGGCTGCGGCACGGACCGCGTTCCCACAGAACCGCCATCATGGGACTGGAAGATGACCGGCAGATTTATCGCGTCGTCAACCAGGCAGGAATCGAACAGCCGCTGAACGGCGACGGGCTGGTGGTTTCCGACATTCTGCTGGAAATCCTGAACATCCGGGTCGGCGACACCGTGACCGTGGAAGTGCTGGAAGGCGAACGTCCCGTTGTGACGGCAAGGGTCGTCGCGGCCATCGACGATCTGTCCGGCACAAACGTCTATGCGCCGCAAAGTCTGGTCAGCCGCATCGGGCGCGAAGGACCGCGAGTCACCGGCGCGTGGCTGACGGTGGACCACGATCATCTGAACGACGTGTACCGGACTCTGAAGCAGACGCCGTATGTCGTCGGCGTGGTTTCGAAGGAAGCCATGATTCAGAGTTTCTACGATACGGTTGCCGAAAGTCAGTTGCAGATGCAGAGCTTCGTGGTCGGATTCGCCATCGTGATCGCCGCGGGAGTCGTCTACAACACGGCTCGCATTACGCTGTCTGAGCGGGATCGCGAACTGGCCACGATGCGAGTTCTGGGGTTCACTCACGCGGAAGTTTCCGTCGTGTTGCTGGGTGAACTGGCCATTCTGACGCTGGCCGCGCTTCCGGCGGGACTCGCGTTCGGCTACAGCATGGCATGGCTGACCACACGATCTCTGCAGACCGACCTGTTTCGGTTCCCGCTGATCATTGACGATTCAACGTATGCGGAAGCCGTGCTGATTGTGTTGCTGGCCGCTGTGATTTCAGGGCTGTTGGTGCGACGGCGTCTGGATCATCTCGACTTGTTCGCCGTGCTGAAGGCGCAGGAATAATTTCATGGGTGTCTGGATTCGGCGATTGTTCTACGTGGCTGTGGCTGGAAGTCTGATCGCCGCGGTGCTGATGGCGATGCGGCCGCAACCGGTGCAGGTGGACGCCGCCGTCATCGCCCGCGGGCCGCTGGTCGTCACGATCAGCGACGATGGCCGCACCCGCATCCGCGAACGGTATGTCGTGTCCGCTCCGCTGAACGGCCGGCTGGTCAGAATCAGTCTGCACCCCGGCGACGAAGTTGTGGCGAAGCAGACTCTGCTGACAACAATCGAACCGACCGATCCGGCGCTGCTGGATCCGCGAACCGTCGCTCAGGCGGAAGCCCGCGTGAAGGCGGCCGAAGCGCGAGTCAGCCAGGCGGAACCGAAACTCGCCACGACCCGGGACGCTCTGAACCTGCAGGAATCGGAATTCGCGCGAATTCAGCGGCTGTTCGAAAAACAATCGGCGTCGCAGCAGGATCTGGATCGTCAGCGAGTCGCCTTTCGGCAGGCCGAAAACGACTACAACGCCGCTCGCCTGGAAGGTCAGATCGCGTCGTTTGAACTCGATCAGGCCAGAGCCGCGCTGCTGAGAACCGGCGAAGGCCAGGAAGCGACCGCCGGCACGGAATGGAGCTTTCCCATCACGTCGCCCGTGTCGGGCAGAGTCCTGCAGGTGTATCAGGAAAGCAGCACCGTCGTGAACGCCGGCGACAAGATCCTGGAAGTCGGCGACCCCAAAGACCTGGAAGTCGAAGTCGATGTTCTGTCGTCGGCGGCCGTTCAGATTCATCCGGGCGCTCGAGTCCTGCTGAAGGAATGGGGAGGCGACCATCCGCTGGAAGCCCGTGTGCGACTGGTCGAGCCGGCGGCATTCACAAAAATCTCTGCGCTGGGAATCGAAGAACAGCGCGTGAATGTCATCATCGACTTCGTTGATCCCCTGGAAAAGCGCCCCGCGCTGGGCGACGGTTACCGGGTCGAAGCGGAGATCGTGAAATGGTCGTCCGAAGACGTCATTACCGTCCCGACGGGAGCCCTGTTCCGTGAAGGACAGCGCTGGGCGGTGTTCGTGATTTCCGATGGACGAGCGGAGCTGCGGGACGTGGAGCCAGGCCACCGCAACGACGACAACGCGGAAGTTCTCGACGGGCTGCAGGAAGGCGATCGCGTCATTCTGTATCCCGGCGATCGTGTCGAAGCCGGCACGCAGGTCACACAGCGGTCCGAATAACAACGCCGCCGGGTGACTTCGTCCGCAGCCCTCTCGCGCCAGACGTTCAGCTTTCCATGCACCCTCCCGGCCGAAGGCCATCAGGGAGGGGTCGAACGAGCGGGGAGCAAGTTCTGGGGAGGGACACGACCGCGCGTTGAACGTGCTGCTCGACCGACGGACACTGAACGCGCGTTCGGCCCTCTCCCGAGCATCGCTTCGCTTGCTCGACCTCTCCCGGCCGGCTTCGCCTGGGAGAGGTGGACGCGCCGGACGCGCAGCTCTCTATGCACCCCTCCCGGCCGAAGGCCATCAGGGAGGGGTCGAACGAGCGAAGCAAGTTCGGGGAGGGCACGGCCGCGCGTTGAACGTGCTGTGTGCGACGGACGCTGAACGCCACTCGGCCCTCTCGCGAGCATCGCTTCGCTTGCTCGACCTCTCCTGGCCGGCTTCGCCTGGGAGAGGTGGACGCGCCGGACGCGCAAGTCCTGTGCACCCCTCCCGGCCGAAGGCCATCAGGGAGGGGTCGAACGAGCGAAGCAAGTTCGGGGGAGGCCGGCCGCGCACGGAACTCGCGTTTCGTTGTGGCATGGCGTAAGCTTTGAAGGGTTCGCTGACCGTCAACTTCCAAGCGGCGTCGCTATGTTCGTTGAGTGGATTCTGTATGGCTTGCTGGGACTGGCGGGGCTGCTGATCGTCGGGCTGTTGCCGGTTCGTCTGGGGCTCATATCGCTGTCGACGATGGCAGCTGCGATCGCCGCGATTGCGTTAGTCGCTGTCGGCGTCACGCTGCAACGGAACCTGTGGGAAAACCGCCGGTTGACCGCCGAGGTTGCCATCCCGGAAATTCGGACTGACGGGTTGTACGCCGGTTCGGCGGCGTGTCGTTCGTGCCATGCGGAGCAATACGACACGTGGCACGGAAGCTTCCACCGCACGATGACTCAGGTGGCGACGCCCGAAACTGTTGTGGCTCCGTTCGACGGCCAGGAACTGACTCGCTACGGGCAGACAGCCCGGATCGAACGGCGCGGCGATGAATTCTGGGCGACGATGCAGGATCCGCAGTTGACGCTGCAGTTCGCCACGGTTGGCGCGGCGCTTCCGGAGGGCGGTTTTCCGCTGGTCGAACGGCAACTGGTCATGACCACCGGGTCACATGCGTTTCAGGCGTTCTGGTACGTCGGCAATGATGCCGGAGAACTCTGGCAGTTTCCGTGGCGCTACAACATCACTGACCGGTTGTGGATGCATCGCGACGACGTGTTCCTGCAGCCGCCGGTGACTCGGCCGGCGATGGGGCACCAGGTGTGGAATCAGGTGTGCATCAACTGTCACAGCGTCGGCGGCCAGCCCGGCTTCGAGGGACTCAGCGGCCGATACCGTCACACAAGAACTGCGGAACTGGGCATCTCGTGTGAATCGTGCCACGGTGCCTGCGGTCAGCACGTCGCGCAAAACCGCAATCCTGTTCGACGGTATCAGTTCCATCTGAATGAAACGGAAAGCGACCGCACAGTCTTCAATCCCGCGAAGGAGAATCCGCATCTGTCCAGCCAGGCGTGCGGCACGTGTCACAGCCACTACGAATACGATCACGGCAATCCCGCCAACAGGGACCATCAGACGCTTGGTCGCGAACACGATCCTCGCCGGGACATGCGCGACGTGGCTCGGTTCCTGACGATCGACGACGAAACGGTGTTCGACGATGGAAAGGAACAGATTCAGGTCAGCCGGTTCTGGTCGGACGGAGCCTGCCGCAGCGGCGGTCGCGAATACAACGGACTGATCGAATCAGGCTGCTACCTTCGAGGAAACCTGACATGTCTGTCCTGCCATGCCGTGCATGGCAGCGATCCGGACGATCAGTTGAAGCCTGGCATGAGAACCAATCACGCGTGCCTGCAGTGTCACACGGACTTTGCGGATGATGTTTCCCGGCACACGCATCATCCGGCGGAATCATCCGGCAGCGAATGCATGAACTGCCATATGCCGTACAGCAGCTTCGCGCTGCTGAAGGGAATTCGCAGCCATCGGATCGACAGCCCGGCGGTCGCTTCGTTTGGCCCCAACGTTCGGCTGAATGCGTGCAATCTGTGCCACCTTGACCGCACTCAGCAGTGGACGGCTGATGTTCTGTCGGAATGGTATCAGTCCGAAGCGCCGGAACTTTCTGATGACGAAAAGTCTGTTTCCGCGGCGGTGTTGTGGATGCTGAAGGGAGACGCCGGGCAGCGCGTGATTTCGACGTGGCAGTTTGCGCAGCCGGACGCGGCGGCCGTTTCGAGCACCGACTGGATGACTCCGTTTTTGGCCGCGATGCTCAACGATCCCTATGCGGCGGTCCGGCTCAATGCCGCAAAAGCACTGGCATCCCTGTTCCCCGAACAGCGAGACGTGCTTGTACCGCTGTCCGTTTCAGAATCGGTTGACGATCGCCGTCGCGCGGCTGAGCGATTGCGGAGTCGCTGGCAGCCGGTTGCGCCGTCACCGACGTCTGACCGGGACGGCTCCCTGCTGATTCATGACGGAGTTTTCGACGACTCTCGCCTGAACGATCTACTGCAGCACCGTGATGATCGGCCAATTGTCATCGTCGAATGATCCGACGAAAACAGCGTGGATGATGGCGCGGGAAGCAGGCGTTTTCGATGATCTTCAACTGGTTTCGCAACCGTCGCCGGGCAAAGCTGGTCGCGCGGCCGTTTCCCGACGCATGGGAATCGTACATCGCCAACAACGTTGTTCATGCCGGACAGCTGACCGAAGAACAGCAGCACCGGCTGCGTCGCTTGATCCCGGTGTTCGTCGCCGAAAAGAACTGGGAAGGTTGCGGCGGACTTACGCTGACGGATGAAATCCGGGTAACTGTGGCTGCGCAGGCCTGCCTGCTGGTCGTCGGAATGCCCCGGGATGTCTACTTCGATCATGTCCTTTCAATTCTTGTTTACCCGACGGGCTATGTGGCGGCAGGAACTCAGATCACGCGTGCCGGCCTGGTGATTCACGGCGGCGAGCCTCGGCTGGGAGAAGCCTGGTGGCAGGGACCGGTGATTCTGTCGTGGTCGGACGTGCTGGCCGGCGGTCGAATGGAATCGCCGGGGCACAACCTGGTGCTGCACGAGTTCGCTCATCAGCTTGACATGATGAACGGCCGGTTCGTCGACGGCACGCCGCTGATGGAAACTCAGGAACAGTTCGAACGCTGGGTGGAGGTCCTGGAACCCGAATTCGATCGCCTGGTGGAAGACTGCCGCCGCGGCCATCACGGGTTCATTGATTGCTACGGTTCAAAGAATGCCGCGGAATTCTTTGCCGTGCTGACGGAAGCATTCTTTGAACGTCCGCGGTCGCTGAGAAATCATCATCCGGCGGTTTATGAAGTGCTGCGGGACTTCTATCACCTTGACCCGGCCGCCTGGCTGCCACCTCGCGATTTGCGTAACCCGGATTGAGAACGCTCGCGCCGTCGTCGCATGGGCGGCGAATCAGAATTCACCGGTGACTTCGCCGCCGTCAATCGTCAGCAGGTTTCGCCAAAGCGCGGCGTCGATGGAATTGCCTGCGAAGCGAACAGAGCCGTCAGCCAGCAGAATCTGGACTCCGCCGGTGTGTCGGCTGCGAGCCGCGACGCCGCCGCGACCGGAACCCGGAGCGTCGTCGCAATTCGTTTCCGGGTCGCCGTCGCCTCCGCAGTAGACAGGAAAGTCGCGGCCATCGCCGATCGCCGGCACGTTGGGAGTCGCGATTCCCTGCGGCCCGTTTTCCGGTGCGGCTCCCGTGAACGCGGAGACAACCGATCCCATCGCGCGGCCCCAGCAGCCGCGACAGTCCCAGTTGGAATCGCGAGTCAGAATTTCCGCCAGCAGAATCGTGTTGGCCGTTCCATCGGTGATCTCACTGATTCGCGCGCCGTAGGGTGCGTCGCCGGCTCGCCGGCTGCTGAACACTCCCCGATTCGAACCGCTCCACGCAACGGCACCGTCGAAGCCGTTGACTCCAGCGGGCTCATTGGCCCAGCCGCCGCCATAGTTCGCGGCGTAGTTGCCCTTGTCGTAAAGCGCGGGAGCCGCCGGTGTTCCTCGATTGCCCGCTTCCAGCCCGACAGCGGCCGGACGGTCCAGGGCTGAAGGACACTTCATGATCGTCAGAGCGACACCCGTCACGCGCGGCTGCTGATCGCTGGGAATGTCAGAGTTCCATTGCTGAAACCGCGCCGCCTGATCCATGTTCGGCAGGATCGAAATCGTCCACGTCGTGCTCCAGTTGCCGTGACGAAAGTCGCCGCCGCAGTTGTTCGCCGTGCACACCGAACCCGGCGGAAACTGTCCGTAACTGTCGTGATAGTTGTGCAGCGCCAGCCCCAGTTGCCGCAGATTGTTTCGGCAAAGCGTTCGCCGAGCGGCCTCTCGCGCCTGCTGAACGGCCGGCAGCAACAGAGCAATCAGAATGGCGATGATGCTGATCGTGACCAGCAGTTCGATCAGCGTGAAAGCTCGACGTCGCATCGGAAGACACTCGTTTTGCCGTTCGACCTGGTCGTCAGCCGGCGATTTCGACACAGAATTCGTTGCTCACGATCCCGGATCAACCCGCAGGAATTCAGTGACGCAAACGCCATCGCGCCGCTGCGGGGAATTTCAAACCGCCGTCACCGGACATCCGAGACGCGCATATCCTACGTGACTCACAACGGAGATTCTTCCGAAACCGAAGCGTCCGTCGATCGCCGTCCGTGCATCAGCGATGTCGGTGAATTCTTCCGGTTTCCAGGACGCCGCCACGCTTCGAACAAACGACGCCGCTGGAAGGCGGTGGCTTGTCGCCGCTTCGCTTTTCACGGAATCGGCGATGTCACGCAGATCGAACGACGGCCTGGAATTCGACGGTTCCGCAAAGAAACCAAAGCGATGCTGAATCATCGCACTCCAAAGCACTGCTGGTTCAAGCCCCGCAGCGCGCATCAACGATACCGCGCACGGAATCCGTCGCCGCAGTTTTCAATACTGATCCAGCAGATACTTGATCAGGTCGGAGGACGTCACAATTCCGACCAGCTTTTCGCCTTCGACAACGGGCAGCGAATGAAAGCTGCTTTCGGACAAAATCGTGGCCGCGTCCCGGACCGTCTGACTGCTCTTGACCGACACGGGATTTGGATTCATCACTTCGGAAATCTTGTACGTGTGGTCCAGAATCGCGTCGAGACTTCGGGCGTCCTGGTTGCCGAATTCTCCAAACGAAACTCGCAGGAAATCGTTCGACGTCAGAATTCCGACCAGCTTGTCGCCATCGGTGATCGGCAGATGATGGATGCCTTCTTCCTCAAGCAGTCGCCGCGCTGCCGAAATCGGTTCATTGCGGGAAATCGAGATCGGATTGGGCGTCATGATCTTGGTAACCGCTTCGTTCTTCTTCATGAACTGCTGTGCTTTCGTTTTCAGGAAAGGTGGACGACGGCGTCTCATCAGTGTCCGCAGCGCGAGCAATTGCAGGCAGCGTGCGGGAGGACTGGCTGTGTAGTATGGGCTGGTCGCCGAAATTTCCACCGTCCAATTCCGTAACGCACGTGCAACTGCAAGCGTGAGAAAACGCGACCGGAACCAGTGTGCGTTCTCGCACAGACGCACGCCTAAGACATAGCGCACATTGAAGTCGCAATTCTCCACCGGGTGAATTCCAGCCGGTGCATGACGTCGAAAAATGGCGCCTGAATGATTGTCACGGTCAGCGTCTGCTATGATCGCGCTGGGAAGAATGGCGTTCCCCGGAACCAGGTCCGGGATGTTCGACGAAAGCGATACGCGAATGAGTGTCCAGCAGGGTGAAGAAGTCGAAATTCGGGTGCCGGCCGTTGGCGAATCGATCTCCGAGGTTTTCATCGGCGAGTGGTACATCAGCAAGGGGAGCTACGTTGCGGCGGACGCCGGCGTGGTTGGCCTGGAGACGGATAAGGCGACGTTTGACGTTCCGGCTCCCGTCGGCGGAATCGTCAGCCAGATCGTGAAAGCCGCGGGCGAAACGGCCGAGATCGGCGAAGTGATCGGATATCTCACGCCGTCTGAAGCTCCGAAAACAGCCGAACCGAATCGCCCTGCGAACGATGCGCCAGCGACTCCGGAAACGTCTGCGAAATCAGCCGCGGTGCCGTCTTCGGCCGGATCGAAGTCTGCCGCGACTGTGATGCCTGCGGCCGAACGGCTGATGAGCGAAAACCGGATTTCGCCCGGTTCCGTAGCGGGCTCCGGCCCCGGCGGGAGAGTGCTGAAGGAAGACGTCGTTCGCCACATGCAGGGCGGAGGCACCGCGGCCGCCGGTTCACGCGAAACCAGGACGGTGCCGTTGAGCCCCATTCGGCAGACGATCGCTCAGCGGCTGGTCGCCGCACAACAAACGGCCGCTCTGCTGACAACGTTCAACGAAATCGACATGACCGCCGTCAAGAATCTGCGGTCGACATACCGGGAAGCGTTCGAGCAGACGTACGGCCTGAAACTCGGCTTCATGTCATTCTTCGTGAAGGCTGCCGTGAACGCTCTGCAGCAATACCCGCAGATCAACGCTCAGATGCGCGACAAGCAGTTGGTTTATCACAACTATTGCGACATCGGCATTGCGATCGGCGGCGGCAAGGGACTTGTCGTGCCGGTGCTGCGCAATGCCGAAAATCTCAGCTTCGCGGAAATCGAACGAGCGGTCGCTGATTTCGGCGTCCGTGCAAAACAGAACCAGATCGGACTGGAAGAACTGGAAGGCGGCACGTTCACGATCACCAACGGCGGTGTCTACGGATCACTGCTGTCCACGCCGATCGTCAACCCACCTCAAAGCGGCGTCCTGGGAATGCACGGTATCGTCGACCGGCCCGTCGCCGAAAACGGACAGGTCGTCATTCGGCCCATGATGTACGTGGCTCTGACATACGACCATCGAGTCGTGGATGGCCGCGAAGCCGTGTCGTTTCTTCGTCGAATCAAAGAACTGATCGAAGACCCCACTCGCCTGGTGCTGGAAGTGTGAGAGCGGGAGTTTCTAGTTGGCAGTTGGCAGTATTCAGTATTCAGTATTCAGTATTCAGTTGGCAGTTCTCAGTTGGCGGTGGCCTGCGCTGAGTGACTGCTGTCGACGTGCCGTCACGAGGTTTCGCGATCGCAATACCTTTCCCGTACATGCACTGGCCCCTCCGTCCTCGAATGTCTAAACACCGCCAACTGCCAACTGCCAACTGCCAACTGAAAACTGCCAACTGAAAACTGCCAACTGAAAACTCCCCATGTCAAAGTCCTACGACCTGATCGTCATCGGAGCCGGGCCCGGCGGGTATGTTGCGGCCATTCGAGGCGCTCAGTTGGGCCTGAAAGTTGCCATCGTCGAACGAGAAGCAAAGCCTGGCGGCACGTGCCTTCGAATCGGCTGCATTCCCAGCAAGGCATTGCTGGAAACCAGCGAACTGTACGAGCAGTCTTGCCGGAATTTCGCTGAACGCGGCATCATTGCCGGCGATGTGTCCGTGGACATCGCAAAGATGCTGGAACATAAGGACAGCGTCATCGCCACGCTCGCCGGCGGCATCGACGGGCTGCTGAAGAAGAACAAGGTCGATCGGCATCTCGGCCACGGACGGCTGCTCGACGACGGCAGCGTGGAAGTCACCGGCAACGATTCTTCCACGACGCTGGCTGCCAGGAAGATTCTGATCGCGACGGGCAGTGTCGCAGGCTCCTTTCCGGCCATGCGCCCGGACGGTGACCGGATCGGGACCAGCACCGAAGCGCTGGCATGGCCGGATGTCCCGAAGCATCTGGTGGTGATCGGAGCCGGCGTGATCGGACTGGAACTGGGCACGGTCTGGCGACGACTGGGGTCGCAGGTCACGGTGCTGGAATTCCTGCCGCGAATTCTGCCGGGCGTTGATTCTCAGGTGGCACGGGAAGCGCAGAAGATTCTTCAGCATCAGGGAATGACGTTTCGGCTGGGTACGAAAGTGACGGCGGTGACAGCGAAGACTCGCAACTGCACCGTGGAGATCGAGAACAGCGAACCGATTTCATGCGACCGAGTTCTGGTGGCAGTGGGACGCAATCCCTGCACAGACAATCTGGGGCTGGAAACGGTCGGCGTCGAAACCGACCGCCGCGGATTCGTTCGGGTCAATTCGTCCTATCAAACGACGGCTCCGGGCATCTACGCGATTGGCGACGTGATCGGCGGAGCCATGCTGGCGCACAAGGCGGAGGAAGAAGGCATCGCCTGCGTCGAACGCATGGTGACCGGTCACAGCCACATTAACTACAACGTCATTCCGACCGTGATCTACACGTCTCCGGAAATCGCGGGCGTCGGCGAAACGGAAGACGCTTTGAAGGAACGCGGTGTGAAGTATCGCAGCGGCCGTTTCTCGTTCGCCGCGAACGGACGCGCGCGAGCATCAGGACACACGGAAGGTTTCGTCAAGGTCCTTGCCGATGAAGCGACGGATCGCGTTCTGGGAATTCACATCATCGGGGCTCACGCGGGAGAACTGATCGCGGAAGCGGCGGTGGCGATGGAATTTGGAGCCAGCAGCGAAGACATCGCCCGCTGCTGCCACGCCCACCCGACTCTGGCCGAAACCATCAAAGAAGCCGCGCTGTCCGTCGACGGGCGGGCGATTCATTCCTGAAGCGATCCCACTGGGCTTCCGAAGCATCACGTGAACAGCGGCAGCAGAGGTTCGCCGGCGTACAGGCGATGCGGGCGGCCGACCTGATCCGGCAGAATCGCGTCGCGGGGGATTCCCAGTGCATGCAGCAGCGTCGCAGCGAAGTCATGAGGACTGACCGGGTTTTCTTCCGGGTAGTACGCTCGGGCATCGCTGCGGCCGTAGACGTTGCCGCCTCGGATTCCCGCGCCGGCCAGAAGTCCGGAATAGCAAAACGGATGATGTTCACGTCCGGCGTTTCCGGCGGTGATCTGCGGCCGGCGACCGAATTCGCCCACCCACGCAACCAGCGTGTCGTCCAGCATGTTTCGATCCTGCAGGTCCGTTAGCAGCGACGACAGAGCGGCGTCGGCCGGAGGAATCAGGTCGTTCTTCAGTCGATTGAAATTGTCGCCGTGCGTATCCCAGAAGTTGCGGTGATCCTGATGCCAGTTGACGGACACCATCGGCACGCCGTGTTCCAGCAGTCGCCGGCCGAGCAGAACGCATTGTCCGTGAATGTTGCGTCCGTAGCGGTCGCGAGTCGCGTCGGATTCCGCCGTCAGATCAAACGCCTGACGTACAGCCGGCGAGGTTAGCAGATCAAACGCCGCCGTCTGATATTGCGTCGTCGCCGTCGTGGCAGCGATGCGTTCCAGACGGCTTTGCTGAGCCTGAATGGACTGCAGCAATTGTCGGCGATGATCCAGCCGCACGGTGTCGACTCCGTCAATCAGGCTCAGCGCGGGAGCCTTCCAGTCTGGCTGCGAAGGATCACCGGTCACCAGCAGCGGGTCCACGGAATGACCGAGCCAGCCGCCGGTCTGTCCCGGCGCTTCGCCTCCGGGAGCCGCCGGGTGCAGAGCCTTCCAGGGCATGGTGACGAAAGCCGGTAGCGAATTCGGAGCCGTGCGGAAGTGCTGCAGGACAGAACCCAGATGCGGCGTATCGCGATCGCTGGGCGGCTCGGCGTCGCTTTTATTGACCGGCGGCAGATGCCCCGTCAGGATCGTATGAGCGCTCGACAAATGGGCCGGATCGTCGTGGGTCAGCGACCTGACGACCGCCAGCCTGTCCATCAGCGCGGGCAGCTTCCGAAAATGCTCACAGATCTGCAACCCGGGCACCGCGGTCGCCACCGGACGGAACTCCCCGCGCACTTCCGCGGGAGCATCCGGCTTCATGTCAAACGTATCCAGTTGACTCGGCCCGCCCCACATGAACAGCAGGATGCAGCGTTTGGCTCCGCCGAACCCGTTGATTCCCGCCACCGGCGACTCCGCGCCGAAAGCTGGCGCATTCACAGCGCCAATGGTGCTGCTCAACAGGGAAGCGGCTCCAGCCGTCAAACAGGCACGACGGGGAATGCAGCATGAAAGCGGGCGGAAACTTCGCATGATCGCGGCTGGGTGGGAGAGTGTCAGGCGGGAATCGCAGTTTATCAGTCCGCGTCGCCCACTGTCCAGAACACGATTTTCACAGATCGCCAGGTTGCCGTGACCGAACGGTTATTGCTTTCGGACCGGACCGGTTTCCATCACCGGTTGCCGGACGGGCGGTACGACGTCCTGCAGTTGGAAGGCGTCGGAGTCACCGCGTCGAACGTCCGCAGGTGCGGGAATCGTGGCGGATATCGGTGCCGGCGGCGGATAGGGCTGTGCTTTTGACAGAGGTTCCGTCAGGCCGACACCGCGACGTCGCGATCCCGCAGGTTCCGGCGAAGCGTCCGACTTCGCAGCAGAACGAGCTGCAGCTCTGGCGCTAACGCGTTTCCGTTGCGGCGGAGGCGCTGGCTGAGGCAGCGGTACGACGGGCAGTGCCGCGTTCATGCGCGACAGTGACGATTCAAAGATCTGAAATTCCGCAGAATCCCGCGGACCGCCGTTTTCCGTATTTCGAGTTCCGTCAGCCGCTGCTGTTGACGACGACGCGGCACCGCGCGGCGCCGGTCGCTGAACCAGCGCGGTCAATTCGTCCCTGCGCTGCGGCAGAACTCCGTCCAACTGCCCTGCAAGCTGTTCGACCCAGCCGGGTTCGGTCATGGCTGCCTTCGACATCATGCGAGCATACAGCGACACTTCGAACAGATTCCGGTCCATAATGACATTGGTCAGCGGCGAAGCGAGTTTCGCGATGGTTTGAGCCGTGTTGCCCGGAAGAGCCACAAACGCATCCATCGTCTGATCGACCAGAACGGAACCGTCGGCGGCCCGCACAAAGTTGTATCGCAGCAGGATCAGCGCGGACGCACTGATGGCCTTTGGCAGCAGCGGACTGTTGTACGTTCCTTCGCAGACGAATAGACACTGGCTGCCGTCGCGGTAGATCACGTCGGCGGTCCCGAACGATCCGTCCGAGGCGGACACTTCGTATTCGTAGGGACCGGTCTGCCACATTTCAAACTGGGAAATCTCCATCGCTCGCCACGTGCTGACGGCGACGTCCGGATGTTCCACCAGATAGCGGTACATCGCAGGTTCGACAACGTACTGCAGGTGCGGCAGGCTGCGGTGCTGAGCACAGTCGCGCAGGACATCGTTGACACGTTTTCGTCCGGCGGCATTCAGCACACGCATCGGAATGGCGCGGACAGCGGCTTCCTTGTGAACGTCGCCGGATTGCCCTTCCGACAGGACTCGCACACCCACCTTTTCCGCCAGTTCCTGCATGTTGGACTGAGCGTGAGCGCCAGGCGCAAGCCCCGCGAACAGGACCGCGACCGTCAGCCCGGCGAGCGCCGTTTGCCATCGATGGCGCGCACTCTGTCGCCGCTGATTCACAACGCGTTTCCGCATATCGCCGTCAACTCCCGAACGTGCGCGCAGAACCAATCACCCCGCGGCGGCCCGTCTTCACAGCCATTCCAGTGCCAGGAACGCTGCCGTAACTGCTTCGAACGCCCTTTCGAAACAGCGTTATCTGCCGTGGCCAGTCTGCGGCACACCAGGAACCGGTGTCGCGGCAGAATGCTCCCCCCGAGATGATTCCATCGGCATTTCGGAGGATACGGCGACAGACGAATGTGCGGATTGCGCCGGCTTTTCGGCGGTCGTCCGCGGACCGCCCGCATACTCCATCAGCGGCAGCAATTGCAGCATCCGCCGCCCGGACAGCACTGAATGCCGTCCGGCATGTTGATGCGTGTCAGGTCCAGCTTGGAATGGTACCAGCGTTCACAACAGACGTTCGGATATGCGACGTCGTCGATCAGGTCGCAGTAACGTTCGGTCAGCGAACAGCACTGGCAGCCGGTCGCAGCACAGGGCAGGCAGCAGAGTGCCAGCAGCAGCAGCAGTTTTCTCACGGCAAGTCTTCCCTGAAATGTGAGAGGCGTTGTCGGAACGAAATGGCATTGCAGCGTTCCGTTCAACAGCATCGAACAGGCTGCCCTGCCGACTTCACGGACCGTTGAATCGCACGAACAGAAACACGCCGCACGAAAGCGACACGCGCCACAGTCGCATCAGGCGTTTCAAACGGACACCGCCCTCTGGCAAGCCGTGGCGAACACGAAGACTTTGCGGTTGCGTGTCCCGAGTCTGTGCGTCCGCAGCGCCGGTGGATCCTCACGGCTCTGCGCGAACCGCATCGTTCTGACGCCGGACGGCAATTTCTGCCGGCGACGATCTGCCATTCGATGACAATCCGATCGTTGTGTCCGCGAGGCCGACGCTGTTCCCTGCGCCGGTCAGCCACTACGCTTCGGAACTCTTGCAGAAACATGCGTATCCGGCCGCCGCCGCAATTCGCAGCGGGATGGCTCCCAGCTTCCAAAGGCATTGCGATGAAGAATGAGTTATTTGATTTGTCGGGCGATACAGCGGTCGTGATCGGGGGCACGGGAGTCCTTGGCGGCGGCATGGCGGATGCTCTGGCGGCCTTCGGAGCGAAAGTGGCGGTGCTGGGCCGCAATGAAGAACGAGGAGCGGCTCGCGTGAAAGCCATCGAAGACGTCGGCGGAACAGCAATGTTCTGTTCGGCCGATGCGATGAACGTTTCCTCCCTGACTGCCGCGCGGGATTCTGTCAACGAACAACTCGGCCCGGTCAGCATCCTGGTCAGCGCCGCGGGAGGCAATCGTCCGGGAGCCACGCTGCCTCCCGGAAGTGACTTCTGCAAATTGTCCACCGACGCGTGGAACGAAGTTTTCGATCTGAACCTTGTCGGCGGAGCACTGCTGCCGGCTCAGGTGTTCGGCGAAACGATGGTCGCCAATCAGCGCGGCAGCATCATCAACATCGCATCGATGGCCGGCATGGTTCCGCTGTCGCGAGTCGTGGCGTACTCCGCCGCGAAGGCCGCCGTCATCAACTTCACGCAGTTTCTGGCCCGTGAATGGGCGACGAAGGGCGTCCGCGTGAACGCCATCAGTCCCGGCTTCTTTCCCGCGGAACAAAACCGGGCACTGCTGTTCAACGACGACGGCAGCTACACCGAACGCGGCGGTCAGATCATCGGACATACCCCGATGGCCCGCTTCGGCAAACCGGAAGAACTGTCCGGAGCGGTCGTCTGGCTGGCGGCTCACAGGGCATCATCGTTCGTGACCGGCCAGAACATTGTGGTCGACGGCGGCTTCATCTCGACCACCATCTGACTCGCACACGGACACTCACTGCGAATCGGCCGCGACGATCGGGATGACGCGTCCGGTTAACTCGGCGCCCAGTGCAGGACTCGAACCGCTGACACTGGCAGGCCTGAATTCTCCGTAAGGTCAATGGGCAGGCGATCGATGTCGCACGGCAACGGACAGAGCTCATCAGTTTCTCGAACTGCCGCGGGAACGAAGGAGGCGATCACGGTGCCGACGAACAATCCGCTGGCCGATCAATCGAAAAATGCGGTATCGTCATCGCTTTGCTCACCGCTCCGTGCTGCATTGCTCAAAGGTGCGGTTACGATGTTTCCCGCGCATTGCGAGAACCAGGTTCCGGCCGGTTAGTTGTCCTGCACACCGGCGTGGCGCAATTCGGTGACGAGAAGTGAATGGTCTGACCCGGTGGTTGGTACGATCCTGGACGAGAGCGATTCGAAATGATCTGTGCAGAACACATAGTCGATTCTGAACTGGATGTGGGTTCTTCCCACAGGCCAGCGCCACGTCGGGTGCGCATCGGCATTCTCTGTGACGGCGGAAAAACTGTCCGTCAAACCAAGTTCGCGCAGCCGGCTCGGAGCCGATAGCGTTGAGATGCTGTTGAAGTCACCGCAGACAACCGTCGGTGCACCGGGGTCAATCACGCCGGCGATAACTTCGATTTCCTTCGCGTGCTCGGCTTCGACGGCGGTTAACCAGCCAAGAACCTGTGGGACTGAGGCGTCGCGAGGGACGCGAAAAGGGCTCAAGTGGACGTTGACCACCTGAATCTTCTGAGCCCCCTGGTTTACGTTCACAATGTATGTCCCGAACAGTCCGTGTTCGGCGGGAATGAACCGACTGTCGGAGAGACGATGTCTGGACAAGAATCCAAAACGGCCTGCCGCAAACTTCCGGGCGTCTCCATCGAAACTCATGTGCGGATATTTTTGCGCAAACTGTCGAGACAGGAAGCCTTCGGACTCGGGTGTTGATTCCTGAAGACAGACCACATCAGCATCGGAATCACCAATCGCCCTTGCGATGTCGGCCAGGTCGACGTTTCCCCAATTGATGTTGAATGACGCCACTCGCAGGATTTCGTCGGCATACGCAGTTGCCGGCGCGAGCGTGAAGAGAATGACTGCAATCACGTACCGCATGAATGCCTCCGCGCCAGCCACCGACCGGCATCACAAAGCCGCAGCAAGGTCTGCTTGCGACCGACGTCAACGTGCGATTGCTCGTGACTCAAAACCCTTTCGCTTACCGAAAGGCGCAAAGGGCAGGTACGGCAACGTACGAAATGAATTCTATCGCGGAATCAAACCGCACGCCAAACTGATCGTCAGCTCCGGCGATTCGCGATTTGCTTCGAAACGAGTCGAGATTGTTCATGGGAATCGCTATCCGCGTGAACATGATCCGTTGCTTTCGAGTGGTGATTACATTCAATTCGGTGGCTCACGCCGGCGCCTGCGAAGTTTCGGCCTGCCGGGCCTGCGTGCACTTGAGAAAACTTCGCTGTGCTCCTGATGCGCCGGAACATGCGCCCGAGCCCGAGTGGCGTTCAATTAGAAACCATCCAAGTCAGACACTACGGTATTATCATCCGCCAGCCATCGTTCATTGAACCAACCGACACTGAAGCAGCCATGTGGATCAAAATCTGCGGCATTACGAATCCGGAAGACGCTGCGGTCGCCTGCGATGCCGGAGCGGATGCCGTTGGACTGAACTTCTTTCCCGGATCCAGACGATTCGTGGATGCCTCCCGCGCGGCGCGGATTCGTCGCGGGGTCGGTGACCGAGCCGAAGTGATCGGCGTGTTTGTGAATTCTTCCGCGGACGAGATCTGCCGCGTTGTCGGCGATGTCGGACTGACGGGAGTTCAGTTCCACGGCGACGAACCACCGGATTTGATCGCCGCGGTTCAGAATCGGCTGCCGGGGACCAGGCTGATTCGGGCCATCCGCGTTGACAGCGACGGTTCGCAGACCGTCGATCGCCACCTGGAACAGCTTGCGGACAGGGGAGTCGTTCCGGACGCGATTCTGGTGGACGCCTTCGTTGCCGGAGAATTCGGAGGTACCGGAAAACGAGTCGACGCGAACCTGCTGAGACAGTCATTCAGGGAAAACTGGCCGCCGCTGATTCTGGCAGGCGGCCTGACACCGGAGAATGTCGAATCGGCGATCACCGAAGTCCGCCCGTGGGGAGTCGACACGGCAAGTGGTGTCGAGACGTCCCCCGGAAAAAAGTCACCTGAGAAAGTGAAGGCGTTTCTGGAAGCGGCCCGAGCAGCCAACTGCGGTGACGCTGTTCGCTGACCGGCTTCCGTCAGGCCTGTTTCATCGCGGCTGCCAGAATGCTGGACGTGCTTTCGCGCATGATGCGCGGGTCGACAAGTTCGCCTTTCAGCAGTGTCGCTCGCACGTCCTTGCCGGAAATGAACACGGGCTTTTCGTCGGTGTGATTGGACATCAGATCGACGCGGCCGAGGGATTCATAGTAGGCGGCGAATCCGACGTTGATCGGTTTGATCTTCAGGTCACCGTTCAGGTTGTTGAAGATTTCCTGAGCGTCGAAGTCGCCCCAGATCGCCGTGCCGTCGTGATACGGCGCGTCGGCGTGTTTACGACCGATGACAATGTGAGTGTAGCCCATGTTCTGGCGGTAGATGCCGTGCATGACGCCTTCCTTCGGGCCGCCATAGAACATCTTGATGTCCAGACCCAGCAGCAACACGCGATCCGGGACGCTTTCGCCGCGGAGGCTCCACGAGCGTATCTGGACGTCACCTTCATGATCGCGGTTTCGATCGGCTTCTCGTACGTTTTCATCCAGCGGGCCGGCGGCGTTGACGTCGTCGCCCTTGGTTCTTCGATCAGCGGATTCAGCACGGCTCCCGCGTTTTTGCCGGCTCGAATCAGTTCCTCCAGAGCGGCACAGAGCGTATTCGTGGAACGCGTTGCGGCGTGGATCGCAGTCTGGAACGCAACGACGACGTTCCATCCGGTTTGGCCAGTTTGGCTCGAACCTACGCGGATGTCAAGGACGGCAAGCGCAAAGTCCGGGTTCTTCGACTGTGGCAGCGAACGGATGGTTCCTCCCAGCGGGTGAAAAGATATTTTCTCATCGTTCTTCAGGCACCATGTCCGCGCCCGGGATGATCGGTGCGTTCCGTGCCGCGGGTAGCGTTCTGGTATCCACCATCTTGTCCCGAGGGATGGGTGTCGCTGCAGACTTCACGGTCGCGACGATCTGACCTTCCAGTTTGGCCAGTGAGACCTTCTTTTTGCGCTGGGTGACGAGCGGACGACGTCACAGGCGGAAATGCCAGCGGAGTCAGTTCGTTTGCATGCTTTCCGCCGGAATCGACCGTCGCGTTTTCCAGTACCTGGTTCCACTGCGCGCTGCGGATTATCGGACCGGTTCCGACGTTCCCTGACGTTCATCATGGTTGATCGATAGGCGGTGGAAAGATCAGCCGCGGAAACCGGGACTTTCGGCAGAAGGACAGCTTCGTGGGAAAATCGTCGAGTGGACTGCAAACGGGTGCAGCAGCAGGCTCAGTAGGCCGCCGTGTGGAGCAATCAGGTCAGACATTCGGACTCAGCTTTCATGGTTCAAATCGACTCGCAATGCCCACGCGGGTGAGCGGTGGCCAGAACCTAGAAAGCACCAGGACGCGTCAAGCACTTCTTGGCGCCGACCACGTCGTTGCCAATTCCCGGAACGAATCGCTACTCTGCCGCCATGCTGACCGACTGGCGACAACTTCGGGGACACGCGGAACAGAGGGAACTCTTCCGCCGATCGCTGCAGCGCGGCCGGCTGTCTCACGCGTATGTGCTGGCCGGGCCGGAAGGAATCGGCAAGCGGCAGTTTGCCCGACTGCTCGCAAAATCCGTTTTCTGCCGCAATCACGACATCGAAGAACTGGACGTCTGCGGCGACTGCCGAGCCTGCCGGGCATTCGAACACAATGCGTGGCCTGACTACCACGAACTGAGTCTGCTGAGCGGCAAAAACGAAATCGTCATGTCGCAGATGGTCGGAGACGACGACAAGCGCGGACGCGAAGGGTTGTGTTTTGAACTGGCGATGGCGCCGCAGGCTTCCGACCGTCGAGTGGCCGTCATCAACGACGCCAGCCGCATGAACGCCGCGACCTCCAACGCACTGCTGAAGACTCTGGAAGAACCGCCGGCGCAGGCGCTGATTCTTCTGATTTGCGACGATCCGGATGCTCTGCTGCCGACAATTCGGTCGCGTTGCCAGCTTGTCCGGTTCTTCCCCCTGCCACAGCCGGACGTCACCGACATTTTGCTGGCGGAAGGCAGCGTGGAGTCCGATGACGAAGCCACGGCGGTCGCATCACTTTCCGAAGGCAGCCTGGAAACCGCCCGGCAATTGCTCAGCCCGGAACTTCGCCAACTGCGAACTGCCGTGGCCGAACAACTGGCGCTGCTGGATCGAATGAAGCCGCTGGAAACAGCCGCGCAGGTCACCAGCGGCATCGAACAGATCTCGTCGGGAGTTCCTGAACAGCGCCAGAACGCTCAGTGGCTGCTGAAGTTCGTCGCCGACGCGATTCGGACACGACTGAAAAATCTCGCCGCGGGAGAAATGTCTGACCCGCTGACCGAGCGGCTGGGAATTCGCCCCGGAGTCGACCTGCTGGCTCCCATGCTGGAACGAACCGTCACCGCGTCTCAGCAGATCACCGGCATGTCGCCCATCCGCCTGGTCATGGACTCCCTGTTCGACGACCTGGCTCAGATGTGCCGAAGGAGCGTCAAGCGAAAGTAGACGCGCGGGGATGAGGATGAGTTGAGAGTTGAGAGTTGAGAGTTGAAGTCTGCGACCTTGCACATCGGCGAGATCTCGCGGCATTCGTCTTTGTCGTGGGACGCTGCAGACGCGATGCATCCGATCAGCGAAATTCTGAACCGACTGGGAGTCACCGAAGTCACTGCGGTCGCAGTCGGCGGTGACCGGATTCGATGCAACGGTGAAGAATGCGTGGCGACTTCGCCGATCGACGGTTCCGAACTTGCCAGGTTCGCTCTGGCACGCCCTGCCGACACGGCCACTGCCATCGCCGCGGCGGCCGACGCCTTTCTGAATTGGCGCAGCGTTCCGGCTCCCGTGCGAGGCCACCTGGTTCGGCGCTTCGGAGAAATCCTGCGTCAACACAAGGCGGATCTGGCAGCCGTCGTGACCTGGGAAGCCGGCAAGATCGTCCAGGAAGCACTCGGCGAAGTGCAGGAAATGATCGACATCTGCGAGTTCGCCGCTGGACTCAGCCGGCAGCTTCACGGTCTGACAATTGCCACAGAACGGCCGGCTCACCGCATGATGGAACAATGGCACCCGCTCGGCCCGGTCGGCGTGATTTCGGCGTTCAATTTTCCCGTCGCGGTGTGGGCCTGGAACGCGGCGCTGGCACTGGTGTGCGGTGATTCCGTGGTGTGGAAGCCGTCCGAAAAGACGCCGTTGTGTGGGCTGGCCTGCCACAGCCTGCTGATGAGCGCCGCTGCTGATGTCACCGATGTGCCGCCGGGATTGTTCTCAGTCGTGATCGGCGGACGAGACGTCGGACAGGCTCTGGCGGCGGATGTTCGCATGCCGCTGATTTCCGCGACCGGAAGTGTGCCGATGGGGCGCGAGGTTGCTCAAACTGTCGCGCGCCGACTGGGACGAAGTCTGCTGGAACTGGGAGGCAACAACGCGTGCATCGTCACGCCGTCAGCGGATCCGGAACTGGCGTTGCGAGGCATCGTGTTCGCCGCTGCCGGAACCTGCGGACAGCGCTGCACGACTCTGCGACGGCTGATCGTTCACAGCCAAATCGCGGACGGGCTGCTGGCGAAACTTCGCGGCGCGTATTCGTCACTGCCGATCGGAAACCCGCTGCACGACGGCACTCTTGTCGGCCCGCTGATCGACTCGGCCGCCGGTGAAAAAATGATGGCCGCACTGCAGGCCGCGCGCGATCAGGGCGGAACCGTGTTCGGCGGAGAATACGTGACGCGCAATGTTCCGGCGGGCGGCTGCTATGTGACTCCGGCGATCGTCGAGATGCCGCAACACGCCGACATCATGTTCCAGGAAACCTTCGCGCCGATTCTGTACGTCGTGCGGTATTCGAATTTCGACGACGCGATCGCGATGCAGAACTGCGTGAGCCAGGGACTGTCGTCGTCGATCTTCACCAGTGACCTGAAGGAAGCGGAACGTTTCTGTTCGGCCGCCGGCAGCGACTGCGGCATCGCCAACGTCAATCTCGGTCCCAGCGGAGCAGAAATCGGCGGAGCCTTCGGCGGCGAAAAAGACACCGGCGGCGGCCGCGAATCCGGTTCCGACAGTTGGAAGGCCTACATGCGCCGAGCCACCAACACGATCAATTTCGGAAACGAACTGCCGCTGGCGCAGGGAATTCGATTCGGCTGACGATCGAAACCTTTCGCGCGACGGCACGCTGATCACGGCGGCAGCGTGATCGCGGCGGTACGCTGTCAATGCAACATCGTGCGGCAGTTTTCACGCGGCCTGGCGACGCTTTGCCGCTCGCTTTTCCGGCAACGCTGTTTTCCAGCGGCGATGAACCCAGAAGTACTGTTCCGGCGCCTTCCGGATCAGGTCTTCCAGTGCCGACGTGAACTGCTGCGTCAGAGACTCCACATCGCGAAATTCGCGGCTGTCGATGATCTGCTGCGTGGCCAGATTGAACCGAACCCAGTTTGTGTTGCGCTGCTGATCGGCGGGCAGCCGGTACGCTCCACCGACGACAATCAATGCGTCGTACTGCAGAGCCAGCAGTCCGATCGACTTGAACGTCGACGCCGGTCTACCGAAAAAATCGGCGAAGACTCCCCGCCGCCCGGCGTCCTGATCGCACAGCAAGGCCGCCATGCCGCCGGCTTCCATCACCTCCACAAGCTCATTTCCCGCGCCGCTCTTGGAGATCATCCAGTTGCCGCTGGATTCCCGAAACTTCAGAAACCAGCGATGCAGGTACGGGTTGTCCAGGTCGCGCGCGACGACGCCCATCGGAAAACCAAAGTGGCCGAACGTGTTGACGGAAATCTCCCAGTTGCCGAAGTGGCCTCCCAGAAACAGCACCGGTCGCCCGCTGAGTGCCGCCTGCACACATTCGTTCCGCTGATAAAAATCCAGATAACTGCCGCAGCGGTCCAGGCGAAATCGACGCTGCAACTGAATAATTTCACACACCATCCGGAACAGGTGTTGCCACATTCCCAGCACGATGCGGTCAACTTCGGCGTCCGGCGTGTCTTCGCCAAACGCCGTGCGAATGTTGTCAGCGGCCACCTGGAATCGCGTGAGTCTGCGGGGCAGCAGTCGAACGAACCATGCCACCGAATCCGCGACTCGCCCGGCCGTCGCGACCGGCAGGCAGCGCAGACAGAAAACCAGGCAGCAGAACACACCGTATTCGGCCAGGTATCGAAGTTTTCGAGCATCCATGCTGTTGATCTTTCGCGGCGACATCCGGTCGCCGGCTCCGGTCAGACGACGGATCGGGCCATTCGGAAGTCCGATCGCATTGCTCGCGGAGGAACATAGCAGATGCGGCCCGGTCAGGGCGACGTCTCTTCGTCAGCGAATGCCTTGTCAGCAGTGAGTTGATGCGTGGCGTGGCGCCGGCAGCGCCAGTGGTTTCCTTAGGCGTGCGGCCGATGAGAATCGACCCGCCAGCCGCAGGGCGCTAGCCCCGGTTCTCAGCGTACACAACCGCGGCTAGCGCCGTGCGGCTTGCGGGCAGGTAACAGCTCAGCTGCCGCTCGCCTTAGCGCAGACGCACTGGCACAGCCGGTGTCGTGCATCAAAACACGTTGGCCAGGGCACCTGGAATTCACTCACCTTCGGCGCCCGACTGAATCCGCTTCACCAGCCGCCGCATGGCCTCTTCCAGAACCTCGTCAGAATCAAACAGGCCCGCGTCGATGGCGGCCCGGATGTTGGCCAGCTTCTGCATCCTGCGAACTTTCGAATCTGCTTCCTCCGCGGATTCGTCATGTTCCTCCGGCAGCGCAACCTGTTCGTCGTCATCAGGTTGAGAGAATCTGTTGCTGGACGACGACACCCGGCACCTCAATCGGCAATCAGCGTCACTCAACGACACGAACGCAGGAACAACCACAGCGACAAGATCGTACGCGCCAGTGCCGGTGCGGTCCACGACATGAAACATCGTGTCCGCGGCGTCTGTTATTCCGCCGGCGGGATGATCAGCACTTCGGGATTCACCGGGCTGTTCGAAACCGGCGTGTCCTCTGGCGGTCCTTCCGGCGTTTCGTCCGGCTTGGCGGTTTCCGATCCGAAGATCGACAGTTGGCCGATGGGGATCTCAAACCGCTCGGGTTTCTTCTGCACTTTGGCGTTGATTCGCGAGGCAAGTTTCGGGCCTTCTTTTTGAATTCGACGGTCCAGCAGCGATTCAATCGCCCGGCCGAACTCGCGGATGGCCGGTCCCTTCAGGTGACTAACGCTTTGCAGACGAAAACCGTCCAGTCGCAGCGACGCGGAACGAACTTGCGGCACGAAACTTAAGGCGATACCGGAGTCGCGCGTCACGACTTCATTCGTCACATCGAACACAGCATCGATGGACAGATCGGCCAGCGCCCGTCCGCTGATGCTGTAAAGGCGCACGCCGCGGTTCCATTCCTGCCGGCGACCGGCGACCTGCACGCGAGTCGACGCGGTGACTCGAAAACTGCGGACTCCGTCATCGTCCGGAGGCAGCACGACGACCTGCAGTTTCAGGTTCTGCTCCGGGTCGACCAGCGACACGACCGCTCGCTGCCATGTGCCGTGATTGACGTTCTTCCAGCGGCGGCTTGTGTCCAGACGGAACCCGTCCAGGCCGACATTCAGTCCCGACTGCACTCGCTTCTGCCGACCCCAGTCGTCGTCGTCTTCGAATTGTCGCGGCGCGATCAACAGAATCAGCCCGCGAATGAAGTCCGTCGCTTCGTCCGACAGCGGCACGGGTTCCGACACCGGCATGGGTTCCTGAATCGCGAACTCCTGAGGTATCAGCGGCAGACCTTCCGGCGACTGACCGCGCGCCGGAACAGTCAGCGTCGCGCCAACGCAGACCGCCAGCAACAGTGAAGGCAGGTGTCTGACCGGTGAACGAAGCATCCGAGTTTCCATCTTTCGTATCGTCGTCCGGTACGCGTCCCGGACTGGCGACCACGGGTTAACCACAACAACGTTCATCTTCTCCGCGAGCGTCACGCATTATCCCCTCGGCCGAGAAGCGGGAGAGGGAGATTTTTCGGCGTACGCCAGAAAAATCGCGGTGAGAGCCTGCCAGGAGCTCGCGTCCGCCGGCAGTGTATGCGGCAAGGCCACGGACGGGCAGATCGAACTTCCTTGAGTGACGCTGTCGGACCGCGTACGCTTGCTTCATCGGTGTCCACAGCTTCGTCAGCCGGCAACTGTGGCATTCGCGAACGCGGCGGCATCCGATGGATCATTTTTTCGGAAGTCTCTAGTGACACACGTCTTCCCACGACAGATGGTCGCTGTCTTGCCGGCCGTTGCCGCGATGCTGCTTCTTTCGGTGTCTGTTCAGGCCAACGAACCTCTGACGCTGCAACCCGGCGATCGCGTCTGCGTGATCGGCAATACGCTGGCCGAACGGATGCAGCATTTCGGCTACTTCGAAACGCTGCTGCATGCGAAGTTTCCAGGTCACAATCTGGTCGTGCGGAATCTGGGATATTCCGGCGACGAAGTTCGCTTTCGCCCGCGATCGAAGGGATTTGGAACTCCCGACCAGCACCTGACAATGCAGCAGGCCGACGTCGTTCTGGCGTTCTTCGGCTTCAATGAATCGTTCAGCGGGCCGGAAGGACTGCCTACATTCGAAGCCGAGCTTGATGCGTTCGTCACTCATACGCTGGAACAGAAATACAACGGTGAATCAGTTCCCCGGCTGGTGCTGGTGTCTCCCATCGCGGCTGAAGACACCGGGAATCCTCACCTGCCGGACGCCTCCGCGACAAACGTCAACCTGCAACTTTACACGCAAGCCATGCAGGGAATCGCCGACAGGCACGGCGTGCCGTTCGTCGACCTCATGGGCCCGACGCTCGATTTGTACATCCAGCACGACGAAAACCTGACGCTCAACAGCGTGCATCTTTCCGAAGACGGTTACAAGACGCTGGCTCCGGTGCTGATGCATCAACTGTTTAACCGCGAGCCCTGGCGAGCGCTTGGCTCACCGACTTCCGACGGCAGCGGGGACGCACCTGGAACAGCACAACAAGACCGCAAGCCCGCAGAAAACAAGCAAGCCGCAACCAATCAGCTGCCGCCAGAGCGACGCGCTCCCCAGGGGTCGCGGTTAAACATGGCAAGCTACTCCCAGTCCTTCGTACCCCTTCGCGCAGAGGTTCTCGAAAAAAACTTCCACTTCTTCCACCGCTACCGAGCCGTCAACGGCTACTACATCTACGGCGGTCGGTCTCAGCTTGACCACGGCAACCCGCCGTTCACGGATTCGTATGTCGTCGAAAACGAACGAGCCAAACTCGATGAAATGGTATCGCTGCGAGATCAGCGGATCTGGGCGGTCGCTCGCGGCGAAACGGTTCCCGCCGAAATTGATGACAGTGCGACTCGGCCGCTGTACGACGTGCCGACCAATTTCCACCAGCCCGTGCGAATTCTGCCGCCCGAAGAAGCGAAACAGAAATTCGTTCTGGCCGACGGATACGACGTCAATCTGTTCGCCAGCGAAGTTGAATTCCCCGATCTGAAGAACCCGGTGCAAATGACGTTCGATCTGAAGGGCCGCTGCTGGGTCGCGACGATGCCGTCGTATCCTCAGTACCTGCCGCCGAACAAACCCGACGACAAGATTCTTGTTCTGGAAGACACCGACGGCGACGGCAGAGCCGACAAGCAAACCGTCTTCGCCGACGGGCTGCACCTGCCGACCGGTTTTGAACTCGGCGACGGAGGAGCCTATGTCGCTCAGGAACCGAACCTGATTCATATTCGTGACACAAACGGCGACCTGGTCGGCGACGAACGCCGAATCGTGCTGCATGGTTTCGATTCCGCCGACTCGCACCACGCCATCGGAGCGTTCACGTGGGGACCCGGCGGAGGTCTCTACATGCACGAGGGCACGTTTCATGTGACCTCCGTGGAAACGCCGTATGGACCTGTGCGAAACGCATTTGGAGGCGTCTATCGTTTCGATCCAACTCGCGAAAAGTTTGAGACCTTCATTCATTACAACTTCGCAAATCCGTGGGGCTCGGCGTTTGATGAATGGGGCAACATGTTCGTCGCGGATGCGTCCGGCGGCGAAAACTATTTCGCCACGCCGCTCAGCACTCGGGCTCCGCAGTACACCGGACAGGACGATTTCGGGCCGTTTCGTTTCGCGTATCAGGAACAAATACAGCAGTGGTTTCCCAAGCGAGTCCGGCCGACATCCGGCTGCGAATTCGTCAGCAGCCGCCACTTCCCTCCGGAAGCGCAGGGCAATTTTCTGCTGAACAATGTCATTGGCTTTCAGGGAATTCTGCAGCACACGGTGAAGGAAGTCGGCAGCGGTTTTGAAGGGAAGGAGATTGAACCGCTGCTGTACTCAACCGACCGCAACTTCCGCCCGGTGGACCTGGAA
This sequence comes from Planctomycetaceae bacterium, assembly GCA_041398785.1. NCBI lineage: Bacteria > Pseudomonadati > Planctomycetota > Planctomycetia > Planctomycetales > Planctomycetaceae > Planctomycetaceae bacterium. Next base: position 128,000 of record JAWKUA010000005.1, on the reverse strand, counting down.
TTCGGCGGCGACGGAGCGTTGTACGTGGTCGACTGGTTCAACCCGCTGATCGGCCACATGCAGCACAGTCTGCGAGATCCCAACCGAGACAAAACTCACGGCCGCATCTGGCGAATCACGGCGAAGGGAAGGGATCTCTTAACGCCGCCGGATGTTGCAGATAACGATATTGAAGGTCTGGTGGAGTTGCTGGCCGAACCGGAATATCGGACTCGCTATCGGGCGAGGCTGAAGTTGCGGAAATTCGACACACTTGAGGTAGCAATCGCGCTCGAGCGATGGTTGGAACGAAGCGTTAAGGAGCGCCCGCGTCACGATCACAACATCTTGGAAGCACTGTGGGTTTTGCAACATCACGACACCGTTTCTTCGTCGAACCCGATACTGCGCAGTATGGCAAACTGGTACCTATTGCTGTGCATAACTTCTGACGACTATCACGTCAGAGCTGCTGCAACGCGGATATGCGGACACTGGTGGCATGCCATCGATGAACTCATTGCAGCGGCCCAATTGGACGAGGAGCCCGCAAGAGCGGTCTTTCCCACGAGATTTGAACGGCATTCGCGGGAAGGATCTCATCCACCAAACATGCCGGAGGGCCTGACTGGATTGGGATTGCTTCGCAGCGCTGTGAATGACAAGCACCCGCGAGTCCGTCTTGAAGCCATTCGAGCGTGTAGCTTCTTCGAAACGCCGGAAGCTGCCGAGATCGCTCTCGAAGCTCTCAAACATCCCACCGACTACTACATCGACTACACGTTGCGGCACACGATCCGCCGACTCGAACCGTACTGGATGCCGGCGCTGGGTACCGGGCAGCCGTTCGCGGTCGGCAACCCAAAAGGCATCGAATACATCGTCAGCCGGGTTCCCACGTCCGATCTGTTGGGCATGAAACGCAGCGAACCGGTTTACACCGAATTGCTGACGCGAGACGGCATCGTTCACAGTTACCGCATGGAAGCGATCAACGGCCTGGCCCAACTGCGGGGCACCGATCCGGTCACCGAAACTCTGTCCGCAATCCGGCGACTGGACGAATCTGAATTGGAACAGGCCGATCGAGTCATCGCCGACATGACTCACATGATCGGCATGACGAAACCCACTGATCTGAAACCCAAACGAGATCAGATTGCATCGCTGTCCGAATCCGCCAATCGCGGCATCACTCGAAAAGTGGCAACGGTCGCTTTGGTCGCCGCCGATGGTTCCGCCGATCAGTTGTGGGACGATGCAAAGTCAAACGCGGTGAAGCTCAACGCGTTGCTGGAAGCTGTCCCGCTGATTCAAAACGCCGGCGTTCGAGAATCGCTGTACGATCGAATCCAGCCGCTGCTGACTTCCGCGTCCGGCGATTCGGCTGAGTCCATTCGACGTTCCGCAGCCGTTGCTCTCGCTTCGATCCCGAACCACGACGTCGAATCCTTCCGTTCGCTGAAGCCGCTGATGGTTCAGCCGGACTTCCGCGACATCGCCGTCCGGGCCGCTCAGAAGCTGAACCGCAGGGAACTGCCGCCGAATGAAACTCGTCCGGTCATCGACGAACTCATCAAATGGATCGAATCCGTTCCGCCGACGGATCGCACTGCGGGAGACGTCCTGGACGCGATCCAGCTTGCCCGCGATCTGTCAACCACGCTGCCTCGGGAAGAAGCCCTCGACCTGCGCCGCAGAATCAGCGACCTGGCCGTCGACGTGTTCATCGTGCGGCCGGTGCCTCATCGCATGATTTACGACCGCACCGACCTGTATGTCCAGGCGGGCAGGCCGTTTGAGATCGTGCTGGACAACGTGGACATCATGCCGCACAACCTTGTGGTCACACAGCCCGATTCGCGGACGGAAGTCGGACTGCTGGCCGAACAAATGGGAGCGTCGCCCGATGCGTTCGCCAGAAATTTCATTCCCGACAGCGACAAAATTCTGCGCGGCACGAACATGCTGCAGCCGGGCGGGAGTCAAAAGCTGCAACTGACGGCTCCGACGGAACCAGCCGATCTGCAGTTCGTGTGCACGTTCCCCGGACACTGGCGAACGATGTGGGGAACGCTGCACGTGGTGGCCGACGTCAGCGACATCCCGTTCGATCAGTCGAACCCGGCAGGCGAAGTTGAGGCCGGCGAGATGCCTCAGCGGCAGTTCGTTCGCAAGTGGAAGCTGGAGGAACTCGAACCGGCACTCGCCAACCTGAACGAAGGCCGCGTGTTCGTTCGCGGGAATTCGCTGTTCAAAGAACTTTCCTGCCTGCAGTGCCACCGGATGAAGGGTCAGGGCGGCGACGTTGGCCCGGACCTCACGATCGTCGGCGAGAAACTCGCTGCCGGAACGATTTCACCGAAGGATCTGTTGCGGGCGATTCTGCAGCCGTCGAATGAGATCGAACCGAAGTATCGGACTCAGATCATCGTCACCGGCGACGGGCGACTGCACGGCGGAATTGTCGTCGAAGAAACCGACGATCACATCCGGCTCGCGCACAGCCCGCTGGATCAGACGAAACATGTTGTCGACATTCTGAAGGCCGACATCGACGAACGCAGTGAGTCGATGATTTCCGTCATGCCGGAAGGGCTGCTGGACACGCTGACTCGCGACGAAGTGCTTGATCTGCTGGCATGGATCATCGCCGGGGGCGATTCCGGGCATCCGGCATTCAGCCGCAGTGTGTTGAATTCGCCCGATGCCTCGGAAGTCTGTTCGCTTCCGGCGGAAGAACGGTGATTGCGGCCGACCATGATGTCCTGAACTCCGCGGCTCACTTCGCGACGGCCAGGACTCGATCCGCCGCGTCGCGGCCGCTGGCGATGCTGTCAGGTATGCCGACTCCGTGATACGCGCTGCCCGCGACGGCCAGGCCGGGCTGCTTACCGATCGCGTTTTCGATCCGCTTCACTCGGTCAATGTGCCCGACGTGATATTGCGGCATCGCGTCTTCGTACCGCACGACTTCGCTGAAAAGCGGCTCTGCGTTCATCCCCAGCAGTTCCCGCAATTCGCGGTTGACGGTGGCGACCAGTTCGTCATCGTCGCGCTGAAGCAGTTCCGGCTGCATGGCTCCTCCGACGAATGTTCGGAGCAGAACGTGACCATCGGGAGCACGACCGGGGAATTTGCGGCTGGTGAATGACACGGCCAGGATTTCGCGGTTTTCGATCGCGGGAACCACCAGACCGAATGCGTCCAGCGGATGAGCGAAGTCGGCCAGCCGGTGACCGCTGACGATGATGGCGCTCGACGCGTACGGAATCGCGTTCAGTTCCGACTTCAACTCGACCAGCCCGTCACCTTGCAGCAAGTTAGCCGCCTGATACGCGGCCAGGCCGATGACGACGGCATCAAAGTCTTCCCCGTGGTCGCTGCCTTCAAACAAAATTCTCCACCGCGTGCAGTCGGCGTCGCATGCGGCTGATTGCACAGACTTTACCGACGCCCGCAGCCGGATGCAGGTCCTGCCGCTGTCGCGCAGGCCGGCTTCGATTTCCTGCACCATGTCGCCCAGCCCGTTTCGCGGAGCGGCGAACAGTCCGTAGCGAGCTCCGCTGCCGGAGGTTTCTTCTTCAAAGGCGCCACCGGCGCCGTTTCGGTGCCGCTGCCTTTCCTGGGCCAGCGTGGCTTTGATGATGCTGCCGTACTGCTGTTCCATTTCAACAAACCGAGGCAGCGTGGCTTTCAGGCTGAGCCGTTCGGGGTCCGACGTGTAGATTCCTCCGACCAGCGGCTGGACCAGTCGGTCCAGCGCTTCGCGGCCGAATCGGCGACGGACGAAGTCAGCCAGGCTTTCGTCGTCGTCCGTCGTTCGGCGGGGAATGAAGCGTTCGGCGAGCAACCGTGCTTTGCCGCGCAGCGACAGAATTGGTGTCGTCACAACGGCCCACGGATTCGCGGGGGCCATCAGCATAAACCCGTCCGGCACGGGCTGAGGCCGGCCGCGGTGCAGCACCAGCGATTTTCGAAACGCGGCGTCCGTCGGGATCAGCCGGTCTTCGTATCCGATGTCCTCGCACAGACGAATGGCACCGGGCTTGTTGGTGATGAACGAATCCGGGCCCAGTTCCATCAGAAAACCGTCCGCTTCCTCCGTGCGAATGATGCCACCCAGGCGAGACGACGCTTCCAGCAGCGTCACCTGAACCTGCGGTGACGCCGAAACAAGCCGTTGAGCCGCCGACAGTCCGGTGATTCCTCCGCCGATGATTGCCACGCGGAACTGCCCGCCTGAAGGCGTCTTGCCGGCGCGATGCGTCACCGTGCTGCCCCGGCTTCGTGGACGAAATCTACCAGCGCCTTCACGTGGTCCGGGTTCATGTCCGGCATCACACCGTGTCCGAGATTAAAAATATGTCCCGGTCTTCCATCTGCGGAATTCAGGACATCTCGCGCCTTCTGTTTCATCATCTTCAGATTCGCATAAATGGCCACAGGATCCATGTTGCCCTGAATGGCAAATTCATGTCCGACAGTTTCCCAGGCGTCACGCAGTTCCGTCCGCCAGTCGATTCCCATCACTGTTCCGCCGGCTTCCTTCTGCAGCGGCAGCAGCGCTGGATTGCCGGTCAGAAAATTGATCACCGGAGCATCATTGATGACCGATCCGATCAGACGTTTTGTATACGGCAGCACGTACCGTCGATAGTCCGACGGAGAAAGGCAGCCGGCCCAACTGTCAAATACCTGAACCGCCTGACATCCACTTCGAATCTGCTCCTTCAGGTAAATGCTCACGGAATCCACCAGCCGATTCATGAGCACATTCCATGCCCCTTCATCGTTATACATCAGCGACTTGGTGTACACGTAATTCTTCGAACCGCCGCCTTCGATGCAGTACGAAGCCAGAGTAAACGGTGCTCCGGCAAATCCCAGCAGTGGAATGTCGTGCGGCAGCGCAGATCGGATCATCTTCACGGCCTGAAATACATAATCCAGCGGCTCGACGGAATCCAGGACTGTCAGCCGGTCGACGCAGCCGGGTTCGCGCAGAGGATTATGGATGACCGGACCTTCACCCCTGACATATTCCAGATCGATTCCCATCGGCTGCAGAATCGGCAGCAGGTCCGCGAACAGAATCGCGGCGTCGACGCCCAGGACATTGCGAGCGGTCACCGTGACTTCGCAGGCCAGTTCCGGAGTCTTGCACAACTCCATGAACGTCACCTTATTGCGCACCGCCATGTATTCCGGCAGGTATCGCCCCGCCTGCCGCATGATCCAGACGGGTGTTGTGTCGACCGGTTCACGGCGCACAGCCTTCATGAAGCGACTATTGTGCAGGGCGGATGATTCTTCAGGCTCGGTCACGGGGTTCGGGATTCAGGATTCGGGGATTTGAAATCTGAGATGTGGATGGCTAGCGCCGCTCACGGAAACATCGCGGCTGCGACGTGCCGCGTGAAAGCGGACTGAGGTTGCGCTGCTCGCCGAACCGCGCTGCACTTGTCATTGCAACTGAATTCCGCGATCGGAAATCGTGTATGGCAGAATGGTCTCTTCACAGGCACTGCCGCGATGTTTGGCGATATACAAAGCTCGGCCCATGCGGTTTCCGTCGCGAGTCTTCCCCATCAGGATGACGGTGTTGGCGTTGGACAGCACGTCGCCGGACTGCAGCGGTCGAGAAATCAGGCCGTCCAGCATGACTTCGTGGCTGGTGTAAAGCAGCATTCCGCAGGTTTCGCGATGATCATACGCGTGCTTCTGCACGGCGTCCTGCTGCGAACGATAGTGGACGCGGAACAGATCGCGAGCCAGCCAGTCGTGTTCCTTGCGCAGCACCTGGTGATAGATGTAGTCGAACAGGTGGAACTGAAACGAGTCCGCGTCGCGGTCGGTCGGTTCGACACCATCAATCACACAGCGCCGCACGCCGTGGACGAAGTTCCCGTAGAAAAACGCGATGGTCTGATCGAGCCGCCTCATCAGGTCGGCTTTGAATTCCTGCCATTCCTCCGGCTGCATGTCGCCGATGGTGACTCGCCGTCCGCCGCGGTGGAACACGTGCAGATAGTCCGAACGTATGTCCGCCGCGTCCCACACAATGGCCGGATCAATGCGATCGACAAGCTGTCGCTGGCGAAGTTTCCAGTCCCGCATGTTCAACGCGTATTCGTGCTGGTTCTGAGAATCGCCGCGCGTTGTCAGATCAAAAATAATCCCCGGTTCGCCTTCCTGGGCGGTTCCGGCGTGAGCGTAGCTGATGCCAAGCTGCGTCTTTCCGATTCCGGTGGCACCCATGACAACCGTCAGCGTTCCGGGAATCAGCCCGCCTCCCAGTGCGGCGTCCAGCCGGTCGATTCCCGTGGATTGTCGTGCGATTTTTGTCATGAGCGGTTGATATCGCCATCGCTGATCGTTGGCTACCGTGCGACCTGGTTTTGAAACAATCGTTGACAAAAGTTGCCCGTCGGCGAGACTGCTGGAACGAATCCAGGCCGTCGGTCACCTGTCGGCGGAGGCGTTCGCATGACGTTTCGCGAGTTTGGGAATTGAAGCCGACTGATGTTTGACGATTTCGGACCGGAACAGCGATTTCAAAGATTGTGGAAGGCCGTTCGGATCGAACGGCCGGTTCACTTTTCGCTGTTCACGTTCGGCGACTCGGACCTGCCGTATTTTCTGGTCACTCCCGCCACACACGACGACGATACCGTTGCCATCCGCCGCGGCCAGGTCACCATCACTCGGCCGAAGATCATTACACCCGACAGCATGCGGCCGGAGTTTCGCGACTTCTTTGAAGACAACGACGATTTCGGATTCGTCGAATTCCTGATGACTCGCACGGCCGCGTTCTCCAACCTGAAGCTCAGCAACCGGCACGGGCCAGACAAGATCGTCACCGACACGCTGGACGAAGCCGTCGAACGTCTGAACCAACAGTTGGATGCGGAAGAAGAAGAGCATACCGCGATTCTGTCGGCACCGTCCGGCATGGCCGGATTCGCCCTGCTGAAATACGCCGCCGAACGCGTTCGCATGAGTGCTCCCGGCAACGTTCAGGAACTTCGAGAACGCGGATTCCTGCCGTAAACAAAGCGGGCGGAAATCGGTCTTCAAGTTGGTCAGCCTGTCGTTTGGGAGGGCGAGGCTCCTGCCGAGCCGCTGCCGAATTGGACGTCTTCTGGCGCACGCGGCTCGGCAGGAGCCTCGCCCTCCCATTACTCGCCCTCCCAATTACTTGACGCCGTCGTCGTACCTCGTCCTCGGATTCGCGACGTCGAGTACGAAAACACGATGACGAGAGACGAGTGCGAAAAATGGTTCATTCTCGAACTGGAGTTGTTTTTCCAAATGCGTTTCAGGCCCGGCGGACCGACACAGCGTCGCGCAACCTCGCAACGTCAATGTGTCGGCCCGTCAGACCTGCAGGCGCGAGGTTGCCGGCTACCGGAACCGGCTGACTCCGGCAGAGGCTGTGCCGGCCCTCCGGGCATCAGCATTCCGACACACCGATTCCCCGGCAGATCCGAAGAAATGACGACGATTGAGGCAATGCCGTCGAACATTCACAAATCCACTCCGTTCAAGTGACAACCGAGCCGCAGGTCGAAACAATCCCGCCCATGAAAGACGTGTGGACTCCCGATTCATGGCAATCAAAGCTGGCTCAGCAGCAGCCCGTCTACAGCGACGAGTCAGCAGTCGTGGCGGTGCTGCAGACTCTGGCGAAGCTTCCTCCGCTGGTTACGGCGTGGGAAGTTGACCGCCTGCGCCGTCAGCTTGGCGACGCCGCCGCGGGAAAGGCGTTCGTGCTGCAGGGCGGCGACTGTTCGGAAAGCTTTGATGACTGCAACGCCACCGTCATTCTGCGGAAGCTGAAAGTCCTGATTCAGATGAGCCTGGTGCTGATCTGCGGGTCGAAGCAGAAAATCGTTCGCATCGGCCGCATTGCCGGACAGTATGCGAAGCCGCGGTCCGCCAACACGGAGACTCGCGATGGCGTCGAACTGCCCAGCTACCGCGGCGATATCGTCAACCGCAGCGGCTTTACCGAAGACGAACGGCGGCCCAACCCCGAACTCATGCTTCGCGCGTACGAACGAGCCGCGCTGACGATCAACTACATCCGGGCTCTCAGTGAAGGAGGATTCGCCGACCTGCATCATCCGGAAAACTGGGATCTGGAATTCGTCCGCAACACGCCGGGATCGCGCAAGTATCAGCAGTTGCTGGACGCGCTGAGCGATTCGATCCGGTTCATGGAAGCCGTGTCGTCCGGCGAGCTGGAACAACTGACGCGAGTGGACTTCTTCACATCCCACGAAGGGCTGCATCTTTTGTTTGAACAGGCGCTGACTCGCACCGACCAGCGGCAGCGAGGCTGGTACAACCTGAGCACTCATCTGCCGTGGATCGGCGACCGCACGCGCGCGATCGACGGAGCTCACGTCGAATACTTTCGCGGCATCCGCAACCCCATCGCGGTCAAGGTCGGCAATACCATCGCCGGCGACGAACTGGTTGATCTTGTCCGCGTGCTGAATCCCGAAAATATCCCCGGCCGCCTGACGCTGATCCACCGATTCGGCGCGGAAAAGATTGCGTCGCGGCTGCCGCTGCTGGCTTCGGCCCTGAAGAAAGCCGGCTCGAATGTGCTGTGGAGCTGCGATCCGATGCACGGCAATACTCAGTCAACTCGCACCGGCCTGAAGACGCGTTCCTTCGACGACATCACGTCCGAACTGATCACCGCCTTCCGAATTCACAACGAATGCGGAACACGTCTGAGCGGCATTCATCTGGAACTGACCGGAGAAGATGTCACCGAATGCGTCGGCGGTCCGGCCAACCTGACGGAATCCGACCTGCACCGCGACTACCGCAGCCAGGTGGACCCGCGACTGAACTACGAACAGGCAATGGAAATCGCGTTTCTGATCGCCGAACAAATGCGATAAGAGCACCGGCGGAAGAGTTGCTCCCGGGACCGGTACGGCGAAGCTCCTGCCGATACGCGTGTGCCAACGAACGCCCAACATGGCAGCGGCTCGCCGGAAGTCTCGCCGTCCCAACGAAACCTGCCCGGCAAGAACTCATCAACCGCTCGCCGAGGTCAAGCGGTGGATACATCTAACCCAGCCGCTGACCGAAGGTTCTCATCTGCCGAACGCGTCTAAAACTCGCCGGTGACTTCACCACCGGCGCGAGTTCCCAGGCTTCGCCACACCGCTGCATCGATGTTGTCCGACACCGACCGAACGGAACCGTCGACCATGGCGGCGATCACGCTTCCGGTGTGATAGCTGCGCGATGTGATGATCGCGTAGCTGGGGCTGCCGTTGCGTCCGTTCTTGCCTTCCTGCCAGGAGTTGTAGTCGCAGTCGACCGTAGATGAGCCGGTCGAACAGTTCAGCGTTGCGTTGGGGACCAGAGTCGTGGTGATTCCCTGATGGTGGACTCGCCCGTCCGGCCATTCGGTGTGGCCCGTGTCTTTGAATTCCGCACCACTGGCAACAGCGGCTTCGGCTTCGGCCAGCGACACCGGCACGTTCACGGACGGAGGCCCGCCGTTGCGACGGTAGGCCGTCCAGGCTTTGACTTCGGCGGCAAGCAGAGTGTTGCTGGTTCCGTCCACAAAGTGGGCCATGCTGATTCGCGAGTTCGGAAAAAACGCTCCGTCGCCGCCGCGGCCGGTCTGCGGATCGAAGACAAACCAGGTGCCGAAGTTGAAGCCGTATGTGGTCGGGTACAGGATCGGACGACCGGCACCGGCGTTGCGGGCCTGATCACTTTTCGGGTCGCTGGGACAGGAGTACGCGGGGATCTTGAGTCCGTCAATGGCCTGCTGAAAATCCCAGGCCTGCGTCAGGTCAACCGCGTTGTACAGATTGCTTTGATCCAAAAACGGCAGAATTCGGCCGTGAACTCCCCATGACCCGTTGTTGCCGGTGCTGGTCACGTCCGTATCGACACAGGCGCTGGGCGGCAGCACGGTCGCAATATCAACGTAGTTGTGAACAGCCAGTCCGATCTGTTTCAGATTGTTTCGGCACTGCGTTCTGCGAGCAGCCTCGCGAGCGTTCTGGATGGCCGGCAGCAGCAGCGCGATGAGAATCGCGATAATTGCGATCACCACCAGCAATTCGATCAGAGTAAAACCTCGCTGGCGGATAGAATGCCGTGGGTTGCGCATGACGTTTCCGGTCTTGGCGTCAGAGAAATGAAACATTCCCGCGCTGGGAACGTCGCCGTGCATTGGATGCCCCGGACAATTTCGCGAGAATCGAGCGGGATTGTTGCCGACTGCCGCCATTGGGCAACACTCACAAATGTGGATTTTCAGTTCCCCGCCGCCGCAACGCCATGATTCAGATCACGACATCAGAAATCGACGTTGCCGCAGTCACGGCATCGGTGCGAGACCACCGTGCGGGGGCCGTGGTGCTATTTCTGGGCACCGTTCGGGAATTCACCGGCGACGTGCAGACTTCGTCTCTGGAATATGAAGCGTACGGCGACATGGCTATGGTCGCTCTGCGACAGTTGGCGGACGAAGCATCGCGGACGTGGCCGCTGGTCGCCGCTTCGATCGTTCACCGCACCGGGCCGCTGGACCTGGGAGACATCGCCGTTGCCGTGGCGGTCAGTTCCGCCCATCGCCGCGAAGCGTTCGAAGCAGGACAGTGGATCATGGACACACTGAAACAACGCGTGCCGATCTGGAAGAAGGAAGTCTACGCCGGCGGACGAACTGAGTGGATTCATCCCGGCGCCGACACGATATCGCAGCCTGCGGCAAAGGAACTTTGATGAGCCCTGAACCATCGAATGTGAACACGACGGCGAATCCGCTGACACTGATCGATTCGTTCGGCCGGGTTCACAACAACCTGCGAGTCAGCGTGACGGATCGCTGTAACATTCGCTGCTTCTACTGCATGCCGGCGGACAACGCCGAATTCATGCCGCGCGCGGAACTGTTGTCGTTTGAGGAAATCGAACGCGTCGTCCTCATCGGAACGACAGTCGGCATTGACCGGGTGCGGCTGACGGGAGGCGAGCCGCTGGTCCGTCGCGGGCTGCCCAAACTGATTTCGAAACTGGTCGCGGTTCCCGGCATTGTCGACGTCGGACTAACGACGAACGGAGTGCTGCTGTCCGAACAGGCTCAGCAGCTTCGCGACGCCGGCCTGGCTCGCCTGAACATCAGCCTGGACGCGCTCGACCCGCAGGTCTTCCAACAGATCACTCGCCGCAACAGCTACAACGCGGTCATCGCCGGAATCCAGGCGGCTCGCGATGCCGGTTTCAGCCCGATCAAACTCAACGCGGTTTCCGTCCGGGGCATGACGGAAAGCCAGATCATTCCGTTTGGCGAACTGGCTCGCGAAACCGACACTCAGGTCCGCTTCATTGAATTCATGCCACTCGACGCCGACAGCCAGTGGCAACGCGACAAAGTCCTGTTCGCTCACGAAATTATCGCCGTTCTGGAAGCGGAATTCGGAGCACTCACGCCGGTGCCCTCAACGAACCCGAATGCTCCGGCTGTCGATTTCGAATTCGCCGACGGTCGGGGCCGGATCGGCATGATTGCATCGGTAAGCCAGCCATTCTGTTCAAGCTGCAACCGGTTCCGGCTGACCGCCGACGGCAAGCTTCGTAACTGCCTGTTCAGTCAGGACGAAACCGACATCCGCGACCTGCTGCGAAACGGCGGAACGAACGGTCAGATCGCCGCTGCAATGCTGTGCTGCATCGCCGAAAAGAAGGAGGGCCACGAAATCAACACGGCCCGCTTCATTCAGCCTGTCCGCCCGATGTATTCCATCGGCGGCTGAATCCCACCGCAGGAAGCCGACCGCGGCGCCATGGTGTGCTTCGCTCGCAAATCGGCGAGAGGCTTTGGATGTCGGTCGTCGAATGCATCCGTCACGCAGCCCCGATCGACGTTCGGGACCTGCAGCCTTGTTCACGACGATGGCGGGGGCAGCCCGGCTGGCGGACGATTTACTGCACGAGACCTTTCGTCAACTGCAGGAATGCGGTTTCCAGGTTCACGTCTTCCTCACGGAAAAGAGTCAGAGCGAAGCCCTCCTGGATCAGCAGTCGCGGGATGTCGCTGTAGTCCATCGTGTCCGGTTTGACGGTGACTTCCAGCAGTTGGTTTTTGCCGATGGCGACCTGTTCGATCAGATCGGACTGTTCCAGCAGCCTCGCCGCGTCTTCGGTGCGTTCACGGACGCGGATGTTCAGCAAAATTCGCTGGCGAGCCTTCCGCATCACTTCGGCGACGTTGCCGTCCACGATCAGGTTTCCCTTTTCGATCATGCCGACGCGAGTACACACGTCGGCAAGTTCCGGAAGGATGTGACTGGAAACAATCACCGTTTTTTTCATTTCCCCCAGTCGCTTCAGCAGGTTGCGGATTTCGATGCGTGCCCGCGGATCCAGGCCGCTGGCCGGTTCGTCCAGCAACAGCACCTGCGGATCATGCAGCAGCGTCCGCGCAAGACCGATGCGCTGTGTCTGGCCGCGGGATAGTTCGTTGACCATGGCATCCCGCTTGAAGGCCATGTCAACGAGTTCCAGTTTCTCTTCGCACACCTTTCGTCGCTGAGCTGACGGGATGCGGTACGCGGCGGAGAAGAATTCCAGGTATTCGACAACGGTCATGTCGTCGTAGACGCCGAAGAAGTCGGGCATGAATCCCACCAGCCGGCGGATTTCTTCCTGATCGGTGTAGATCGATTTGCCGCAGACATACGCTTCGCCGTGATCCGGATTCAGCAGCGTCGCGATCATCCGCATGGTGGTCGTCTTGCCCGATCCGTTGGGACCGATGAAGCCGAACACGTCCCCTTCTTCCAGCTTGAGCGTGATGTTGTTGACGGCGATCAGGTTTCCGTATCGCTTCGTCAGGTTGCGTGTTTCAATCACGGTTCGATGACTCCCTCAGGGGAATTTTCCAGCTCATTCATTTCTTCAGCGGTCATCCCCTGACGCCGGGCCGGTTGACGATTGACGGGAATCAGCAGCCGGACCAGGGTTTCCGAGTCCGCCGGCGGAACCGCGGTACCATCCTGCAGCAGTTCCGTGGCGGGTTGCGAATAGCGACCCAGCAGCAGTGCGTAGTTCAGGCGTATCGAGTCGCTGAGTTCCAGGCGCCGAAGCTGGTGCTGAGTCAGTCCCACATACGACTGCCCGCCGGCGATTTCAAACAGCGAAATCATGGTCACGATGTCCATCGGATCACGGCCGAGCGGGTTGTAGGGAGTAATGATCTGCGTCGTCAGCGGCGCCACGCTGCCGCGCTGGGAGCCTGTGTTGCGAACCAGCCGCGTACCATTCAGAAAGCTCTTCAGGTCGGCGGCACGAATGTCGCTGCGCTGCAGGTCCAGAGCGGTCCCGGGCGCCAGGGAATTTCCGTCGGCACTTCGTCCCGTGGAACGGTACAGGCGGTTTCCGTGAACGATGATCCAGTCGTCAATTTTTTCAGGAAGGCTGTGGGAAACGGTGCCTTCCAGAAGTCCCAGACCGGAGACCGCCAGCTTCGAATCAATCAGCGGCGCCGTCGATTCCGCCGTCCAGGACGACAGCACGTCGAAGGAACCGTCGGTCATCAGGGGAACGGAATTCAGCCGCGAGTTTCCGGCATCGTCGATGTGTGTGTATTGCTGTCGACCCAGCCCGACGCCACCCACACGATAAAGTCCGCCGTAGACGTCTTCGGGGCGGCCGGCCCAGGACAGCGACCGTTCGACGGTCTGCGGCTTCAGCAGCGGCGCGATCGCGGCCGGTGCGGTTGAGAAATCTGATCGCCTGGTGTCCGGTGACGAAAGGCTCATCCACGTTCGAACGAACACGCGCTGTTCGTCGTGGTCCTGCATGACATCCACGACGTTTAGCTGCCGGAGCCGCGCGGCATCGTCCTCCGACGCAGGCTTCAGCGCCATCAGGCCGCAAACGCCTGCGATGACCAGCAGAGGAAAGGAAATCCAGGTCAGGTGCGGACGTTTCAGGACGACAACAACCAGCAGATAATCGATCGGGCCGATCAGCAGCAGATATCCGAAAACGATTGCCATGACACTCCATGTCGACCAGCGTCCCGCGGCCGGCTGCACGTCGACGGAAGCCATCAGTTGCGTCGCCAGATCGCTGACGCCGGAACTGGAGATGCGGGCGGTTCGCGCATCGCTGCCGGCGGCGCCGGTAATTGAATGGCCAAGAATCATCGTTTCATAAAGCTGCGGCAGAGACCGCCAGGTGCTCATCGGCCGGCTGTTGAGTTCAATTGAGACAAACGTGACGACTCCCGCGCCGGCTCCGATGCGTGAAACCAGCGGACCCTCCACCGCTCGCGCCAGCACCCGCGCCTGCTCCGTTTGCGGGACGGCCATGGGGACGGATTCGTAGAACGTCGGCACCCGGCTGGCTCCCGACACGTACGTTTCCAGAGCCGACAGAATCCGCACGGGGACAGGTTCGTCTGAAATTTCAAACCGGCTCTGCAGCCATTGTCCCGGCAGAGTTTCCAGCAATGCAGGCAGCGTCTTTCCCGAAGCCACCACCCAGTGCCCTCCGGAAAGGATCCACAGCTTCAACGCATGGAACTGGTCGGCGGACAGCGAGAACCTGTCGTTGAGCAGGACGTGGTCAATGCCGTCATATCCCAGCGGACTGGAGGGCAGATCCGCCACCGAGTCCACGCGAAGGATGACCAGCGGAGGTTCGACAGGCGGATTCGTTCGCGTCACCGCCTGTGCGTTGCGTTCGACTTCCTCGATGCCGGCGGGAGTCCCGACAGTCAGCAGGAAGGGTACGTCATACTGCCAAAGCTGGAGCACGGACTGTACGGGATTCGCGTCGTCCGGAGGCACCAGCGATTCGCCGTGAGCGACGCTGGTACGACAAAAGACGGTCGCGGGATCATCCGCGGAAACTACGGCAACACTGGCGGTGCCTTCCAGCCGTCCAAACCGGACGTGTCCGGTGAGCCGGACGGTCCCGTCGCTGCCGGCGACCGCCGCATCGGCGACTTCCACAACCGGGTTTCCGCGCGGATCGGAGGTTGTGATGTGCAGCTCAACAGAGTCGTTCGGGGCCAGACCGTCCGCAGCGGCTGAGACGGGCAGCCAGCACCCGACTCTGCCGACGGAATCGAATCCAATCGTCAACCGGCTGAATTCGGCACTCGCGGCCGCATCGGAAAGTGCTGTGAACAGCACTGCGACGACCAGAATATTCAGCACGGACTTCACACCGCACTGCGCACGGGTCGGAATCGCATCGGAACGCGAAATCGAAGGCGAGGTTGAAGAAGTGCCGGTCATCCTGCGTCATTCGTGGTTCGTCCCAGTGCCACGTCAAAGTCACTGATGGACGGAATCAGCATGGCGATTGTGGCAAACCCGTAAGCGAAGCAGATCGCCAGACAGACTCCCAGGCTTCCCGCCATGAGAAATTCGGTGATCGCATAAAACGTCAGGAACGGCAGCAGCGCGGCCGCCATCGTGAGTGCGCTGGACGGATTCTTATGAGTCAGTGAACTATAGAGCCCGATGCTGCCAAGCCCGATGAACACGATGAAGCTCTGCATCTGCACGGCGAACGACGACCGCGCTTCCACCAGCAGCAGCATGAAAATGAAGATCCCGATGAACAGAAAGAACATGGTGCCCAGACTGTTGGCAATCGCCGACCGCGAGTTCTCGTATGTCAGGCCGGCGTGTAGTCCCAGCATCACCGCAAACAGGCTGAGAACAAAATACGTCACGATCAGGTAGACAGAATTCTCCAGCGTCAGTGAAGCATTCGTTCCGCGAATCAGCATCCACACGACCAGCAGCATCGGCAGCAACACCATCTCCCGGGCGTTCCACAGTGCGCCGACGATTTTTCCTGTCATGAATTCCCGAGCGTTCAGGTCCGTCGCCAGCAGGATGTCCAGAGTCTTCCAGTCGCGTTCCGTGGTAATGGAAGTCACGGCCTGGGCATTGGCCAGCAGCAGGCTGATCAGGCTGATTCCCAGAAACGCGGCGGTTGCGGGAGATACCATGCCCAGCACCAGCGAATCCGTGGAATTTCCGCCGGACGAGATGACTCCATAGCCGATCAGCACGGCCAGCAGCACGTAGGCAAGTTTGATCCACAACATGCGTTTCCCGTATCCGCGCGTGACGACTTCTTTCCACACGACCGGATTGTTCCAGACGTGCCGGTGTCGAGTGACCTTTGTGACTCGCGGCACTGAGACCGCTTCGCCCGCTGCGTCTGAGGCAGAGTTTTCGGGACTTTCCATGGCGGATTGCCGCAGCGACTGCGACGGATTCCA
Organism: Planctomycetaceae bacterium; assembly: GCA_041398785.1. Lineage (NCBI taxonomy): Bacteria > Pseudomonadati > Planctomycetota > Planctomycetia > Planctomycetales > Planctomycetaceae > Planctomycetaceae bacterium. The sequence goes on along the minus strand of JAWKUA010000005.1, from coordinate 111,718 downwards.
GACTCGCAGCCGGGCGACGGTAAACAGGCTCAACCCCAGCGCCGTCGCCAGCAGGATTGCCACGGACGGCAGTGCCGACACGGACACGGGCCCGGACGTCGTCGTCGACAGTGGATTCAGGATGTGGCCAAGCTGACGGTAGGGCGAAGCCAGCGCGATCCAGGAACCAATGTTCGACGAGGTGCCGGCCACGATTGCCAGGCCTTCCACGAAAGCCACCGCCAGCACGACACCCAGCACGCTGATGGCCAGGGTTTGAAACGTCTTTTCCCGCCAGAACGCGACCAGACATCCCCAGCTTCCGGCAGCCAGTGACGCGGCGGCGATCAGAGCTTCCGTCCAGAACACCTGGCCCCACGTGACACCGCCCAGCAGTCGCAGCGTGCAGAACACGGGAATGGAAGCCGCGATCAGGACAGCGACGATCAGCAGGCTGGCCAGCAGCTTTCCATAGGTCAGCTCGCGGTTGCGCATGTCTGTCATCAGCAGCAGGATCAGCGTTCGGCGATCCTTTTCCTGAGCAACGTTGGCCGCTGTAAACAGAGTGGCAAAGAACATTCCCAGCGTCATTTGCAGCAGCGCAAATACCTGAAACGCCAGGTTGCTGAACGACGCGATATCGCCGGAAAACTGCACGTCCTGAAAGCCGATGGTGGCCTGGCGGATGGAATACATCAGCACCAGCAGGCACGCGACGTAACCCGATCGCAGCAGGTAGTGACGTAACCGTCGAGGGGCCGTCAGAGCTTCTCGAACAAAGATCGGACCTGCGGGCAAGAGTTGCTCCAGCATCAGAATCCGGCTCGGTTTTCGCGGAAGAACTGCAGCTCGATTTCCGGAGCCTTGCCGGCGTTTTCAATGCTCAGTTTCTTCAGCGGGAATTCTTCCGGAGGCCGCTTGCCATTGAACTGGTGGACCTTTTCCCAATAGTAGACGGCCAGCATGGCTTCCTCGATATAGTCCTGGTGAAACGCCAGGTCAGGATACTTGCCCAGCGCCTCTTCGAACCTGGTCATGCCTTCGAAAAACAGTTCCTCCGCCCGGGATACCTGAGGCGTGCCGTCTTCGGCGGGAGGCGGATCCGATGTTTCGCCGCGGGCAAACGCACGCTTGCCTTCATAGATGGCGCGGTGTGCATCCACCATCACAGGATCACGCTCGCAATCTGCGAATGCGGTCCAGAATCGATAGTGGGTCATGTCCTGATTCTGCAGCCAGACCCGGCGCTGCTGTTCCAGCGTGACACCGTTCGTCTTTGCGTCCGCTTCCAGCTCTTCTTCCGTGGAGTTCAGGCGATAACGGATGTCATTCAGACCGCGGAACACTTCCTTGCCGTAGACTTCGGTCCAGTCCCGATAGGCGTTGTCCCAGGCATCGCGACTTCTGGTGGCGAACGACTGCTGAGCCTCTTCTTCGCGAGCCTGCCGATCGGCGTCGCTGGCGGCGGCCGAAGTGTCATAGTCGGGGCCGTCCGCCTGAAATGCCGCCGCATAGTCCAAAAGTGCTCGCGCTGGCCCCTGCCGGAAGAACACATAGGTCATGCCCGATACGCCGTAGGCATCATCCTTTTCATTTGCCTTCACGAAGTTGTCATACGCGGCCAGATAGTTGTCCTTGCCGTCAGGATTCAAAACCGGATCGGCTCCGCCTTCAAACTGAGGATCGGGATCGTGCAGGAAGAAATTGCGGAAGAACTTCTTCTCGTCCGCACTGCCGATCTTTCTTCCCATGAAGTCCGCCAGGTTATGGAACAATATCGTGGCGGTCTGGTTCCGGTCCGTGCCGTCTTTCAGAAACTTCAGGCCTTCCTTAACCCAGAAATACCGGTCTTCCACCTTGTCCCATTCGCGGGATACGTTGAACGCCAGATTCCAGCCCTGGTATTGCCAGATTTTGATGTAGTGCGGCTGCAGACGAATGATCGAATCGACCGTCGTCTTCAGTTTTCCCCAGTCCTTGTGTTCCTGGTATCCGATCGCATTCTGATGCAGCAGACTGACCGCCGGTCCGCGCAGACCCAGCAGGACCAGATTCATGGCGGCGCTGGACGGGTCAATATCACCCAGCGTGCTTTCGCCAAGATCCTGCTCGACACGCATGCGGGCCAGCATTCCACCGGACGCGGTCGCTTTCGCCCCCGGCTGCACGTCCTGAGTCGCCGGTGCTCCCAGAAACACAATCGGGACCAGCAGGACCAGAACCCCGCCCGCGTAGGCCATTTTTCGTTGTCGGGACGTAAGCTTGTTCATTTCGCTTCCAGTTCTCGGAACTTCAGAAACGCGGTCGCGGCAAGGACGCAGGGAATCAGAAAACCAACCAGCACAGCCAGAGCCGGAAGCACCGAGGAATTCCACGGAACGTCGAAACCGTTTTCGACGTACGCCGAGGCCTCACTGAACACTCCGAAGTCCGGGACAATCTGACTGACTCCCATCAACAGGCCTCGAAAGACCGAGTCGAATGCGCCGATCACCTGGCGAGCCTGTTCGCTGGAATCCAGTCCGATACTGGGATTCCGGTGCCGAGCAATCATCAGCGCTGATTCGATCAGCCCGGACGATGGAGCCTGACCGGACATCACCTGATACATGAAATCATGGAAGAACTGACCGATCGTGAACAGCGCCAGTGTCAGGAAAAACGCCACCGGGCCTTTCACAACGCAACTGGCGGTCACAGCCAGCGCCACGACCAGCAGCAGCATCAGGCCGATATTCAGCACCGCTTTGGCATAGCCAACCGCAAACGACTTGTTCGGCAACCGCAGAAACATGTCCGGTCGAGCCATCCCGATAAACATCTGGTCGTTCAGACAGGCGACTTCAATTCGCAGCCGGCCGTCGTTATTGACCAGATCGTCAAAGATATCGACTTCCAGCTTCCAGCCTTCGGGATCCTGCGAAATCAGCTTTTCCTGTCGCACGATCTGATCGAAATACTGCAGCCACCGGTCTCCCGAGGTCACCGTCAGCTTTCCGTTATCGATGGCCAGTGCGCCTTCCGAGATCTGCTCGCTCAGCACCTCCACCAGCAATTCGGCGTTCAGTTCTGAAATCTGAGTTCCCGCCGCCAGGTCATCGATCAGGCTGTCCTTCAACTGGTCGCCGTCGACCAGCCGGCCTTCGTCGTTCCATGCGGAAATGGTTGTCGCCAGGTAGCGAGCCAGCGTTTCATAGTCCGGAGCGAAGGTCAGCTTTCGGGGATACGTGACCTGGTTGTCGCCTTCGTGGTATTCCAGAACGCGAAACGGTTCCAGCGGAACTTCCAGCCTGGGCATCGCAGCCAGCAGGTCATCACCTTTTTCGGCGAGGACTTCAGACAGGCGGTCCGCCTTGTCCGCGGCCACTTCGTACTCGGCGGTGTCTTCCGGGTTATTGACGTTCGACAGTGCCGTCGCCATTTCCTCGAACGCCTGCTGCACATCAGTGAAGTCGCCGCCAAGCCGCTTCAGTTGGTTTGAGGCCTCAAGGAAACCGGGCCACACAAGATCCGTGTCGGCCACCGGAAAGTCCGACGGCGTGGACCTCATCCGGCTTGCCATGTCTGCAAAACTGGCGGATGCATTTTGAAACTGGCCTTCGCGCAACTGGTCCCCGACTTCGCGAAAGCTTGCTCCGGCTCCGAAGAAGCCGAACGTCTCTTCCCGCGGGTTGTTCACCAGCGTGTACTGGGCTTCCAGACCCTGCTGAATGCTTTCATCAGAACCTTTGATTGTACGGAAAGACTCAAACCGCGATTCCAGCCGCAATTCGTCGCCGAGTCGGTCCGGTGTGACATCGCTGAAGACCCACACGGCTCGCGCCTTCGTGTTCCCTTCAATGTGAGAACGGTATTCCCAGGGATCGCCGACGTTAATGCCGCGCCGCGTGGGGGTTCCCGATCGGTCGAGGAAGTAGAACAGCCCGTAGACCGGTACTCGGCAGATCAGACGCTCCTTCTGCACGTCCGCGGGTACCTGTCGCTTGACCCAGATCAGACCGGCCACCGCCATCACAACCAGGACCAGCACCGATACCGAACCGAATCCCAGCATACGTCCCAGCACGACTTCCACGCGCCGGGTCGGTTTGGTCACCACCGTGTGCAGCGACCTTAATCGGATGTCTTCCGGAATTCCCCAGCAACTGAGAAACATGACCACCGGCAGGATCAGCCAGGAAATCGTCGTCAGCACGAAGGTAATGTGAACGTTGACCTGCATGTCCTCTTTGCCGACACCGCCGGTCAGAAACCAGCCGGCAAACATCAGCAGCATCGCGAAGACGACGAACACCAGAAGGGCTTTTCGTCGCAGAGCTTCGCGAACCGTCAGTCCTGCCATCGCGAACACGCGCCGCGGAGACACCGACCGGACGTCGTCCACCAGTGATTTGATACCACGACCCAGCAGCCGCACGCCTCGACGCCCGCGACCGGTACACGTCGCCGCCAGAACTCCCAGGCAGACCACTCCGGCAATCACGATGGCTGTCAGCGACTTATCCTGATTGATCAGCGCCGGTGCCTGCCTGGCGATCGGCTCCCAAAGGAAGTGCAGCGGGCCCGCCAGCAGAGCAGCCCCTGTCGCCATACCGATCAAGACCAGCGACCGCAGTTGGTTGTCAGTTCTGGAAAACGCGACAATCAGGCAGACATACAGGACCACCGCCAGGGCCACGATGTTGACCAAAGCCCAGATGGCAAGTCCCGCCGGGAAATCAAAGGGTGTCGGATTGAAATCCATGGTTGGTCAGTACTTGAGTTCGTGAGGGTGGTTAGCAATCCCGGAAGATTTCATTTCACGCGGCCAAATCGGCCATTTGCAAAACGCGTGGGCGGCGGCCAGCGAAAGCCGGCTTGTGTTTCAGGACTTCCTGCTGTCCGAACCGGCGGCGACCTCTTCCTGCGGGGCACCTCCAGAGGCGCTCATTTCCTCCGCAGTAAACCGGCGGCCGGGGCGTTCGCCACTTTCCCGAACGGTTCTCAGGAAGAGCTGCTCCAGGTCCGCTCGCGGCCGGCGGATGGCAGCTTCGGACGCGTTGTGCTTTGCCAGCACCGCCTGCACTTCCGCGATCGCTTCGTCGCTCAGACTGCTGGTGCGAATTTCGGTTTCGTCCCGCAGTTCCAGCAGACTGGTCACATCGCTGAGTACCTTGAGTTCGCCCTGGAACAGAATGGCGATGCGGTCACTGACGTCCTGGACGTCGGCCAGTTGATGGCTGCACAGGACGACAGTCTTGCCCTGATCCCGCAGCTTCAGGATCAGGTCCTTCATTTCTCGTGTGCCGATCGGGTCCAGGCCGCTTGTGGGTTCGTCCAGCAGAACCAGTTCCGGGTTGTTGATGAGTGCCTGAGCCAGGCCGATACGGCGAGTCATCCCCTTGGAATACTCTTTCAACTGACGGCGGCGGGCCTTGTCGAGTCCGACCAGCTTAATCAGCTCATCAGACCGCGACGCTCGTTCGGCACCGGACATCTTGAACAGCCGACCGTAGAAATCGAGCGTTTCGTCAGCGTTCAGAAAGCGGTACAGATAGGATTCTTCGGGCAGGTAACCGATCCGTTCGTTCTTTTCCACGTCGGAAGCACTCTTGCCCAGAATGCGAATGTCGCCGGACGTGGGAAACAGCAGTCCCAGCAGCATTTTGATCGTGGTGGTCTTCCCGGAACCGTTGGGTCCCAGCAATCCGAAGACCTCACCACGTTTGACGTCCAGGCTCAGGCTTTTGACGGCCTCCACCTTCTTTCGGCCCCAGAAATCGCGATAGACCTTCGTCAGATTTCGAATCTCAATGACGTTTTCCTGGCTCTGCATGTCGTTGGCTTCAAGACTATTGGGGCTGAGATGAAAACTGCATTCAGCGGTGACGATCGAAAGGCTGCCTGTCCCGGCGACCGCATTCCGCTTCACCACTTTTGCGGCGACGGGCTGCTGCGAACGCAATAAACCCGCGGGCCGCAGGCCACGAAGGGTACGGCATAACGTGGTTACGCCTGTGCCAGTGTGGACGTTTGTCGAATTCAGCGAATTTTGCCGGTGCCGATCGCGGCAGACACCGCCTGATCGGCAGAGTCGCGGCAAACTGGCCTGATGTCCAGTTGACGTCCTGAGGGAGCCCGGATTTTGCCCTGACAGCGCGGCAGTCAGTCTGCGGCGACCCTGGAATCTGGCGCGATTGTGCCGATTTTTTCTAAGACTCGGGTTGTGAGGCGTCGATAAGTCTGATGTTGACCGGTTTGAAGCCGCGTCAGCACCTGTTCTTTGACAACTCAACGTGAAATCATGATCCGACGGGAACCGCCTGGAAACCGCCAGTCAGGGACTCCGTACGCCTGTCAGCGCTGCCCCGCCGGGGAAGTGTCTTGACAGTAAGTCTTTTGCAATTATACAGTTGAGTCACCATGACCGTTTCCGGCTGCGTCGTCTGCCGGTCCGGTCCGGGGCTGATTTGAACTGGTTTACGGGTTGCAGATGTCTGACGCATCCAGCTTTGCCGTGGACAGCAGGTAGCACCTTTCTCGGGGGACGGTTTTCGTGACCAAGAAAGAGATTGTCAAAGCGATTTCGGAAGAGCTTGGACTGACGCAACTGAAGACCAAAGAGATTGTTCAGAAGACGTTCGATGCGATCGTCGAAACGCTGGTCGAAGATCGTCGTATCGAGCTGCGGAACTTTGGCGTCTTCGAGGTCAAGAAACGAGCCGCTCGAAAGGCACGCAATCCCCGAACCGGCGGGCAGGTGGAAGTCCCCGCCAAATTTGTGGTTACATTCAAACCGGGCAAGGAAATGGAAGAACGAGTCCGCCTGCTCGAAGAAGCCGAGAACGCTCGGGAAAAAGCCGCTGCCGAGGCCACGCAGGCTCGCGAGCGGTCCAGTCGCCTGACCTCGAGCACTCCTCCCGCATCCGGCGGGATTCCGGCTGCCAGTCACAACGGACCGGGAGCCGTTGCGTTCTCCGGCTCCAGTCCGCCGCGTCCGCGCGGAAGTGACACGGGAGTCGGAAGTTACGGCAGTTGAACAGCCGACCGCGTGTCCCCTCAGATCATGATTTCCCGTTGAGTCGTCGCCTGACAGGGTTTTGAAAACGGCGCCTGGAACTTCCGGGCGTCGGCAAGACACTGAATCAACTGGTGCTTCCGAGTTTCGGGCACCAGTCTCGGTGGCCTGCCAAATCCGGCGAAAACGGTTGCAAGCCGCATTGCCGCGATGACTCACAACGTGGATTTGAGTTCTGAAAGATTCGACATCGGCAGCGACGACGATTGCCGAGCCGAAGTCCAGGGAAGGACGCGATGATGAAGCTGCGAAGACGTCTGCTTGCTGGTCTGTTGCTGGCCTCGACGGTAACCAACGTCGGTTGCGCCTTGCCCATCTGGTCGCCAAATCCTGACGTGCGAGCACGGCAGTTGATCTATTCGTCAGAAAGCCTGCGGCACATCCCCGAAACGTGGGAACGAATCTGGGGTTTGGAACTGCCTGACCTGGCGACACCTTACCGCGTGCATGGCGGCGTCATCTGACGCGCCTCGCAGCGGATTTTCCTTCCTCGGTATCTGCCGGCTGTGCAGGATCGACGTCATCCGGTCCGGCAAACAGCAGTCAGTCGCAGCAGCCGAGATCTGCTTTTTCGCCGACGAATTCGACGCTTCCTGAATGACAGCCCTCGCGGCGTTCATTCAGGCGGAGCGCTGAGTTCGTCGGCTGTCGGCATGTCCGGGGCATTTGGCGCCGGACTCCCGCGATTAGGACAGCTCGCATCCTGAACGCGGGTCTCGTCCGCGCCGGAATGCACACGTTCGAAAAGCGGTATCGCTTCGTCCCATCCGAGTCGCCTGATTGACGCCGACGCCGGCCAGCCTTCGTCGACGTGGAACTCCACCAGCCAGTCGTCATGCGGGAAGTTCTCGACCGGGTGACGCACGTAGAACGTGTTGCCGCTCCAGTGATCCAGCTGCCAGGCGTCGTTTTTTCATAATGTCAGCAGCAGACGACCATCCACTTCCGTGATCCGCAGATCCCCCAGCAAATCGCAGGCGTATTGTCCTGCGAACTTCGCAGGCACCAGTTCCGGTTCTCGTTTGGGATCGCGGCTTTCTTCGGCTTCCTTCAGATTCCGCTGACGAGTCGTGTCGGGGTTGGTTTCGGCCTTCTTCCAGAACGCCCAGTGTTCCTGATCCCAGGTCGCATTCGGACCGTCGAGCAGCGCATCAAGCACGTCGTACATCAACATGCCGGGAAGCTGCGACCATTCCTTCGTTGTCAGAATCGTCACGCCGATTCCCTCGTCCGGCATGACGGCGCAGACGGTTCCTGTTGAGCCGCTGTGAAAGCAGAGTTTCCGACCGCGATAGTTCATGACCTCCCATCCGAGTCCGAATCCGTAGAAGTCAGCCGCAAACGGATTGCCGTCTGTCTTCCATGTCACCGGAATTGAGGCGTGAATCGTCTGCATATAGCGGCGAGTCTTAGCCGTCAGCAAAGCGGCCTGATTGTCACCGGCCGTCATTGCGGCCAGCATCCACTTCGCCATGTCGTCGGCTGTCGAACGAATGGACCCGGCCGGCGACGGAATTTTGGTTCGCGGGCTGGAAAGTTGAACGGCTCGCGTTTCGCCATCGATGAACTGGTGGATGAAAGTGGCAGGTTCGCCGTCGGGCGCCTGCAGCGATGTCGACGTCTGCTGCATGTCCAGAGGCTTCAGCACACGTTCTGAAACGAACAATTCCCACGACGTTCCGGAAACGCGGCCGATCAGTTCCCCCAGCGCGTAATACGCCAGGTTGTTGTAAGTCACTGTTTCGCGAAATCCGCTTTCGGGCTGCAGGTAGCGAATGCGGCGAACGATCTCCGCAGCGGGAACGTCATTGCGGCACGGCAACAGATCTCCGCGCTGCAAACCCGTGCGGTGGCAGACCAGATCGCGAATCGTCGTGTGCTGTGTTCGATAGTCGTCGCAGAACCTCAGTTCCGGCAGATGGCTGACAACCGGGTCGTCCCAGGCAATCTTCTCTTCGTCGACAAGAATGGCGAGCGCCGTGGCGGTGAAATTTTTGGTGATGGACGCCACTGGGAACGGTGTCGCGGATGTCACAGGCTCACCGCCGTCGATTCGCGTCGTTCCGTACCCCTTCGAATGCAGCACGCCGCCGTCCTTCACGATGGCGATGCCGACTCCCGGCACCTGCCGCTCCTGCATTACCGAAACCACATAATCATCAAGCCCTGGCAGCGGCTCATCAGCCCTCAGGCTTTGACCGCCGATGAACAGCAGGATCCACAGAATCAGCAGCGCTGTCCGGTTCATGAGTTTGCTGGCTCCGAAAGAAATGCCGACGGCGCTCCGATCGACAGAAGCGGCGCCGGGGACGTCTTCGGGAAAGCCCTCGGTATGGCCGTTTGTTGCCCTGATCCGGACGATTTTTTCCCGGTTTCCGGAAGTCCCCCAGCGGGTTTTGTCCCTGCCGATCGTCCGGGAATTTGCACAGTGAAGGTCTCTGCAACGGGAAACTTTTCCAGCCATTGGAATTGCCCTTCGACGACAGAAGAAACGTCCCGATATCAGACAATAATCAGACAATCCCGGTTTGTCGTGTGTTCGTCTGCAAGTCCGCCGGATAAATGGCGATCACCGGCGAATAGGGAGAGGCAGGCTGCAGGAGATTCAGAATCCTTCACAAAATTCCAATCGCCTGACAGCACGGGCAGTTGCACGAGTCGACGGGCAACTTCCCGAAGTGAACCGCGGCGCCCCGCCGCAATCGACGCAGCCATCAGGGCCATTGCAATGATTACAATAAGACCTGTCCGCCACACAAACATCGTTCGAATCAATTCGGACGGAGCCTGGAGCTACACGGATCTTCCGCCCGTTCTGAATGAATTGCGGGCGTTGATCGATCAGCACGGGCAGATTTGTGTCCTGGAAACGATCTCAAAGCCCGGAGCCGACTACGTCGCCCTGGTGTGGGACGCGATTGCGACATCGTTTGAACAGGTCAGCCGCGTCGCTCGCGTGGCCGTCATTGGCGACGAAGCCAGAATCGACGTGTTTTCTGAGCTGTTTCGCGATGAACCGGAAACGGAGATTCGGTGCTTTCCCGCGTTTCAATACGACCAGGGAGTGGCGTGGCTGTACAGCGCCGCGAGCGATGTTCCGTCGTATGACGTGAATCCTGTCGATCTCTTCGATTCGCTCGGCGCCGCGCTGACGTAGTTCCTCGTTCGCGGGCCGTAACGACGTGGTCGACCCGTTTCGGCAGAATCTGCCGACGCTGACCGTGCCGAATCGCGCGGAACCCGTCTATCGCCGTGCGCCGTTTTTCATCACACTTCCGCGCCGCGGGAGTGGCGTGCCGGGCGCGACGTCGCAGCCCCGGAACGGTCCCGGCACACCGTCTGCGACGCGAATCAGAAAACTGCGTCTCGCAGTCTCTGTCACTGGTTCACGTCACACGAATTCCGCGTGCCGTTCGAACAACGATCAATCCTCTGTGCGGAATTGTTCCCCAGTGCACAGTCATGTCTGAGTTCTCGCCTGCGTGAGGTTTCAACAACGGACTGCCGGTCATGGATCGATGTTCATGGAACGCACTCACCGCTGAACCGGCTGCGGGACAATCGGTGCTCGTCGGGAAGTCGTTCATGAAGGCTCCGGTGCGCTTCAAGGCGGCTTTGCGTTTCGCCATGTGGCTTGCGGTCGGTTGCTGCCTTGTGCTGGCTCCGCTGAGGAACGCGAATGCACACACTCCCGCGCTGAATCAGGAAAACACAGTTTCCACACCGGAGCTGACACTGGAACCGCCGGACGAACCCGCTCCCGGCGAAGCACCGGAGGAATTGTTCGAAGGCGGCGTTCCCCGCCTGGTCAGAGATGCCGGTGTGAAACTGACCTATCTTCCCGGCGGCGGAAGCGATGGCCTGGGAATCACCGACGTTTCCACTCAGGTATCGGTGATTGCTCCGATGCCGTTTCAGAACCTGAAGTTTCTCGTCCTGACACCTGCCTTCGGACTGCGATCACTGGATGCTCCCACCGCTCTGGGGCTGAAGTCGGAACTCTATTCCGCGACGCTGACGGCGACGTGGCTGCATGACTGGAGTGATCGCACGAAACTGGTCGTGGGCGTCACGGGCGGCGTCTATTCCGATTTCGAAACTTCGGCGTCCGGCTTTCGCCTGACAGGTCACGGCTTTGCCACCACGCAGTTGAATGACCGCTGGGAACTGATGCTGGGCGCGATTGCCTTGAATCAGAACGGACTGCCGGTGGTTCCGGCCGGAGGACTGATCTACAAGCCAAACACGGATACGCGGATCGAAATCACAGCGCCGCGACCGCGCATCGCCCGACGAATCCACTGGTTTGGCACGACCGTTCCCGTGGAAGACTGGGTGTATCTGGCGGGAGAATTCGGCGGTGGTCGGTTCGCCGTGCAGCGGCCGTCGGGCGCTGACGACTTCGTCAATTTTCGAGACTTCCGAGTGATCGCCGGTTTCGAAAGCAAACGAACAGACGGCATCAGCTCACTGTTTGAAGTCGGCTACGTCTTTGGCCGAAGCGTGACATTCGACGACGACCCCGCAGAATTCAAACCGTCGGGTACGGTCATGGTTCGCGCCGGTCTGAGTTTCTGACGTCGGCGTGTCGCTGACAGCCTGGTCGATTCCCTCTGAGTGTGCCGCGGACAACGTTGATGCGGTGACATGGTCCCGGGAAACGACCAGTCGTCAGTTGTGACGCCCCTACCGGGGCTCCGGCCATGAACTCGCTGCCAGACCGGCGGCTCACGCCGCCGGCTGACGGTATGTCGGCCCGCCGGGCCTGAAACGCATTTGGATCAGCGCCCTCATTTCCGCGGTAAGCAATCATTCCAGCGGGGCCGGAGCAAGTGCGATGTGCCTGTGACGCTGCTTCCTGAACCGCGAAGCGCTGCGCGTCGCACTGTCAGACGCTGTTGACGGCGTGTCGCAGCGGTTTGCCGGCCAGACCGGCCAGCAGATTGTCAGCGGCGATTTCCGCCATCGCGTTTCGGCTGGAAACGGTTCCGCTGCCGATGTGCGGAACGATGACACAGTTCGCAAGTTCTCGAAGAGGGCTGTTGTCCGCCAGAGGTTCCGGGTCGGTGACATCAAGTCCCGCCGCAAAGATCTGTCCGGTGGTCAATGCCTGATGCAGAGCTGTCTGATCGACGACTCCGCCGCGCGACGTGTTGACCAGCACGGCACCTGGCTTCATCGCGCTGAAAGCGGCGGCGTTGAACAGATGCTGCGTTTCCGGATTCAGGTCGGTGTGAATGGAAATGAAGTCGCTTTCGGACAGCAGTTCGTCGAAGGAAACTCGCCGAGCCTGGAGTTGCCGATCGGCGTCGGGTTTCGGAGACCGCGACGTGTAGATCACGTTCATGTCCCAGCCGAATCGCAGCCGTTTCGCGGTGGCCAGACCGATGCGTCCCATGCCGGCGATTCCCAGCGTTCTTCCGGCAAGATCCTGACCGATGAAGCCCATGGGTTCCCAGGTCAGCCATTCGCGTCGGCTGACGTTTTCGATGCCTTCGCGAACACGCCGCGCGGCGGCCAGCAGCAGAGCGACGGCGATGTCGGCGGTGGCTTCGGTCAGAACGCCCGGTGTATTGCCGATCGCAACGCCTCGGCGTGTGGCTTCGTCGACGTCGATGTTGTTGTAGCCCACCGCAAAATTGCTGACGACTTTTAGCTGCGGACCGGCGTGGTCGAAGAATTCTGCGTCGATGCGGTCGCTCAGCAGAGCCAGCACGCCGGCGCAGCCTCGGGATTTTTCCAGCAGGATTTCACGCGGCGGCGGCAGTTGCTCGCGCCAGACTTCGCAGTCGGTCGCGGCAGTCACACGGTCCAGTCCGGCAGCCGGGATCTGCCGACAGACAAACACGCGGTCAAGCATGAGCGGTGTTCTTTCGGAATCGGACTACTGTCGCGTTGCAAGAACCGGCGGAGTTGATGCATCGGCACCGGATTCAGATTCGTCGGTGATTTCTCCCGCGCGGCCAATTTCCGCCAGTTGCCGAGCGCGAGCCAGTGACGTGTCCAGCACCAGCCTCATGTCAACCGTCCACGGACCGCTGGCCGGAGCCGTGAATTCCCAGTGCGGGACCACGACGACGCTTTGATGGACCAGTTCAAATCCGGATTCGGACTGGCTGATCGTCTCGATCGGAAACGCCCACAACCCGGCAGATTGCGACAATTCCAGCGACACGTCCAGGCCCTGGTACTCATCGACCAGACCAATACGGTCGGCGGAAGCAAGCTGCTGGCGGCTGTCGAGCCGGCCGAGTTGCGACCCGCTGGCGTCGTAGAAGTAGCGATCGGACGCTCCGCCCGGCATCGTGGCGAAGTTGAACTCCACGCCGAAGTGCATCGGAACATTCTGAGGCAGCCCGTGCAGTTGATACTGCACGACGATTTCGCCGGGCCGGTCCTTCGAAACGACCACGATCTTGCGAATTTCGACGCTGCAGCCGCCGACGGCTCCGCGACCGCACATTTCCAGAGCGACTTCATTGCTGCCGCGCCGAATGGACGCTTCATAGGTGGACGTCGCAAAACCGCTCAGCAAACCCTTCCCGCCGTAGAAGTCATCCAGCGACAGACTCGGCTGCAGAAAATGATCCACCAGACTCTTGCGCGGCCATGAGTCGAAAGCGATCTTGCGGTCCAGGTCCGGCTGCTTAAACCGCACGATGTCATGAATGCTGGCGACTTCTTCATGACCGTCGCCGCCGTCGGCCTGTTGACGAAGCTTCTCCGCGTGATCGAAGATTTTCTGGTGGTACGCTTCCGGCCGACGATTCAGCGTTGCCAGCAGATTGACTTTGCAGGCTCGCAGATCCAGTTCGTACATGTGTCCGCCGGTCGCCGGCGAAAACAATGCGACCAGCCGCTGATTGCTGAGCTTCACTTCCGGTCGGGCATCCAGGTTAAAGTCGCCGGTGGCGAAGTCGACCCAACTGTCGCCGCGCTGTTCGACCTGTTCCAGCAGCGTGTCCGCTTCGATGAGGTTGGCGTACACCGCGTTTCGCAGATGGGGCAGATACAGTCCGCCGAAAGCTCCGTGCCAGAAGCTGCAGTTGCACTGCGCGCGGTACAGACAGCGGCGAGCGTCTTCCAGCAGTTCCGTCGAATCGCAGTCCAGCGACGCTTCGCCGTCCAGTTTGGCAACGTGAGCACTCACGTCCATCATGCGTGCGTACATCTCGTTGCTTTCCGGATATTTGACCCGGAAGTTTCTCCAGAAGCCGCCGCGCGTGAACTGCAGCAGTTGGTGCCAGTCGGCGTCGCCTTCGCGCTTTTCGTGAGTCAGCCGCTGATATTCCTTTTGAGTTTCTGCGGGAAGAACCCATTCGGTCATTTCGCGATAGCTGGCATCGGGCAGATAGAAGGTGTCCAGCGGAGCGACATGGTCGAGCATTTCGGCGGGCGTTGTGACCTTCAGCCATGACTGGTTCGCGCGGAGCGCATCCAGGAACCGGTGCAGCCAGCGATCTTCATAGACGTGCTTAAACGTGTCCGGCCAGGTTCCGAATTTTTCGCCATCGTCACCGAATACGACCACCGGGTTTTCGAACCGGCTGGCAACGTCTTTCAGGTAATCAATCGTCGCCTGCGGGTCCTGAAACGGAATCGTGTATCGCAGCTTCTCGCTGCCCGGCAGGACCGACAGCAGACGTCCTTCGTATTCGGTCACATAGTATCCGAACAGATCGTCCTGCCTCAGACCGCCGCAGCGAAAGTGGTAGTCGTCCAGAATGGTGTAACGAATTCCGGCGGCCGTGATGTCGCCGGCGAACGACTGTTCCCAGACTCGCTCCGGAACCCACATGCCGCGCACGGTCGTGGAAAACAGGGCTTCCAGGTGATCACTGAACATTCGAATCTGACCGACACGGTCGCGCCGCGGAATGTTGGCCAGAATCGGTTCGTAGTAAGCGCCACCGATAATCTCAATCTGCCCCTGCCGCACCATGTCGCCCAGCCGCGTGATGTATTCCGGGTGAGCCGCTTCCAGCCATTCCAGCAGGCTTCCGGACGTATGCAGCGCGAACGGGATATCAGGATACTCCCGCAGTACGTCCAGAAACGGTCGGTAGCTTTCCTGATACGACTGTTCAAACACGCCGTCAAAGTTGCCGATCGGCTGATGATTGTGAAACGCCAGGATCAGGCGAACAGTTCCCGCCATGGGAATGACTCCGGGGTTCTCAATAAAGGCCCTGCCCCGCGGACGGGACAATTTGACATGTGTTTGCCGGCATCCGTGCGATCGTCTGTGCCGTCGCCGCAGCCTGGGCAGCGTAGCATCTGACGCCTCAACCACTGGAACGTTGAAAGCAAGAATCGCACCAAGTGGAGAAATTCTCAACGCGCAGATCGGTCCACGTTTCTTATCGAACCTGATTCCGTCGAGTGTTCAGGAGCTTCGATCCAACTGACAGGCACGGCCGGGAACTCGCAGACGCCGCAAATTATCCAGTATCACGGGGCACTGAGTTTCGGTTCAGCCAATGTGTCGGTATCGGCGCGTGCATTAGCGGCGAACTCATCGAACCCGGCGACCGAAAAAGCGGCGGAATTCGTTCTTCGTGCACAACTCCTGCTTCCGGCACTTCGCAAAAAACCAGAAATGTTTATCTAAGCCGCACGACGTGACCGATGTTACTGACGTGTCCATATCGGGAACCGGTCATCCGGTCGGTTGTCATATGAGACAGAACAGTCAATCCAACGTGGATCACGTGGGGCGGAGGCGGCTGGTTTCAGTCACTTCGATTTTCTTCAGCGTCCGGTTCTGGATGTCCAGTGGGCTCTGGTTACCGCCCGGAACAGCCGCACGGCGGTTTCAACGCGGTCTGGAACGGTAGGTATCTCAGGAGGAGAGCTTTCATGCCAAAGTACGGAAAATGGTTACTGGTGCTGGGGATCATGGCGGCCAACCCTGCCTTTTCCAGCGCCGACGGATTTCTCGGCGGGTTGCGGCAGAAAACGCCGTTCAACGCGACAACTCAGCAGGCTCAGAACCAGAGGCAGGCCGAACAGGTCGCCGAAGCTCTGAAGGAAGCCCGGCTGAATGGCTACGACATTGAAATCGAAGCACAGGGCGACACCGTCCGGCTGGACGGCAAGGTCCGCGACGTCACCCACCGTGCTCTGGCGACTCAGGTTTGCCAGAGCCTGCCGGGCATCAAGCACGTCGACAACAACCTGAAGTATGTTCCCTCCGGCGAAATTCAGCAGACGGCTGCGACCTCCGCCATGACGAACACTCAGGTACGAACGGCCGTCTTTGAATCTTCCGACGCCAACAGCCGCGTTCGTCAGATTCAATACCAGCCGGAAACGGATTCACGGCCAATCGGTGCCGAAAATCAGGCAAAGGCTCAGCAGATCGGACAGGCGTTGTCACAGTCCGGCCTGGTGGGATACGACATCGAAATTCGATACCAGGAAGGAACGGCAACCCTGCTGGGTTCCGTGGCGACTTCCGAGCAGAAGCAGGCAGCTTCTGCAGCGGCAAAGCGAGTTCCCGGTGTTCGCGGCGTCAGCAATCAGCTTCAGATCAGCAATCCGATCGCACAAACGGCCTACGCCGGTGGTGCTCCGCAGATGATGCCCGTTTCGATGATGTCCGGCGATCACATGATGATGCAGGGCATGATGCCTCCGGCTTCGGTCGCGGGCGTGGGAGCCTACTCGAACCCGCACCTGCCACAGCACGCATGGCCGGCATACGCTCAGTATCCGAACTCTGCTGCCGTGACCTATCCGACTCAGTACAGTGCCAGCGCGTTTCCGTACATCGGACCATTCTATCCGTATCCGCAGGTTCCCCTGGGATGGCGGGAAGCGAAACTGGAATGGGATGACGGTTACTGGCAGTTGAACTTCAACAAGGAAAAGAAGGCCTGGTACTGGTTGCTGCAGCCGAAGAACTGGTAAGCCGTCGCTCGCGGGTTTCAATCTCCGCGAAATGACCGAACCAACCAGACCTGAACGAACAAGCGTTCTCGCTGCATCCGTGGCGAGAACGCTTTTTTGCTGCGCGGCTGAAGGCGGACCATTCCTGAACGGATAATGGTTCTCTTGCCGATACCGTCGATCTGGCAGCCGTGAAATGCCGCAGCGGGTGCGAACTTCGTGCGTCAGTCACTCAGCAGTCCGTTGTGTCGCAGCAGCGCTTCGGGGCTGGGTTCGCGTCCGCGGAAGTCCCGGTAGATTTCCATCGGATGCCTGCTTCCGCCCTGGGCCAGAATTGTGTCGCGAAATCTGCGGCCGGTTTCGGCGACTGCGGACTCATCGTCAAGCCCCGCTTCTTCAAATGCGGAGAACGCGTCGGCGCTCAGCACTTCGGCCCACTTGTAGCTGTAGTAGCCGGCGGAGTAGCCTCCGGCAAAGATGTGCTGGAAGGAACACAGGAATCGGTTCTCCGGCAGCAGCGGCATCGGTGACGTCTGTTCGGCGATGCGGCGATGCACATCGAAAGCGGTTTCGACGCCGTTCGGATCAAACGTCGAATGCAGTTCCATGTCGGTCATTCCGAACTGCAGTTGCCGCAGCATCTGCGACGCCGCTCGATACGTTCGAGCGCGGCAGATTTTTTCGAACATGTCGTCGGGCAGAGTTTCACCGGTTTCGTAGTGAACCGCCATGCCCAGCAGAGTCGGCCGGTGATAGCACCAGTTTTCCATGAACTGACTGGGCAGTTCGACGGCGTCCCATTCCACTCCGCTGATACCGGCGGCGTCGCGGAAGTTGACGGTTGTCAGCATGTGCTGCAGTCCGTGCCCGAACTCGTGGAACAGCGTTTCCACTTCACGAAACGTCATCAGCGATGGAACATCGCCGACCGGCGGAGTGCTGTTGCAAACCAGGTGAGCGACCGGCAGACGCATTCCTTCCGGTGAGGCGGATCGCGCGATGCAGTCGTTCATCCAGGCTCCGCCGCGCTTATTTTCCGGACGGGAATACGGATCCAGATAGAAGCCGGCAATCTGATCGCCGCGTTCGTTGTCAATTTCGAAATACCGGACGTCGGAGTTCCACACGGGAGCTGTTCCGTCCGCCGCCCGGACCGTGATGCCGAACAGCCGCCGACAGAGGTCGAACAGGCCCCGCAGCACACGATCCAGCGAAAAGTACGGCCGCAGTTCTTCGTCGGTGAATGAAAACCGCTGCTCCCGAAGTCGTTCGGCCCAGAAGCCGACGTCCCAGTGTGCCAGAGTTTCCGACTGACCGTTCTGCGCCGCGAAGTCGCTGATTTCCGCCAGCTCATCGCGTCCCCGCGGCAGTGACACGGACAGCAATCGTTCGAACATCTGCTGCACGGCGTCGGTGTTGCCGGCCATCTTCTGAGACAGGCTGACGTCGGCGTGATGACGGAATCCCAGCAGCGCCGCCTTTTCCTTTCTGAGCGTCAGAATCTGCTGAATCAGCGGCGTGTTGTCGGATTCGCCGGCGGCGGCTCGAGCGACGTAAGCGCGATAGACGGTTTCTCGCAGGACACGGTTGCGGCAGTGTTCCATGAAGGGACCGAAGCAGGGAGCATCCAGAGTCACTCGCCACGGTCCGGCCTCCGGTGTCGCCGGCGAACTGTCGGCGTTTTCCTTCGCCCGGCTCCATGCGGACGCCGTCAGCCGGCGCAGACTGGCGGGCCAGCCGTCCGTATCAGCTGCGTTCGTAACGTCCAGATGCCACGCTTTGGTCGCGTCCAGGACATTGTTCTGAAAGTCGCTGGCCAGTTGCGACAACTGCTGCGAGATCTCATTGAAGCGTTCACGTTGCGCGCCCTGCAGACCGATTCCGGACAGTTCCGCGTTCTGAATGGCGCGGGTCAGAATTCGCTGTTGAGCCGACGCCAGAGACGGCCATGCCGTGGAGTCTCTCAGAGCACACATCTTTGCGTACAGCGGCTGACTCTGGCTGACTCGCAGACCGAACTGCACGACATCGGGAAGCATGGCTTCGTGAGCTTCACGCAGTTCGTCACTGTTGGCAACGCTTAGCAGATGACTGACCGCGGACCATCCGTATTCGAACAGCAGATCGATCTTTTCCAGCGGCGTCATCAGACTGTTCCAGTCAGCACTGTCGCTGTGTTCAGCATCCTGCAGATGCTGCGCGGCAAGCTGCAGAGACTTTCGAATTCCGTCCTGAACGTCAGCGGGCTGAATGCGATCAAAGGCAGGAAATCCGCTGGTGATCAGCAGGGGATTCTCAGTGTTCATGATGTGCTTATGCGGGAAAACAGAGGACGTTAAAACAGTGGCGACGTGCGCGCCGGAGACTCATCGGTAGGTGACAGGACATGAATGATGCAAGGCAGATGTGGCAGAAAAAAGTGAAACAGAAAAAGGTCGCGCGAAGTTTTTTCAAGACACCGATTCGCAATTGTAGGTGCCGAAGGCAACGGCTATAACTCGCCCCCGTCACAAGGGCTGAACAATCCTGAAACAGACTTCTGCGTGCTCTTCGGACACGCCGTCAGACTGCGATTGACTTTTGTTCAACCAGCCCTGAACCCACACAAACATCTTCGCTCACTCGCTGAAGACGGTCGTTGTTCAACGGGTGATTTCCCTATTTGGTGGTGCTGGCACATGAAGTCTCATCAGTTCGATCTGAGGCAGGATGACGTCCTGCAAATCGGCATCTACTCCGTTACCGTCATCGAAATTGACACTGAAAACGGTGAGGTCGTTCTGAAGATCGAAGACCCTGATGGACGCGCGAAGATCGCAGTTCTCGCCATGGCTGCGGAACCCGCTTTCGCCTGACGAATGCGTTCGTCCGCATCGGACGAACAGTCGCACTTCACCAAAGAATTCACGACCTGTCGCGCTGCCACGCTATGCGCGTGCGCAGCGTCTGGGCACTCCGGTGAGGCCGCCGCCGTCCGTCCACCGCTGTTCGGCGCCTGTCCACAGGTATTCGCCGACGACTGCCCGAGACCGATGCGTACAGGAAACCCGGCGGTGGTCGCTGCGCGTTTCCCGAATTTATACTGGCCGCGGCGAGCGCTGATACTTTTCGCACTTCTTCATGCCGCGAGCCAGAATACCTCAATTTGCCCCGCTCGGGGTATATCCGCAGCCCGGACTTCGGTCATCATGACAGGATCGGCAGCATTCCGGCAGACCCGTGCTGAACCTGCCTGGTGACGATCGATCCGATCAGCGTCGTGGCCGTACAGTCGTGAATCTCCACGTCCACGGTTGAGCCGGCAAGGCGGGGATTTCCGTCGAATGCCACGATGCGGTCGCACTTCGAACGCCCCATCAACTGCACGGCCAGCAGACTGCCCGCCACGGACGTTTCTTCGCCGCGGGCGGCCTTCTTTTCTGAGGACCGGCTGGGACCTTCCACGAGAACGCTGACCTGGCGTCCGATGAATTCCGCGTTGTCTTCTTCGCTGATTTCATTTTGCAGAGCCAGCATTTCGTTGTTGCGACGTTTCTTGATGTCGTCCGGTACATCGTCCGGCATCAGTTCGGCCGCTTTGGTTCCGCCGCGTTCGCTGTACTTGAAAATGAAGCTGTTCTTGAACCGGAATTCCCGGATTGCATCCATGCTCTTCTGATGAGCGTCTTCGGATTCACCGCAGAATCCGACAATGAAATCGCTCGACACGCTGCATTCCGGAATCACATCACGCACGCGGTGCATCATTTCGCGATAGTTTTCCACGGTGTAGCCGCGCTTCATCCGCTGCAGAATCTCATTGCAGCCATGCTGCAGCGGAACGTGCAGATATCGAACAGCCTGCGGAAGGTCTCGAACGGCCTGCAGCAGATCGGTTGTCATGTCTTTGGGATAACTTGTGACGAACCGAATGCGTTCGATGCCGTCGATGCCGCTGATGGCACTGATCAGATCCGACAGCCGATGCAGACTGCCGTTTTCGGTGTACTTGTAGCTGTTGACAGTCTGGCCCAGCAGACAGACTTCCTTCACTCCCTGATCCGCCAGCACGCCGACTTCCTGGAGAATCTCCGACGGTGAACGCGACTGTTCCGGGCCGCGCGTTGACGGCACAACGCAGTATGTGCAGAACTTGTCACAGCCGATCATGATGCGGACGAATGCCTGAAACGGCGTTGGGCGCATCTCCGGATCCCGCAGCGGATCGTAGCTTTGAAAACTTCCGGACACCGCGGCGACGCTGCCTTCGCGACGGCCAAGGCTGACGGCTTTCTGTTGAACACGCTGTGATGCGGAACGTGTTTCACGGATCAGTCGCGGGATCTCCGCCAGTTGTCCCGTTCCGACGACAATGTCGACGTGAGGAGCCCGGCGAAAGATCAGGTCCTGATCCTTCTGAGCCATGCAGCCCAGAACTCCGATGACCTTCTGAGGATCCTTTCGCTTGGCGTACTTCAGCCGGCCCAGTGAGCTGTAGATCTTATGCTCGGCGTGTTCACGGACACTGCACGTATTGAACAGAATCGTGTCCGCGGATTTCGGATCGTCCGTCAGTTCGTACCCGTCCCGGCGCAGCGCGGCGACGACCAGTTCGCTGTCCAGCATGTTCATCTGGCAGCCGACGGTTTCGATATACAGCCGGTGATTGTGAGTCTCGTCAGACATCGGGACTTTTCAAACTCTCGCTCCCGCAGAAGATACTGGAAGCTCTTGCGCACGTGAGCACGCGGGCCTGCATCGGCCCAATCCACGCCCCCGGATCAGCGTTGTCGAATCCTGCAGGATCGGAATCAAACGGAACCTGTGTTTCCGGCAGGTGTCAGTGCCGTCCGACGCGGACATCACGCGCGAAAGACTGCCTCCGCGGATCGCCCAACGTCGCGCGACTGTGATTCCGGGTGACGTCGGCATTTGATCCGGCAGCGTCCATCCGCGGACATGCGCAATCAACTGGAGACGCGTTCCATGTACTTGCCGCTGTCCACGTCGATCTTGATTCTGTCGCCCTGTTTGATGAACGCCGGAACCTGGACTTCCACTCCGCTTTCCAGCGTCGCTCCCTTGGTGACGTTTGTGGCCGTGTCCCCGCGCGCGGCAGGTTCTGTGTATGTGACTTCCAGAGTCACCTGCTGCGGCGGCGTCATGCTGATCAGGTTGCCGTTCCAGTACAGCAGTCCCACGGGAGCACCTTCCAGCAGGAATCTCATGCAATCGCCGCACACCGCGGCGGACAGCGTGTGCTGTTCGAACGAGTTGTTGTCTATGAAGACGTAGCCCTGGCCGTCCCGGTAGGAATACACGCCGTCGCTGCGATGCACGTCGGCACCTTCCAGACCGTCACCGCTTTTGTAGGTTCGGTCCAGCAGCGTGCCTTTCAGCAGATTGCGCAGTTTGGTCTTGTACAGCGCCTGCCCTTTGCCAGGCTTGACGAAATTGCATTCCATCATTTCGTACGGCTCGCCATCGATCAGGACTTTGACTCCCTTGCGAAAATCGCCTGTGGGGACGTTGGCCATTGGAGTGATTCTTTTGCTTGTGCTATTGTCGGTTGAAGGTGATTGCGGGTGCATTGATACGGTTGACGTTCGGGCCGCCGACTGATGCCAGGACGACAAACCGGCCGCGAATTATTAGCAAATCCCCAGTTCCGAGTGAATCCTGATGTCGCGCCTTCCCGGCCTGAATCCACCGAAATCCGCCGCACGAAACGCGGCGGAACCACATCAGGTTCCGGAAGCCGACGAGGTTTCCTGGCAGCGGGAAATGGCGGACGCGATTTGCGACCCGGCGGAGCTGCTGGAATGCCTGCAACTCACTCCGGCGGATGTTCCCGACGCGGACGTGTCCGGCGACAGTCTGTTCCGGACGCTGGTCCCTCGCAGTTTTGTTCGGCGAATGAAGCCCGGTGATCCCGCCGATCCTTTGCTGCGACAGGTGCTTCCGATGATGTCGGAACGGCGCCACGTCGACGGGTTTGTCCCCGATGCCGTCAACGACCATGCGGCTCACAGGGCCCCCGGTCTGCTGCAGAAGTACGCCGGGCGAGTTCTGCTGATTGCGTCGGGAGCCTGTGCCGTTCACTGCCGTTACTGCTTTCGTCGCGAGTATCCGTACGGCCGGGAACCCCGGCGGCTGAAAGACTGGCGAACCGCTCTGAACGCCATCCGCGACGATTCGTCGATCAGCGAAGTGATCTTCAGCGGCGGCGATCCGTTCATGCTGAATGACCGAAGACTGTCGGAACTGTGCCGCCTGGCGGACGAGATCTCTCACGTGGAACGCATCCGGTTTCACACCCGGCTGCCCGTCGTGCTGCCGTCGCGAGTCACGCCCGAGCTGCTGACACTGCTGACGTCTCTTCGCAGTCAGGCCGTCATTGTGATTCACGCGAATCACGGCAACGAAATCGTCGACGACTGCGCGGACGCGCTGCGGTCGATCGTTCGCAGCGGACTGCCCGTGCTGAATCAAACCGTGCTGCTGAAGGGCATCAACGACAGCGTCGACGTTCTGCGAGATCTCAGCCGCCGACTCATCAACACCGGTGTCATGCCCTACTACCTGCATCAGCTCGATCAGGTCGCCGGTACTGCTCACTTCCAGGTCGACGCGGCTCGCGGCCGAGTGCTGGTCGACGAACTGGCGAAGCAACTGCCGGGGTACGCGGTTCCGCGGTTCGTTCAGGAAGTGGCCGGTGAAGCGTCGAAGCGACCGGCATGAAGTTCCTGGACCGAATCGCCGGAAAATCAAACAAATCACACCACAACGAAGCTCCTGTACAGCGACCGGCCACCTGGCAGTGACGACAACCGCTGGTTCGCGACCTGTCAAACGACAGTCTTCATTCCTGAATTCCCGGTTCCTGAATTTCCATGCATGCACTTGTGACCGGCGGAGGCGGGTTTCTCGGCCGTTACATCGTCGAACAACTGCTGTTGCGCGGAGACGACGTGCGAGTGTTCTGTCGAGGTCGCTACGACGACCTGACTCAATCCGGCGTCGAAGTCATTCAGGGTGATCTGCAGGATCCTGCCGCCGTGACCAGAGCGTGTCACGGGATCGACGCCGTTTTTCATGTCGCGGCGGTTCCCGGAATCTGGGGGCCGTGGTCGTATTATCACGGCATCAACACAGCGGGAACTCAGTACGTCGTCGATGCCTGCCGCGCGAACCGCGTGGAACGTCTGATCTACACCAGTTCGCCGAGCGTCGTTTTCGACGGAACCGATCACATTGACGCGGACGAATCGCTTCCGTATCCCGAACGATGGCTGTGCCACTATCCGCATTCCAAGGCACTCGCTGAACAGGCGGTACTGGCGGCGAATGACTCGCGGACATTGCGTACGGTTTCGCTGAGACCGCATTTGATCTGGGGACCGAGAGACAACCATCTGATTCCACGACTCATGGAAAGGGCTCGTTCCGGCAGATTGCGTCGCGTGGGAAACGGACGCAATGTTGTTTCGGTCGCTTACGTCGAAAACGCGGCCGCCGCTCACCTGCAGGCGGAGGAATCGCTGCGTCGATCCGATTCAGCCGCCGGACGGGCGTACTTCATCAACGAACCTGACGCCGTCAATTTGTGGGACTGGGTGAACCAACTGCTGAGTCTCGCGGGGATTGATCCCGTGACGAAGTCGGTGTCCGCGGAGGCCGCGTACCGTCTGGGAGCGGTCATTGAACTTGCCTGGACAGCACTGCGCGTGAAGCGTGAACCTCCGATGACGCGATTCGTCGCACAGCAACTGGCCGGATCTCACAGTTACAGCATTGCCGCCGCGCGCAGGGATTTCGGGTATGATCCGCCCGTGACTTTCGAACAGGCCATGGACCGGCTTGCCGCTTCCGGATTGGCAGCCAATGATGATTCTGCGCGGGGCCGTGATTGAGTCTTCGAATTGAATCGTCTGCCCGGAACGCATCATCCCGCTCAGTGAACCGAATACTCGAACGATGCCCGCAACCATCAGCAAGATTCGCCGAGCAAAAGCCCGATTGCTGGGAACGGCTGCCGAGGAGATTCCGGTCGCGTTTCAGCTTCGGTGCGACTGCGGAAATCTGCTGGAAGGCACACGCCGGTCGAGCTGGCAGCAGGCGGTGTGCCCTCAGTGCCAGGCGGTTCACTTCGTTCTTCCGGTCAATGTGTATCCGTCGACGGGCAGCGTCAGCAGCGAAGTCATCGGAGGTTCGTTCGCTCATCGGCTCACAACCGTTGTCAGCGAACTTCTGCCGGCGAAGTCACCTCCGGCGTCGCGGCCGAAGAAATCTGCCGACGATGCTGAATTATCGGGTGCTGCTTCCGCACGCGAACGCGAAGCGCAGGCGGTTGCCGCCGACGAACGACCGCGATTTCGTCTGCCGCGATTCACGATGCCAAAGATCGACTTCGCCGGGATTGCAAAGCGGACCTTCACACCGTTTCGTCTGCTGGTGCTGTCGATGCTGGGAATTGTCATCGCGACATCTGCGTGGATGCTGCATCAGCGGAAACTGGAGAATGCCAGACAGTCGTGGCGAACATCGCTGGATCAGGTGGACGGACTTCTGGCCGACGCCGATCTGACGGCTCTGCAACCGGTGCTCGCCGACGCGGTCGCCGCCGCGGAAACTCTGGGATTCCACGACAGTGAATTCCGGCGCGTTGTGAATCTGCATCAGGAGACGGAGGTCTACAACTCACTTGCGCACGCGGATCTGCTGGATTCGCTGTTCGGTGCCTATTCTGAATCCGGCAGTCTGAAATCCGGAGCCGCCGATTCCGTGCGGGCGGACATGGTCGGCCAGGTGTTCGTGTTTGATTCCGGCATCGTGCCGGACGCGGGTCATGCGGGGCTTTTCGTCGTGGAATTCCCTGTGACTCCGGGGCGGCATCGCGTTGAAATTCGCATCGCGCTGCCGGCACTGGCGCAATTGGCGGATGTTGTTGAAGGAAATCAGTATCTGTTCGCCGCGGCCGTGCAGAATGTGTCGGCGCCGCCGGAAAACGCTGACGGCGCGTGGCGAATTGAACTGCAGCCGGATACGTTTGTTCTGCTGACCAGCGAAGTTCACTGCCGGGAACTCGGCCTGCCCGTCGATGTTGATGACGTTCTTCGTAAGCGGCTTGAACAGCAGCGGGACTTTGTGGAACGATCGGAACAATGGGTCGATCGCAATCAGACAATCCTTGCGTCCGACGGAATGGAGGAACGATGACAGCCATCCGGTTTTCACTGTGCATGCTGATGACGTGCGCTGTCGTTTCGTTTGCGGCCGATGACGCGCGGGCTCAGACACTGTCGGCCGAAGAAATGGTTCAGCAAAAGGACAACTGGAACGAGTGGGCGGCCGAAGAACGGAAGCTGCAGATCACCGGCCGCTACGACGGAGGACTGGGACGCCAGTTTCGGCTGAAGACTCTGGAGATTCGGTTCAACTCCGAACGCGGCACGGAACTTCCGGAAAAGATGCAGGCCGATCAGCGGCTGACCGTCTCCGGACGATTGCGAAAAGCCGGCGACCGTTTCGAATTCAGCGTGTCACGTCTGATTATCGGCGACACCGACCGGCAGCGAATGGCGGAGCGAGCTCTGGAGGTTCCGGAATCGTATCCGGAACGCCTGTATGCGCTGGCAGACGAATATGCCGCGGTGGCGAAGTACTACGAAGACACCGCGCTTCAGGCGGACGTGGCGACGCTGCGTCGCCGCGCCGTGAACCTTCAGCGACGTGCATTTTCGGACGACGCAGCGCAGCTTTCGTCGCTGGCCGACCGCGCGGAAGCGCTGCAACTGGATGCACGCGACGTGGCGGCGATTCGCTTTCAGTCACTGGCGACGCAGACGACCGCGAAAAACTTCGATCGAGCGGCGGTTCTGGATCGGATTCGATCGCAACTGCCAGGCTGGGATGACGCCTCGCAGACTGTTCCCGCTGAACTGGAACAATCGTTCCTGAAGAATTCCGTCGCGGCTTACGACAAGGCATCCGACCTGGAACGGCGCGTCCTGAACCGTCGCTTCTTCCGGCAGGTGCGTCTGCCTGACCTGCAGCGGAAACTGGCCGCCGACGGCAGCAACGGCCTGGACCTTGCCGCGGAAGCACGACAGGAACTGCCCGAGGAAACCGCGGCGATCGGCGAACTGGAAACCGCGTTTCTGGATTTCAAGCTGAGTCAGGTCAGGCAGCTCAGCCGACCGCAGTTGCAGGAACTCAGCGAACTGTTACTGCACCATGATCGCGGCGACGACTTTCAGAAGGCCGTGAATGACTGGCTGGCGGAACAGCGGGATCGCTTCGTCGATCGCGGGCTGTCCGGGATTCTGCGAACCGCCGACGAATACTTGTTCGCCTATGAACGCTGGAAGAACGAAGAACACCAGCAACAGGGAATCGATCTGCTGAAACAGGCGTGGCAGGTCGCCGCAACCACGGAACCGAAGGAAGCCGAACTGATCGGTCAGCGACTGGAACGCTACGGCTGGACTCGGCTGCACGATCGCTGGATGACGACCGAACAGGTGAAGGAACTTCCCCGAACGGACATCGAACTGGCGATGCGCGAAGGTCGCGTTGTTCCGGGCATGTCGGGACAACAGGTGACTCGTACGCTCGGAGAACCGCAGCGGATCGTTCGCGTGCTTTCTTCACGGTTCGTGCAGGAAATCTGGGTATTTGGCAATTCCGGTTCCTCGGGAGTCTCCGTCGTGATGAAACGTCTCAGCCGCCAGGCACCGGACGACGCAAGAGTGTTCTCGGTGACGCAGTCCGGGCGCTAGTGCTTTGTCAGGCGTGGATCGGTGGGTCGTGTGCCACGGGCTGCGCCAGTGTTTTCCGGAGTGCCGGGCACTGGCTCAGCCATTGGCACACATCAACTTACGATGGACAGGACACTCGTCGACTGTCAGGCGTCATCGGATGAGTGAGTATGTGCGATCGAACGTCTGGAAAGGCCAGACTTCCGCTGAGCCGCGGCAGCAACGAACGTCCTGTGACACACGCGGACCGACAGAACGTCAGCCGTTGGAATGAGCCGCCGGAATCGCTGAACAGGAACCCGTCGGTGTGAGACACTAAAGTACCACAGTGTCGATTGTTGTCTGAATCGCTGGAACGCCGTCCATGAATGTTGTTGTGCTGGGAGCCGGAACGGTTGGGCAAACCGTGGCGGAGCTGCTGGGAAGTCAGGGAATCAACGTCTGCATCGTTGACGAGAACCCCGACGTGCTGCGGCGCGTGGAAGAGCGACTGGACGTGCAGTCCGTGTGCGGGTCGGCGTTTGACGCGGCCACGCTGTTTCAGGCGGGAGTCCTGTCGGCGGACCTGTGCCTGGCGGTCACCAGCAAGGACGAAGTGAATCTGGTCAGCGCCAGTATCGCACGGGAGATGGGAGCCGGCCGCAGCGTGGCCCGCATTTTCAACCCGATTCTGCGGGACAACAGCACGTTCGACTATCGGCGGCACTTCAACGTGGACCGACTGATCAGTCTGGAAGAACTGACGGCATTGGAACTGGCCAAGCACATTCGCAGTTCGTCCGCGCTGACGGTCGAAAACTTTGTTCGCGGCGGAGTCGAAGTTCAGGGGATTCACATCGGCGAACGCGCGCGGGCGATCGGCGTGAAGCTGAAGGATCTGAACCTGCCGGCGGGAGTGCGAGTCGGGCTGATTTCCGGTGAGCACCGGTCAACGGTTGCCGGAGCCAACGACGCGATCGAACCCGGCGACCATGTGACTCTGATCGGCGGGCGCGGCGACATCGACAAGGTCACGCCGATGTTTCAGGGACGCAGCAGCGAACGACCGCGAGTCGTCATTGCCGGAGGCGGCGAAATCGGACTCAACCTGGCGCGGCTGCTGGAACGAACGCGCTGCCGCACGACTCTGATGGAAGCGGACGCTCAGCGATGCGAATTCGTCGCGGAGCGGCTGAAGAATACGCTGGTTCTGCACGCCGACGTGAAAAGCAAAGCTGACATGGAAGAGGCCCGCGTCGGCAGCGCGGAAGTGTTCGTCGCGTGTACCGGCCGCGACGAGGAAAACATCGTGTGCGGCGTCGAAGCCAAGGAACTCGGCTGCCAGCGGCTGATTACCATCGTTCGCAGCCCCGACTATGCCAACGTGCTGGAACGTCTGGGAATCGACGTGGCCGTCAGTCCCCGCGAAGCCATGGCGCGCCAGATTGTCGGACTGGTTTCCAGAGGGCCGATTCGCGAACGCAGTCCCATGGCTGGCAACTTTGCCGAAGTCTGGGAAGTGGAAGTTCGGGAAGGCGTTCCGGCAACGCAGGCTCCGCTGAAGGATCTGGTGATGCCCGGCAGCCTGGTCGCCGCGATCGAACGCAAAGGCTACGTCAAGGTCGCCGGCGCAGATGACCAGCTTCACGGCGGCGACACCGTGGTTCTGCTGGTGCATCGTGACAGCGAAGCCAGAGTTCTGGCGCTATTTTGAACAAATCGACGTCGGCGGCGCGCGATCAGGCCGGCGAGCGCGGCGGCATCGTCGGCCTGAAGCGAATGGCGCACCGTCAGCCGGCGTTCAGGTGGCATCCGGATGCGGAATTCTGCGGAGACTGTCCGGGTCGAAACCGATCTCCTCAAAGTCATCATCCGACAAGGCGGTCGCGTCCACGACGAAAGCGGCTCCGCTGTCGCCCGCTGCCTGGTGAATTTTTGCCATCACCATGCGCACTTCGGCGGCCGACTGGAAAGGTCCGGGGATGAACAGCGGCTTGCCGTCTCTGCCCATTTCGAACGTTTCCTGAGCCTGATCCGGGTTGATATCGCCGAAGATCTGCTTCACCGAGCGATAGTCTTTGTGCGGCGAAAGGCCAAGGTCGCGAGCGAACTCAACCGCGTCTTCGACAAGTCGCCTGGCGGACGCGGGGTCAATGGAACTCAGCGGCACTTCCTGCATTTTTTCCAGCCGCTCGCTGAACTCCGACGCGCGGCAGACCACGCCGAAGCAGTCCTTGACGCCCATGCAGTAGATGTCCAGAAGGAAACAGGCCATCGCGTATTCGCCCGCCGCGGACCTGCGGGCAATCAGAATATAGCCGATCCCCCGATCTTCCAGCCGTTCATCAAGCAGACACTCAACAATCGGCGCTGCCGCTAGTCTGGTGAGCTTTTCCGCGAGCCCGGCGCCGTGTCGCCGGATTAAGTCGTGCTTCCTGTCGGTGCGCTTCTGCCTCTTCTTTTCGAGCTGCCTGCGACGCTTCGCCTCCGAACGGGCCATAGCTGTCCTCCGTGATCGTAGAGTGTGGGAATCCGAACCAGGACGAAAATCGCGCCGAGCCGCTCCGGGCAACCGATGGCGATGCAATGCGGCGAACCGCAGCCAGGCTGATTCACCAGGCTCACTCGCCTCATTCCACTCGACCAACCGTTACCGCGTGTAACTCGCAATCGGCGGTCTTCCGTCCGACCAGATTATGGCGACTGCCCGAGAAGTCAGCAAATCCGCATGGCGAACGATGCGGGATTTCTGAAACGCCGCTGAATTTCCGCGGCCTAACTTTTTCCTGTCGTCACATCCGGATAACCTCGTTGCGACTCCGCCGGGAACGCGGTCCGGCTTCGTTCGCTTCAGCCTGATTGGTCGGATTGCAGCGTCTGCGAGTTCGCACCCGCGGCCGCGCGACGGCCACATCTTCGTTTTCGTCGTAACACTTACAGGGAGAAGCTCACCATGCCGGGATCTGAATCCAGTCGTCGTCGATTTCTGACAAGTGCGGCCGCTCTGGGAGTCGCCGGCGGAGCACTCTCGCGTCTGCTTCCCGCGCAGGAAACAGCGGGATCGCAGCGCACACAGTACGACACGGAACCGCGGCGGAAGATGGACAGCCCCGTCAATGCGCTGGCTTCCCGAGGCGAACCGGTCCGGATCACAAAACTGGAAACGATGCTGGTGAAACCGCGCTGGCTGTTTCTGAAGGTGCATACCGACGCGGGAGTCACCGGCTGGGGCGAACCGATCGTCGAAGGTCGTGCCAAAACGATGGTCACCGCGATTGAAGAGTTGTCCGAATACCTGATCGGCAAGGATCCGCGCAATGTCGTCCATCACTGGCAGGCCATGTATCGTCATGCCTTCTACCGAGGCGGCCCGATTCTGACCAGCGCCATCAGCGGCATCGACATGGCTCTGTGGGACATCAAGGGCAAGCTGCTGGGAGTGCCCGTGTACGAACTTCTCGGCGGACCGACGCGGCATCGTGTGCGAGTCTACGCTCACGTGCGTTACGACCCGCAGCGGCTGGTGCAGCGACAGGCGGAGGGCTTCACCGCCTTCAAGACCGGCGTCAAAAACGGCACGCAGTCCGGCATCGTCGCGTCTCCCCGATTCATCCGGGAAGCCGTCGACAATTTCGCCGCCCTGCGCGAAGCCGGCGGCGACGAAGCGGAAATCGGAATCGACTTCCACGGAGCCATCAGTCCGCAAAACGCGAAACTTCTGATCCGCGAACTCGAACCGTTTCAGCCGATGTTCATCGAAGAACCGGTCGCCTGTCAGAACGTCGACGTCATGGCCGAAATCGCCGACGACACGCACATCCCGATTGCGACCGGCGAACGGATCTTCACGAAGTGGGGGTTTCGGGAGATCCTCGAAAAACACGCCGCCACCATTCTTCAGCCGGACCTGTGTCACGCCGGAGGCATCACCGAAGTGCGCCTGATCGCGGGCATGGCGGAAGCCTATTACGCCGCCATCGCTCCGCACAATCCGCTGGGGCCGATTTCTCTGGCGGCCGGGATTCAGCTTTCCGCCAGCATTCCCAACTTCCTGTGCCAGGAACAGGTCTCTCTGGGCGACGGCTATCTGAAGCAGCCGTTTGTCGTGAAGGACGGGCACATCGATGTTCCTACCGCTCCCGGCCTGGGCATCGAAATCGACGAAGATGCACTCGCCGAACATATCGGACACGACTGGATGAACGCGGAAACCTACTTTCAGCCGGACGGCTCCGTGGTGGATTGGTAGGAAGCAAAACCATGGCAGCGTGCCCAGAGAATTCCGCCGGTTTGGAATCGTTCGCGCCGTCGCAAGTCCCGGCGCCGTGTGGTTCATGGTTCTGGCCGGTGTGGCTGTTGCTGGCCGCTGCGCTGTTGCCGGTCGGCTGTTCGGACGAAAGCCGCTTTCCGTCGCGGCCGGTCACCATGATCTGTCCGTGGTCAGCCGGAGGCGGAACGGATCGCGTGACTCGCCAGGTTGCCGTGCAACTGGAACAGGAACTGGGCGTTCCCGTCAACGTCGTGAATGCTACGGGGGGAGGCGGCGTCACGGGACACACTCGCGGAGCACTCGCGAGCGCCGATGGCTACACCGTGACGATGGGAACCGTCGAACTGAACATGCTGCACTGGCGAGGACTGTGCCCGATTTCTCCCGACAACTTCGAACCCCTGGCTCTGCTGAACACCGATGACGCGGCGATCTTCGTGCGTCACGACGCTCCCTGGAAAACCATCGCCGATCTGGAAGACGCAATCCGCAGCGCGCCGACGCCGCTGCGAGCGTCCGGGACCGCGAACGGAGGAATCTGGCACGTGGCTCTGATCGGCTGGCTGGCGCGGGAGAACATCGACCAGAACAATGTGTCGTGGATTTCGATCAACGGCTCGGCTCCTTCATTGCAGGAATTGATGGCGGACGGCCTGGAACTGGTGTCGTGCTCCATCCCGGAAGCCCGGTCGCTGATGGATGCCGGCGAAGTCCGCTGCCTGGGAGTCATGAGCGCCGAACGTTCGCCCGCCGCTCCCGATGTGCCCACGTTTCGCGAACAGGGCATCGACTGGGTCATGGGAAGCTGGCGCGGTTTGCTGTATCCCAGGAACGTTCCTCCCCGAATTCAGCAGCGGATGCAGGCCGCCGTGCTGAAGGTCGCCGAAAGCGATGAGTTCGCGGCGTTCATGTCGTCCGCGGGATTCCAAAGAACTGTGGCGGAACCGAAGGAGTTCGCCGCACTTCTGAAAAGCAGCGACGAAGAGTTCGGGACGATCATGAACAGCGCCGCGTTTGCACAAAGTGATACGTCGCCGATCGGTCGCCTGGTATTTCCCGTTCTGCTGCTGGCCGGAGCAGCCGTCACGACAGGCTGGCTGGCGGTGAAGAAGCAGTTTCGCATCCGGGATGACGCCAGAGCCGAAACTGCCGACGTCTGGAAGAAGTCCGTCCTGTTTGTAGTCGCCGTCGCCGCGTTCATCCTGGTGTGCGACCACGCGGGCTACGTCCTGTCATCCACAGCGCTGCTGCTGACTCTGCTGCTAAGCCTGCGCGTGAAGATTTCTCACGCCGCACTAATGACCGTCGTTCTGGTCCCCGGCCTGTACCAGTTGTTTTCGGGGATACTCGGCGTTCCGTTGCCGTGGGGCTGGTTCGCATGGTGACTTGTCAGGATCGTTTCCGGGAACATTTCCGAAACAACAAATCATGGTTTCCGAATGAATGAAGCGCTGACACAGGCTCTGACCGATGTCTTCGGGCGACTTGACATCTGGATGATTGTCATCAGCGCCGCCGTGTATGGCGTCTTTGTGGGAGCGATTCCCGGCCTGACCGCGACCATGGCCGTGGCTTTGTTTGTACCGATGGCGTATTGGCTTGATCCCGTTGCGGCGATGGCCGCGATCATCACGATGGTCGCCTGCGCGATCTTTGCCGGAGACCTGCCGACCGTCTTTCTGCGGATCCCGGGAACTCCGTCGTCCGCGGCCTATGCGGACGAAGCGTTCGCGTTCACCAAACGAGGCGAAGCGGAACGCGTTCTGGGAATCGCCCTGTTCTGCAGCGCGACCGGCGGCGTGTTCGGCGCGATCGCAATGATGCTGCTCGGCTCGCAACTGGCGAAAGTCGCGACGCTGTTTTCCGTGACCGAATACTTCTGGCTGTATCTGATCGGCCTGAGCTGCGCCGTGCTGGTCGCGTCAGGCTCAAAAGCGAAGGCGCTGCTGAGTCTGCTGCTGGGACTGTTTCTGTCGACCATTGGTCTCAGCGCCGCTCACGTGGAAGCTCGGTTCACATTCGGCATTCCCGACCTGTACCAGGGAATCTCCTTCATTCCCGCGATGATCGGCCTGTTCGGACTGTCCGAAGTCTTCCGCAATCTGGGTCCGGAACCTGCCGGCGCTGCGTCGGAAGCGAGTCACGATCACATCGCTGCGGCTCAACTGTGGCGCCGATCGATCAGTGAAATGGCCCGCCGCTTCCGCTGCCGAAAACGCGACACCGCCCGGTCGAGTTCTATCGGCGTCTTTATCGGAATGCTGCCCGGCGCCGGCGCCGACATTGCCGCCTGGGTCTCATTCGCCGTGTCCAAACGAGCCCGGTTGAAGAAACTTCAAAACGCAGCCGCCGAAGATTCCGCGAAGTCGGAGACTGTTGACAGCCTGGACTGCATTGCCGACGCGACGTCGGCCAACAACGCCGCTCTGGCCGGAAGCTGGATTCCCGCGCTGGTGTTCGGCATTCCCGGAGATTCCATCACAGCGATCGTGCTCGGCGTGCTGATGATGAAAAACCTGACGCCCGGCCCGAAGATCTTTGAAGACCAGGCGACGTTCGTCTACAGCCTGTACCTGATCTTTCTGCTGGCGAACCTGGTGCTGGTTCCCGTTGGATTTCTGGCGATCCGCCTGGGAGGCCGCATCGTGCGGATTCCGCGGCGAATTCTGCTGCCGATGATCGTTCTGTTCTGTGTCACCGGTTCCTATGCGCTGAACGGCAGCCTGTTTGACGTTGCCACGATGCTGACGATGGGCGTTACCGGATTTCTGCTGTCACGCTTCGAAATTCCGCTGGGACCGGTAGTGCTTGGTCTCATCCTTGGTGGCCCGCTGGAAGAACGCTTCGTTCAGGTGCTGACCGGTTCCGCCGGCAACCCGCTGGCTCTGGTGAACCGACCAATCGCCATCGTCCTGGCGCTGGCCTTCGCCGTCATGCTCATGTCCATCATCCGAGCCTCACGCCGCGACACGCAAGAGTACCCATCACGCCCCGCGTGATGCTCCGCGCACATTTCCCGCTCTTCCTGGCAAGATTCCTCCGCCCGGACAAGCCGTGTCCGACCGTCCGACTCGGATTCGTCGGCCAAAGTCGCTCCTGTTCTTCAATGCACCAGCGTCAGGCTTTCCGCTCCGATCTCAGTCGGAAAGTTTCAGTGAGTCAACACGAACCGCCCGTCACGCGGAGCGTGGCGGCGACTTTGGGGCGTTGACTTGCTCGGAGCTCTGAAATATCAGTGGTCTGCGTATCGTCGGCTCATATCGGCCGCAGCGAGATGTTCTGAGCCTCCCCGAGGACGTCTTCCAACTCAAGCAGCTCTACAAGTCTTGCGAGAAACAGGGGGCAGTTCTTTCGGAATGCGTCCATCGACGTCTTGTCCTCCGGCCGAAGAGCTTCGTGGCAAAGAAGGGCAAACAGGTTGGGATCACGCGGCACGTCTGTCACAACGCTATTTGCAAGATGCACCGCATGTATGTAGGCGCGATGTGGACCCTTCTTCAGCAGGAACAGCACCGCCGCCAGGCCGACAATCGTACCATGGGCCTCTTCCGGACTGTGAAAGCACATCGTCGGTCGAGACGCCATGGTTGACATCATGTACAGCACGTTACGAAACACAGCGTTCTTGTCGATTTCAGCAGAATGTTCAGTCATAACACTTTTCCTCCACACGATTGCTGAGCCTGCACAGGATAGATCGTTCCCTGAAGCATTGGAAAGCGCCAGGATTGCACCCCCGCTTGTTATTGAAGGCCGTTCGAAATCCAAAATCGTGACCGCTGCTGATTACCCGAAGCGGAGGCCGCAGATATGCTGTGGCGATGACGGTGTTTGGTGACGACATTTCGGCGATGAAGCATGTTCTTCAGATTGCGCGAAGCGGGATCGGGAGAGTGGAACCGAATCCCGCTGTGGGAGCCGCCGTTGTCAGCGATGACGGAACTCTGATTGCCGATGGTTATCATCGAAAGTTCGGCGACGCTCATGCGGAAGTCAACGCGATCCGGCGTGCCGGACCGCACGCACGGTGCTCAGCTTTTTGTCACGCTGGAACCGTGCTGTCATCACGGCAAGACACCGCCCTGCACAGACGCGGTGATTGCCGCCGGATTTCGCCGAGTGGTCATCGGCTGCCAGGATCCGGCAAGGCATGCGGCCGGTCGGGGAATCGATCGGCTGCGGGTCGCCGGGATTGAAGTCGAGATCGGCGTCTGCGAAGACGAAGTGCGACGCCTGATCGCTCCGTTCGAAATGCTGATGTGCAGCGGACGACCATGGGTTCATGCCAAGTGGGCGATGACGCTTGACGGTCGGATCGCCACCGCGACGGGGCATTCGCAATGGATTTCGAATGACGAATCGCGGGCCGAGGTTCATCGTTTGCGAGGCCGCATGGACGCGATCGTCACGGGAGCCGGCACGGTGCGGCGCGACGATCCCGCGCTGACCGCTCGGCCCGCCGGACCGCGAACGGCGCTGCGCGTGGTGCTGGATTCCCGCGGCACTTCCGTCTCAGCGGACAGCCGGCTTGTCAAGACCATCGCTGACGCTGCGGTACTGGTCGTCGTCACCAGCCTGGCCGAATCTCAGCAGGTGCAGCGACTGAAGGAACTCGGCTGCGAAGTCTTCACAGCTCCGCCGGATGCCGTCGGGCGTCCCGACGTTTCCGCAGTTTTGACGGAACTCGCGAAACGACATTTCACGAACGTGATGATCGAAGCGGGTCCGGAGGTGCTCGGCAGTTTCTTCGACGCACAGTTGATTGACGAAGTTCACGTGTTTGTCGCGCCGAAACTGATCGGTGGATCGTCGGCCAGGCCACCAATCGGAGGCAGTGGTCTGCTTCGAATTCCCGAGTGGCCGAACATCCGCGCCGTGACATCGCAATTGTTCGGCGGGGACCATTACATTCGTGGTGACGTCGTCCGGGGCGACGATGGAAAGCTGTGACCTGTCACCGTGGTTTTCGGACGGCGGCCTGCGAGCTACATTCGAGCCGGCGAAGCGAAGCGTTCGTCACCCGAACGACAACGGCGTCGGGAAGCTGTGTTGTCACTTCAAAAGTCGTCGCGTTCGGTTGCAGGAAACTCCTTCGCGCTGTTCGATTCACGTGTCTGTCGTTCGCGCTGCCAGGCGAACGATGACGGACCAATTGACGACGGAGTCAGCCATGTTTTTTTCGCGAACGGTCCTGATTGTCTGTTGTACGCTGCTGTCAGCCGCGAACCTGCCTGCCCAGGAAACGGGTGGTGTCCCGCGTGCGTATCGCAATGAACTGCGGCGCATCGAAGACGCGAGTCCGCTGCTGGCCGACTATCCGGAGTTCTTTGAGCCCATCATCGAGCAGGCGCATTACGAAGCGCCGGCGATTGTTGATGACGAAGGTGCGGATCTGCATGTTCGCGCGTGGAGGTTTTCGTACAACGCTCGCGGCATCATCGAAATGCCGAATCACCTGAACGCGCGGAACACTGCGGTGATCATGGTTCATCCGTGGGGTATTGATGACGGTCAGGGCTGGAATACGCCGGAGCCGGCCGGAGTCGCCGATTTCTGTACGAAGGAGAAGAACCATCTGGCCGGTCGGCATACGCGCGAGGTCGTACGACCTTTGTTGAACTCGCTTCGCGGCCGCGCGGCGTTTGTGATGTACAGTCTGCCGGGAGCAAAAGATCCGATTCGCCGCAAGCTGTACCGCTCGTTGTCGCACACTCCCACGGAGCAGGATCGAAAGTCAGGAGCCGCCGAGCTGACGGCGAAACTGACCGGTTTCGAATATCGCGGCGAACCGCTGCCGGAAAAACTTTCGCTGTCGAACGATCTTCCCGTGCGGGATTATTTCCGCCAGTTTCCCGGCATCGATTCCAGTGCTCGATACAACAACGCAGGGTTCTGGGAACTTCCGATTCCGGTGACCACCGACGTCGACGTCCATCCGACCGATGTTGTGATTTACGATGCCGACGGTTACGAACCGCTGCGATCATTTCTGCGGGATCACGGAATCCGGCACGTGCTTCTGACCGGCTACGCGACGGACATGTGCTTCTGCAAGACGACGGCCGGTTACGAAAACCTGTCGCAGGATTTCAATGTGTTTCTGGTGGGTGACGCGTCACTGGCTACGTTTCCGTCGAACACGTCTCCGCGGTTTGCCGTCAACGCGGCGATTTCCTACGCCGCATTGAATCAACTGATCACGCAGGTGTCGTGGATTACGTTCGACGCAAAGGACGAATGATGTCCGCAGATTTACCGCAACGCGGCCGTCGGATCGAGCACGCGTCGGCGAGCGAGGTGGCGACAGGAAATCTGACGCGTCGCCGCTGGCTGCGAACTGCAGCCGGTGTGTCTCTTGCGGGGTGCAGCAGTGTGGTTGCTCAGCAGCGGGATTCGGCCGGAGATCTGCCGAAGAAGGCTCAAATCGCGATCACGCTGGATCTGGAAATGAGCCGCAACTTTCCACGCCGGCAGGACACGCACTGGGACTACGAAAAGGGAAATCTCGACGACGCGACAAAACAGTATGCCGTCGACGCAGGCCGGCGAGTGAAGAACCACGGAGGAAGTATTCACTATTTCTGTGTCGGGCGCGTTCTGGAGCAGCCGGACGTGTCCTGGCTGAATGCGATTGCGGACCAGGGGCACCCGATCGGCAACCATACCTACGATCACGTAAACCTGCTGGCAGCGACACCGGACGAGCTGCAGTTTCGCTTCCGGCGTTCCCCGTGGCTGATCGAAGGCCGCTCCGTGGCGGAAGTCATTCGCGAAAACATCCGCCTGACGACGCTTGCCCTGGAACAGCGGACCGGCATCAGAAATCGCGGCTTTCGTACTCCGGGAGGATTCAGCACCGGTCTGAATGGCCGCGAAGATCTGCAGCAACTGCTGCTGGAACTCGGATTCACCTGGGTCAGCAGCGTCTATCCGCCGCATGCCAATTCCGCGCCTGAACAGAAACCCGGTGATGCTGTCCTGGACAGCATTGTCGACGCTCAGCGATCTGCGCAGCCGTTTGTGTATCCCACGGGGCTGGTGGAAATCCCGATGAGTCCGATCAGCGACATCGGAGCGTTTCGCACGGGTCAGTGGAAGCTGGAGTGGTTCCTGGATGCGATCCGACGAGCCGTCACCTGGGCGATTGACCATCGAGCTGTCTTCGATTTCCTTGCTCATCCGTCGTGCCTCGGCGTGGTCGACCCGGAATTCAGAACGATCGATCTGATCTGCAGACTTACAACGCAGGCGGGAAACGCGGCTGAGTTCGCGGATCTCGACCAGATTGCCGCCAGTGCGATAGGGTCCGTGTGAGCATTCGCGGTTCGAACCGATCGGGCGGATTGACACTTCGGACGAACCCCGCGCGATCGCCTGGCCGCTCGGTCGGATCGAACGCGTGACGCGCACTTTGCGA
Source organism: Planctomycetaceae bacterium (assembly GCA_041398785.1). Classification (NCBI taxonomy): domain Bacteria; kingdom Pseudomonadati; phylum Planctomycetota; class Planctomycetia; order Planctomycetales; family Planctomycetaceae; species Planctomycetaceae bacterium. The sequence continues at coordinate 72,386 of JAWKUA010000005.1, read as the reverse complement.
TCAGGACCAGTTGTCGGAAGTCTTCAGGACACCGCCGCCGGGATTCGGTATGATGAGTCGCGTTCGAAAAGCCGTGCGGACGGGGCCGACCTCCGACCCGCGGTGTTCTGCCCTTCGAGCCGCATGATTCATCACTTGTCACGGAGCGCACCATGAGAAACTTCAGTCGCCGAGAGCTACTTCAATCTGCCGGTGCCTCGCTGGCGGTGTTGGCGATATCGCCGCTGCCGAAGTTTTCGGGAACCGCAATCGCGGAAGAAACGGTGTCGGATTCGCTGCCCATGCAGCTTTACAAAAGCATGACCGACGAGCAGCGGGCGAAGGTCTGCCTGCCGATCGATCATCCGCGACGAAAGTACGTCAGCAACTGGTGGTACATCCATCCCGACCATCGGATCCCCGCAACGTTCGATGCCGATCAGCAGGCTCTGATCGGACGGATCTTCGATTCGCTGCACAGTGCCAATCACCAGGACGCGGTCAGAGAACAGGTCAGACTCGATCAGTATGGAGAACTCAAGAACGCACCGGCGGTTGGGTTCTTCGGAACACCGGACCACGATGATTTTGAGTTCATCTACACGGGACATCACGTCACGCGACGCTGCAACGCTCACACGGATAAGGGGCTCGGATTCGGCGGCAACCCGATTTTCTACGGCCATTTTCGCGACGAGTTCAACGAAACGGCAGACCATCCCGGCAATCCCTATTGGTACCAGGGAAAGGTCTTCAATGAATTCGTGCAGTCACTGGATGAATCGCAGCGGAAGCAGGCTCTGCTGTCCACAAGCCCCCGCAGCGAAAACCCGGATGTGGTCGTGAAGAAGAAGACGTCGGAATGGTCGGGACTGAGCTGCTCGCAGCTTTCCGCGGACCAGAAAACGCTGTTCAAGGAAACGATGAAGAAGATGCTGGCGATGTTTCGCGAAGATGATGTCAACGCCACGATGGCGAGCATCGGAGAAAGGGGCATGGTCGATCGGCTCTATGTGTCTTGGTACGACGGAAAATACGACATCGGCTCCGATCAGGTCTGGGACACGTGGCAGATCGAAGGTCCGGAAATGGTCTGGTATTTCCGTGGCCAGCCCCATATTCACAGCTACTTTCATCTGAAGACGTGACACCGCTGTGCCCGTCCGGAAGACAGCAATTGGAAAACGCAGCGTTTCACCCGATCCGGCGCCGAGCCAGGGGCATCGCATTCAGTCAGACATCCTTTAGGAGAAGCGCCATGTCAAACAGGTTTCTGCTGTCTGTTGTTATCTGCAGTCTTGCCGCCTGCGGTTGCGGCGAACAATCGGACAGCGCGACAGGCAGCGTCGGCCAGGACGACCAGAATTCGGGGCTTCCGCAGACCGTCGCGCCAATGCCCGGAGCCGCATCTATGGAACTCAGCGATTCCGCAGGAGCTTCGGCGGTCGTCCCGGCCACGCGATTGACGGACATCGATGAAACAGCGGTCACTGCCGCCGAAGGAAGTCACAAGTCCGACCGCGAACCGATCTACGACACGGAAACGCCCGGCGACGAACTGATCGCTGCCGCGCTTCGGCGGGCTCAGCGTGATCACAAGCACGTGCTGATCGAATGGGGCGGCAACTGGTGCGGCTGGTGTTACAAGCTTCACGACGTGTTTCACAACGACCAGACGGTTCAGCCGATCGTCTTCGAAGAATACGAGTTAGTGCTCGTCGACGAAGGCAACAATCACGACCTGATGCTGCACTACGGCGGCAGCGACCGTCAGTACGCGTATCCGCATTTGACGGTGCTGGACGCTGAAGGAAACGTTCTGACGAATCAGGAAACCGGATCGCTGGAAGTTGGTCCGAAACACGATCCCGAAAAAGTCGCCGCGTTTCTGCGCGAATGGGCTCCGAAGAAAGTCGACGCCGACGAACTGCTGACGGCCGCGCTACAGCAGGCGGCGCGGGAAGACAAACATGTGCTGCTTCGCGTCGGCACGCCGTACTGCGGCTGGTGCAAGGTGCTGGCTCAGTTCATTCAGGACCATGATACGCTGTTCGACAAGGACTACGTCGACATCAAAATCGACACAATGCGGATGACGAATGGCGGAGAAGTCGCCGACCGTTTTGCCCCTGAAGAACCCGGCGGAGTGCCGTGGTTCGTGATTCTCGACGCGACCGGTTCCGTCGTTGCCACGTCTCACGGTCCCGAAGGCAACGTCGGTTATCCCCACCAACCGAACGAAATCGCTCACTTCATCTCGATGCTGCGAGACACGGGAAGTCATCTGACCGACGACGATCTGTCCGTCATCGAAGCCGACCCGACGGCCTACCGCACGAAGCGGGAAGTAAAGACGAATTAGTCCGGGTCGTCCAATCGGGATCAGGCGCGTGGATTGACATCACTCTGTTGGTGTGTCGGCTCCCGCTTGCAACAAACTGCTGGGCGGTGCCGGGGGAGGAGCCGGCTTGATTGTCATGGCCTTGACCCAGACTTTGTTCTTGTCCTGAAAATTCGCGCTTGCCTGCCGAAGTACAGCAGAGCCAGTGACCGGTCGAGTGTCGCTGCCGCACTCCGTCCGGCACTGAACACCTCCAGTCGACCGCGACCGGGACGATCGGTGAGCGCTTCTCAAAAACGGTAGGTGAATTCGTAGTCGTCGGGGCAACGCAGATCCATGCCCGTCGCCGCAGCCGGGATCTCCAGATGTCGATCGGCCGACCAGCGTGAATAGCCGCGTTCGAATTCTGCCACATATTGCTTCAGACCGGACTTCTCACCTTTGTCAGTCGTTACTTGTTCCAGATTCAGCTCGCACTTCAGCACGTAGCCGATTCCTTTCGACGGTTTGTCGTCGGGGTCCTCTTCGTCCTGAGCGACCAATTCCGCGTCAAGCACCTTCCACGCATTCTGACCGCCGAGCGAAAACCACAGGGCGTTCTCGCGGAACCGCAGAAAAGCGTACTGGGGCAGCCTGATGAACTCCCACTCGGGCAGTTTTTCTGTTTTGAGTTGCGCCAGCGGTGACAGGCTGATTTGCAGGAACGATTCTCCTGCTCGCTGACAATCTGCTGCACGGCAAGTGCCGGAATGGCCGTCAGCAGTTCGACAAACTGTTGCTGAGCGCCGTCGGATGCGTTGCTGACCCGCAATGCTCCCCAGACAAGCCAAGCCATATTCTGCATTCGCACGCCCGCTCAATCGCAACTCAAGTTCGCCGTCGTCGATGGTCCAGTCGGCCACGTCAAGAATCTGAGCCGACGGAAACCGGACTCGCAGTGCATTCAACGCAGCGCGCAGGAACTCGGCCGTCTGTTCGGGAATCCGGCTTGCCCAGTGAAACGAAAAACTTCATCGTCGGAATCAATTCCCGCAGCCGCGACTTTGTTCGTCCGATACGCCGCAGCAACCGTTGTAGATCGGTGTCTGTGCCGACATTCACGCCGCTGGTGATCTGTATCGGCTTCGACTCATCTCGGTAGTTACACGAAAGCCACGCGCTGTCGACGTCAAACAGTGCGGATCGCATCAGTTCGATGTGATTCTCGCCCAGGGCGGCGAGCCTGATAATCTGCGTCGCTTTCATTGTCGAACTGCTGCAGCGGTGTTCTTTGTTGCCAGAAGGCGCTTCCAGATCATTTCGCGAGTCTTCCCTGAAATTCCGGAAACGTCGACGTAATGTGTCAGATCATCGTCCTGAAGCTTCGCATTTCGAGTCAGCACGCTCGTCGGGATTTCGAAGACTGCCGGTGAGCGGCCTTCCAGCATCAGTGTCCTGTCTTCGAACGTACCGCTCAGAGGACTCGCTTCGCGGAACCATCCGAACGCGTTATTCCTGTCGGTGATGACACTGCTTCCTTCTACTCTTACACCCCGAATGTACTCGACAGTTCGTTTGCGTTCTTCCTCCATCCAGTCGCGCTGATAGACCAGTTGGCGCCGCTCCGGCGGTCCGTTTCTGTGATCGTGGCCTCAGGTTCAACCGCCCGCCGAGCTTCATAGCCGGACTCCACTTCCGCCAGCCGAAGCAGATACTCCTTTCATCCCTGACCTGGCGAAACTGGATGTATTCCTGCGACCATCTCCGCTGGTTGAAACCAGTTCCGCAACACCCCAACATGCATGTAGGCCGGGACCAAAGTCTTGGGGCCGTGAACTGTGACACCGGCAGGCAGCGAGCGATCGTGCAAATCAAGGCCCAGTTGCCGCGACGCCCACTCCATCCGTTGCAGAATCCCGTTGGGCTCCTCTTTTCACAGGACTCCCAGATAATGTACGGATATCGCCCCTCGAGACTTCTGGGCCGCCCCATGCTGCTTGACAGCGGGCAAGTGTCCCGGACCACCAGCGTTAATCCGACCGGCAGTAATAACCACCTGCGATGACTGGCCATTTTCTGACTCCCGTTCTGAAAACCACCGTGAGTGCGGATACTGACAATGCGACACGCAGACACATCTCGATCCACTCGAAGCCAAATCAAGCCGGGGCTCGTGGCAGCATGCAACGGCTCGTGGAGAAAAATCCGCGTACCACGCTGCGCAGGGGCTTACGGAACGACTACAGTAGTCGTCTTATCGCCGAACTGTACCCATCCGGTTGCCATGCCATACATGACTCCTCCGACTTTCACTTCGTACGTACCGGGTGAGGCGTGGGTCGACAGTGGAACTGTCACGGTCGAAGTTGACCCGCATGTGACGGTAAAGGGACTGAATTCAACGATGCGATCGTGACGCCGCTCGAATTCTTGATTGTCTGTAGTACGGCATATCTGTCGTCCATCGGTACTTCGTCGGCATCCACACTGAACGTCATGCTCCCTGACGCATTGATCGTGCTTCACGAACCATCCTGGGTAGATCTCCACTGTCGTAACCGTCGCAGTGACACTGTTCGCCGTGACCCTGGTGTCCGGCTCCACGGCTGGTGCAGCCCCTGTACTTCCCGCCAGCACCAGGAGCGTGACCATGAGGATGGTAATGTGACGCATCATCTCAACTCCTTCAGCAAGTGTAATGGAATGGGTGATTCGGCCCGCTTCACGAATTTTGCAAAAAAAAGAAAAATCGCCTGTCAAATGACTCGGCCAGAAAAACTCGGATTTTCTTAGCGCTCCTCCGGGCCGTTCTCATCGCGTAGCAACCGGGCCTTGCAGACCGGACCGGACGAACGGCCGGAGCGTTGGGCCGCAAACACGGCACCGCCCGACACGTCAAAACAAATCCCCCCGCAAGTTCCTCGAAGTCTCTGAACAGGATCGCCAGTGCGTCCGGATTAGTCCCGAACGGAAGTGTGCCGTTGTTGGGGTTTGTCGCCGGCTGGGTCCGCGGCCTCAAGTTGGTCGCGGAATCCGGATTCTCCCGGCCCCAGATTCGAATCGAGATCGTCGAGACGATCGCTGAGTTCACCGGCGTCCGCTGTCTGTGCCTCGGAAATCAGGAACCAATGCAACAGACTCAGGTGGTCCACATCGAACAACGGTGCCATTGTTCCCTCGCGAAGCTTCTCATGAAAAGTGCCGGGGAACGAGGACACGCCTGCGATCAGAACGGCAGGTCGAGGTTTCCGGAAATCTCTTCGAAGTTCAGGTACAGCAGATCCAGTACCTGATCGTCATGTCCAAGCCGGATGTGGCCGGAGTGCGGACCGATGGTACTCGGAAGCTGAACGAACAGGTTCTCGTTGAAGCTCACGATCAGCGTGTCGCCCGGTTGGGGTGGTTCACCCGGCTTAACCGGCTGAGGATCTCCACCGTCCAGTCGGATGTCACGGATTTCGAACTCGGGTTGCGTCGGGAACACGTTCACTCGAAACACGTCAGCTCCGGCAAGTCCAAAGATTGTCGGAATGCCCACATCGCTGAAATCGCGGAGGTTCAGCAGCGTCCCGACGCCCGGCTGGTTCAGCGTCACAACCGGACGCGTTGCCGTGCCTTCGGCGACCGGATTCACGATGAATGTGTCACCCAGGCTCGTGCCGCGGAAGTCCAGCGCGTCACTGTCGCCGGCGTTGCCCCGGACCTCAACGTCTTCCAGATTCGTGAAGACCCACGTCGGCACAGTGACCGCTCTGATTGAGCCGCTGCCGGGTGTCGTCGAAGCCTGAACGGTAAATCTTTCATCAACACCCGCCTGGCCCTGGACGGACAGCAGATCGAGGCTCGCGCCGGTGTCCAGAGTACGACGTTCGACGCCGTCACCGGACACCACCGTTGTCGCTCCAAGCTGCAATTCATTGCCGCTGATCGTCACAACGTCGTCCAGCGGCGTTCCGCGGACGTGCAGCCGGTCGATGAGACCTTCGTCGCCGTTCACCGTGACATGCATCGGGGCCGACGCATTGACAGTCACGGTGTCGGCACCGTCGCCGGAATAGATCGTGTAATTCGTCGCCTGCAGTGCCCATGCTCCGCCGATCACGATTGTGTTGTTGGCGTCATTGGCGTTCAACGTCAGGTCTTCGACTCCCAGGTGATTGAATTGAAACCCGCCGGTCTTCGTGACGGACGACGGCGGGTCGGTGGTCAACGTATAACTGTCGTTGCCGAGATCGTTCTGATCGTTCAGCACGACGGCATCGATGCCGTCGCCCGTGCCGCCGGAGAAGTACAACGGGCCATTGATCGAATCAAGGTCTCGTGAGCCGGCCGCGACGTTCAGAGTATCACTGCCACCATTGCCGTAGGCAGCAACGACTGCGGCTGTCGAGGTGCTGCGAACATCAAACGTGTCGTCATCGTTGCCCGCGTACAGTTCGACGGTTTCCACCGACCCGGTGTAATACAGCCGATAAAACGGAGAACCAACGACGTCAAACCAGTTGCTCTGGAAGCGGTACAACCGTCCGCTGTCGGTATTGTCTTCGTCATGCAGTTCGACGCGATCGAAATTACCGTTCCCGCCGTTCGCGTAGACTCGCCCCTGTATCGCGTCCAGGTTGCGGCCCGTCGGTGTCAGCGCAATCGTATCGTTGCCGTCGCCGCCGTACAGGTTCGTCCGGCCTCCGGCATCGACCGAGTGCAGGTTAATGACATCATTGCCGCCGCGGCCCTCGATCCGCAGCAGCACACCATCCAGCACGCCCTGAATGTTGGTCGTGCTGTCTTCGCCACTACCCCACAGAGTAATCGTTTCCGGCGGCGAATCACTGTCCCATTCGATCACCGGAATCACGGCCGACTGAAAATAGTCCGTCTGAAACACGTAGAAATCGTCGGCGACGCTTCCGTTGCGGTCATCGAAAATCAGTCGGTCGTCATCCCCCGGGCCGGTGACGACATCAATCAGTCCGTGAATGTTGCCGCTGATGTTGGCAGCGCCGATGTAGATCCGGTCGTTCCCTGCACCAGAGTCGACGTTCAGCGAGATGTCGGATGCCAGACTGTTGACGCGAATCACGTCGCCTGCGCTTCCGGTCCAGAGATTTAGTTCGTCAATCCGAGTGTAGTTGAATCGATCGAAACCCGTCTTGTCGAACCACGTGCTGTTGACATAGTACGTGTCGGCGGTTGGATTGTTGTCGTCGTAGATGTTGACCGTGTCGGAATCCGACGCCGCCGAGTTCACTGGCCCACCAACAAACGTGATGCGATCACTGATTGTGTCAAGGTTCCGTCCGCTCGCGGAGTCGCCGGGCGTCAGGTTCAGCGTGTCGCTGCCTCGGCCAGCGTGAATGACGAGTTCAAGGTCGGCTGGCAGTTGGTTGATGATAAAGGTGTCGTCTCCGTTCAATCCGACCAGCGTCAACTGTTCGAGCACTGCGATTGGCGCGATGAAGACTTCGTCCGGCGTGGCAGGGCCGTCGTTTCCTTCGTCGATCGTCAGTATCAGCGTTCCTCCGCTGACGCTGACGGTGAATGTGTCAGGACCATTCGTTCCTGCGATGGCAACCTTCGTGAACGAATTGTCATAGGCGTTTCGCAGTGCGGCTGTCGGAGAAAACGCCGGGATCGAGTTGGAATTGACGATCAGGGCTGCCTGAACATCGTTAGGGAACACAACGACGGCGCTCTGCATTCGCCGTCTTTCACCTTCCACCGGGTCTGAGGGATCGAGGTAGCACGATTCGAGAAGCTGCCGTTGTGGCCAAAGTAGCCGCCGTAGTTTCCGTTCGGCTCGCTGTCTCCCGGCGTGAAGCCCATCAGTTCATCGCGCATCGTGTCCAGCGTTGTCGCTTCCAAAGGCGAGGTGTCTTCATTGAACACGTGTCTGAGATACGCGGACAGTTCGTTGGGTGTCAGTTTCCATCCGAAGCCACCGGCCTGCAGAGTGCGATCCTGTCCGGTGTCGGCTCCCGGCGTGCTGATTGTCGGGTCAACGGAAAGAGGGCGGTAGACACGGCTCGCAGCAGTGCGGTGTCAACCAGGGCTGCAGCTGTCGATTCCGGCTGGTGACAGAATGTTATCGATGAACGTAGTCGCGATAGCCGTCGGCATACGCCTGAGGATCCGATTCGCTCGGGCCGACGTCGCCGCTGAGTCGCGGAATCAGCAACCGCATCGCGCATAGTTGGCGTTCGAATACTGATAGTCTCCAATCTGAAGAACGTCATCCAGCGTCGAATTTGCGTACGTGTTCTGCACGCCATACGCCACCATGTCCTGCAGTCGGGAATCGATGTTGTTGCCGAAACTGTTGAAGTCCCATCCCACTGCCAGCGATGCGGCAATGCCGACTTCGGAATTGTTCGTTCCGTTAGTCGGACTGTGTAGTTTTCGCCGAACCCACTGGTATGGGTCAGCAGGTTTCTGAATGAAATTGACCCAACACTGTTGCCTTTCACCCAGCTCAGCGGAAGGTACGAGTCGATCGGCGAGTCCAGTGTTGCGAACGCATGAGATTCCAGCACATTCAGCAGCGCCACGGCGGTGATGTTCTTGGACACGCTGGCGACTTCGATTCTGGTGTCTGCGTCAAAGGCCACGGCCCCGACATCCGGCGGAAGATCGACCGGTGCGACTGCGAATCCGTTCCCGCCATCAGGTCCCTGAGCGCCATCCACGCTGATGGAATAGCCGTACCCGACGACGGTTCCGTCGACGGCGTCGACGATGTTATTTGCGAACAGATTGGCGTTGAACGTCGTCCCGGGATGATCGTAAAGCACATTGGCGGACATGACGATGCGGTCTTCCAGAGCTTCGATGTCCGGACGTTCTGCCTGGGGTCGTCGTCGTTTGCCGGCGGATCGCCAGCTCGCGGGCCGATTGCGGCGGGCCGATTCCGCAATTCTCGATTTCAATCCTGTCAGCCAGTGTCGAGTGGATGTGGTCAACATGGTCATTTCTCCTGGACGAAGTGTCAGAACGGCGAACTGAAGGGATGCGGGCGTTGTCATTCCTGAATGAACAGCCTCGCCCCAGGGGCTCGTCAGCGGCCGACATTTGCGACACATAATTTTGGAGTTTTCTCGATCGGACCGTTTCCACCCCGTCATTCCCGCGCCGGCGGGGATCAAGCCGGACGCACGGGGTTCCCGCCTGCGCGGGAATGACGGGGATACGACTTCTCGCGGAATTCCTCAGGAGTGGTTACGATGCAAGCAGCGGTGCCGACTCTGACAGGCGACGATTCCATGCACGTCGACGAATCCATCACGCTTTGGATTGACCAGCTTCGCGCCGGAGATTCTTCGGCGGCTCAGAAGTTGTGGGAGACGTATTTTCAGCGCATGGTCAATCTGGCTCGCGGCCGGCTGGACGGCGCGTCGAAGCAGATGGCAGACGAGGAGGACGTTGCTGTCAGCGCGTTTCGCAGTTTCTGTATCGGAGCGCAGGAGGGACGCTTTACGCAACTGACTGACCGTACCAACCTGTGGCCGCTGCTGATTGCGATCACCGCCAACAAGGCCGTTGATCTGATCCGGTACAACAACCGCGCCAAACGCGGCGGGGCTCAGGCGCTGGAAAGCACTGTCATTGAACGAGCCCGGCCGATTTCTCCGGATGAAGTGTTCACGAATGAGCCGACTCCGGAATTCGCAGCGCAGGTTGCCGAAGATCTGCAACGGCTGTTGAAGCGGCTGGATGATGCGCGCGACCCGCAGTTGCAGCAGATTGCTTTGTGGAAGATGGATGGTGAGTCGAACACGGACATCGCCGTGAAACTCGGTTGTGCGCGGCGCACCGTGGAGCGTAAGCTGAGGATGATCGCTTCACTGTGGAGCCGGGATGAACCCGCATGACCGACACGTCCTTTGATCATCTGCCGGACCGGACGCTGATCCGCGTCAACGAACTGTGCAACCGGTTCGAACGGCACTGGCAGACTCAGGACCATGAATCGATCGAATCACTGCTGGAACTTATCGACGCCGAACACCGATCTCTGCTGGCCGCCGAACTGATCGCACTGGAACTGGAACTGCTCACCAGTCGCGGCGAAACCGTGATCGAGGACGAATACCTGCGCCGGTTCCCGTTTGTCGACGCGTCACTGATCCATGCCGCCGCGGAATGCGAAACAGCGGCGGGGCGCGGGCCGGTTCTGTTCAGCGATGACGTTTCAGAATCGAAGCAGATCGGCGAATACACCGTGCTGGAACGAATCGGATTCGGCGGCATGGGCATGGTCTACAAGGCAGTCCATCGCCGGATGAAGCGAGTTGTCGCGATCAAGCTGCTGCTGCCGGAGTACGCTCACAACGCGCTTCGTGAACGCTTCGGCCGGGAAATTCTCGCGGCGGCAAAGCTATCGCACCCGAACATCGTGGCCGCCTACGATGCCGGTGACTTCCGCGCGCCGTATCTGGTGACGGAGTTCGTTGACGCTCAGAACCTGTCGCAGGTCATTCGTGAATCCGGACCGCTGCCGGTTTCCGAAGCGCTGGATGTCATCATTCAGGCGGCGCACGGCCTGCAGTACATCCATGAACGGGGCATCATTCATCGCGACATCAAGCCTGCGAATCTGCTGCTGGATGATTCCGGACAGTTGAAGATTCTGGATGTCGGTCTGTCGCGGCTGCGGAATGAAGACCCTTCCGGGGACAACAACGGCGTGGGCGACCTGTCGAGTTCCGGCATGGTCATGGGAACCATCGCCTGCATGGCTCCGGAACAGGCCTGCAACAGCCGCGATGCCGATGAACGGTCCGACATCTACAGTCTCGGCTGCACACTGTACTTCCTGCTGACCGGCCGGCATTGTTTCGACGGCGGTTCTTCCCTGGACCGGATTCTGGCCCATCAACAGCAGCCGGTCCCGCCGCTGAAATCGCCATACGGTGACGTGCCTCGCGATCTGTGCGGTGTGTTCCGAAGAATGGTGGCCAAGCGTCCGAACGACCGGCCGGCATCGGCGGCAGCACTGATCGAAGAACTCGAAGCCTGCCGCAACGGTGGTTCCGCTGAACCCGCAACGCAGCAGCTTCCACAACGCGACGATTCTGCTGAAGCCGACCAGCACGGAACTCCGGCACCGGCGGAGCGTCCGGCGCGCGTCGCTGAAACGGCCGTTGATGGTCTGCAATATGAGTTCACTCAATCGCACCGACCACGGCGCCGGACACGATCGTTCACGACCGGACCGGGCGTCATTGGCGTTTTCGCGGTTGCGCTACTGGCGCTGCCGTTGTTGTGGCCGTTGCAAAAGATGTTGTCAGGTCGCGGTCCGGACCGCTTCGGCGAAATCGAACCGCCGCCCGAGACCGAAAACACACCGGACGAACCGGCCCGCGCTATCGCACCGTTCGATGGCGACACGGCGAAGACGATTCAGCAGGCATGGGCGGATAAACTGGGCGTCGACGTGGTGTTGAAGGACGAACGCAGCGGCGTTGACTTTGTGCTGATTCCACCGGGCGAGTTTACGATGGGCAGCACCAGCAAACACGTCAGCGACCTGCAGGCACAGTTCCCCGCCGAGGTTCTCAGCGACTGGCAGAGAGACCTGCTGTTCAGCGAATCACCGTCACGCCGGATCACGATCTCAAAGCCGTTCTATCTGTCTCGAACGGAAGTCACCGTCGAACAATTCCGGCGGTTCGTTGACGATTCCGGTTACGTCACCGAACCCGAACGAACCGATTCGGGAAACGGACTGAAGGACGGACACTGGGTTCGCCAACACGGCGACTTTTTCAACTGGAAGCAACTCGGCGAAGCCACTGCCTGGATGACGGAACAACATCCCGTGGGCAACATCACCTGGTCCGACGCCGCCGCGTACTGTCGCTGGTGCAGCCGTGACGGAATTGTCTGCCGCCTGCCGACGGAAGCCGAATGGGAATTTGCCTGCCGGGCGGGCACGGAAACCAACTGGAGCTGGGGTGACCATCTGGCGGCGGTGCACGAGTATGCCGCGGTTGCTTTCAACACGCCTGTCGATTCGGAACCATTTACGGAACCCGTCGGTCAGAGGCGTCCGAATCCGTTCGGGCTGTATGACATGCACGGAAATCTGTCCGAATACTGCCGCGACTGGTATGCCGCCGACAGCTACGGCGACGGTCAGCCGGCAACAGATCCGCCCGGCCCGTCTCGTCCCGATCCGACAGCGCAGCGCCGCGGCGAGTACCGCGTTCACCGGGGAGGAACGGCGATGGGTGGCGTCCTGGAATCCCGTTCCGCCGCTCGGCAGATGAATTCGATCGACGATCCCAGCGGCGGTGGAATACGGCTGCTGCGGGAAGTCTCCGTCCTCGAAAACTCAGCGGGGCGCCGATGACGGATGACATGGCTGCGCCGACCGAACAACCGAAGGTCGCGCTGATTACCGGCAGCGGGCGTCCCCGCGTCGGCAACGTGATCGCGCGGCACCTGGCGGCTCGGGGATATTCGATCGCGATCCACTTTCATTCATCCGGCAAATATGCCGTACGCACTGTTGACGAACTTCGAACGGCAGGAACGACGTGCCAGGCGTTTCAGGCGGACGTCTCCGATGAAGTCGACGTCGACCGAATGTTCGGTTCCGTTCGGCAGCACTTCGGCCGGCTGGACCTGCTGGTAACAACGTCATCTGTCTGGAAAAAGACACCGCTGTCGGACGTGAACGCCGACGACATCCGCCGCAGTTTCGACGTCAACACGCTGGGCACGTTTTTTTGCGCGCGAGCCGCCGGGCTGATCATGGCGAAACAGCCGGAAGGTGGTTCGATCGTCACCATCGGCGACTGGGCCATCGCGCGTCCGGGCATCGGATTCGCCGCCTACTATCTGGCGAAGGGCAGCATTCCCACGCTGACACGGATGCTGGCCGTCGAACTGGCGGCGCTGAACCCGAAGGTGCGAGTCAACTGCATTCATCCGGGACCGGTCATGTTCCCGCCGTCGTCGTCCGAAGACGAACAGCGGTCGTTGATCGACGCGACACTTGTGAAACACGCCGACTGCCCGGAATCCATCGCCTCGGCGGTGGAGTTCCTGGCGAACAACACGTTCATCACCGGAGCCTGCATTCCTGTGGAAGGCGGCCGATCGATCTTCTCCCCGGGCGACGCGATTGAACGCGGAGTGTAGCAATCGTCTCGAAGCGAACCGGCGGGCTCTGCAGGACGCACTTCACTGATGGGCGAGTGACCATTGAAACGATACCATCAAACATGAAGCAGGATTCATCACCCTCCTGGCGAAGCCGGGGAGGGTCGAAGTTGATCCGTGTTCAGCGGATCGACGAGGGGAGGGCCGGGAACGGCGAGTGACGTCGCAAGTCGCGTCCCCTGCGAACGACCCTCCCCGAGTCGAATCGGCTGAACGCCGATTTCGCCATCGACCCACTGCGCGGGAAGGTGAAAGTTCATCCGCGGTTCTAACAAGTTGACCATTCGCCGTTACTGCTCGGCGGGACGCATGACTTCGGTCGCCGTCATCTGCACCAGGTCGCTCATCAGGATTTCGGTCAGCAGGTTCCGGTACGTGCCGCCGTTTGCCAGTGCCTGCCGGTGAATTTCGTTCACGGTGCGAGCATCTGCGGAGGTCAGCGGGCGGCCGAGAGCGAATTGTGTCAGCTTCCAGGTGATCGTTTCCTTAACGCGATCACTGGCCGCCAGCAGGTCCGCCAGGTCGGCGGCAGTGGAGTACGCCACCGGCGCTTCGGCTCCGGGAAACAGGATTTCTCCGTCTGAACGCAGGACGTTGCCGTGTTCGTCCTGTTCATGAAACGCTCCCAGGCCGTCGAAGTTTTCGAGACCGAAGGCCAGTGGTTCGAACTTCACATGACAGCCGCGGCAACTTCCGTTGGCCAGTCGACCTTCGGAGATCCCGCGCTGCGTCAGTCCGGCTTTCGTCGGAACGGGAGTCGTGTCGACGCAGGGCGGAGGATCCCTGACAACTCCCCGCAGCAGGTCATGCATCACAAACAGACCGCGTGCAACCATCGACGCATCGTCACCGCCGACAGTCAGAATGCTGCCGTGAGTCAGCAGGCCGCCGCGGCCCGGCACTGACGACACATCGTATCTTGCCACGACATCATCAGCCGCGGACTCACCGCCTTCGCGCAGGGAGTCGGCGTTAGGGATGTTGTAGAACTTCGCCAGCCGCGGCGTCAGAAACGTGACCTGAGCATTCAGCAGATCGGACAGCGGACGGTTCTGCGTCCACACGACGTCCTCGAAAAACGCCAGAGTTTCCCGTCGCATGTCATCGGCCAGCGCGGCGTTCCAGTCGGGGAACCTGTCGCGGTTCGGCTGCAGGTTGTTGAGCCGAGTCAGGTTCAGCCATTCGGAAGCGAATTGCAGCGAACGCGTGACGGCTCGCGGATCGTCCAGCATGCGATCAATCTGCCGGCGGATGTTTTCACCGTCGAGTTCTCCCATGTCGGCGGCTCGCAGAAGTTCCTGATCCGGCGGTCCTCCCCAGATCGTGTAGCTCAGCCGTGACGCCAGTTCGAATTCCGAAACCGGCCAGCGTTCACCGTCACCGGCCTGAGTTTCCATGCGATACAAAAATCGCGGCGACTGCAGCATGGCTTCGACAATCAAACCGACAGCCTCTTCAAAGTCGCCGCCGGTGCTGGCCGTCGTTGTGGAAATTCCGCGGAAGGCGATCACTTCCCGATCGTCCAGCGGGCCGCGCAACAGCCAGCGGCCCATCCGGGAAATCAGGTCGCCCATGTCATCGTCGGTAAAGCGTCGCGATGACGAAAACTTCAAAGCAAACGCGTTGATGTCCATGCGTTCGACAATGACCTGAGCGAGCTGGCCGTAGGCGTCGACATGCTTCAGATCCACATTCAGGTTGTAAGCCGTGTTGCTGAATCCGTCGGCACGCAGATCGGGTGGCAGCAGTTCGCGGGCTTCCTTCGAAATATCAACGCCGACGGTGCTGCGAACGGATTCGATGTATTCCGGAATTGTCAGCCGCCGCAGCCAGTTCTCGCCGGCCGGACCGTCGTGGGCGTAGACGGCCGGATCGATCGTGTCCAGCGTCCAGGAAGCTCCGTCGTCGATCCATTGGCGCAGGATCTGCTTTTCTTCCGACGACAGAGGCGCACGTTCCAGCGGCATCGATTCACTTTCCACCGCCGCCCACAACGGACTGCTCGCGGCCATTCCGGGAACAATCACGCGGCCGTTGTCTCCACCAGCCAGCGCCGACTTTTGCCGGGAAAGATTCAGCCCGCCGGATCTGTTCGCCGCGTCGTGACATTCCAGACAGTGCTTCGCCAGCAGCGGAGCCACCTGAGTTTCGAAGACGTGTGCTCGTTCGTCGCGCGCCAGCGGCTGGACAGGAACCGCTGTGGCGTCAGGGCCCGCTCGAAAATTCTGCACCACTTCTTCGGTCAGCAGATCGCGGCTGTAGACGGCCACCAGGTAATACGTGCCCTTCCACGGCCGATCGTTGGAATGTTCATTCGCCAGAGCCAGCAGGTAGGAATCATTCCAGTTGGAGGTGCGTCCGAAGACGTGTCCCTGTTCGGCGAGTTCCCCGTTCAGAAAGATGCGAGCCTCGCCGGACAGGCTGCGCGTGTAGACAACGTGAGTCACTTCCGCGGTCAGACTCTGCGGCGGCGAACTGACGGACGGAATGCCGTTGGTGCTGGTTTCGCGAGTGCGCAGCCGGATGTCGTAGCGGTTTCCGTCCTGCCCCAGCGTGAAGTCACGTTCGCTGCCGTTTTTTGACAGTGTCACAATTCGCGCCGGTCCCTTTTGCGAAGCGTCGGCCGGACGAATCCACGCTTCGATCGTCAATTCGCCGGTTCGCCGAATCGCTTCAATCAGACGCCGCGGAGGAGCTGCGGAACGAATGATGGTTTCGCCGACGATCTCAAGCGCCCCGTCTGATCGGCGGACGGCGTCGACACTGGCGATTTTCAGATCCGTCGGCGGCACGGCTCCGGAACGATCGCTGACAATGTCACCAGCTTCCATCCGAAAATCGTAGATCGCCAGCAGTCCCGATTGCACACGCTGTGGCTGATCGTTCGATGTGGCGGCCGTTTCATCGGCAGCGACGGCAGGCCGCGAGACGCCACTCAGCAGCATTCCGACCGCCAGAATCCACATGAAACTTCGTGAGTGCTTTCGTCCGGTCATGATCGGCGGTTCTCCTGAAACCTCCATCGTGGCGGAACGACCGCAGTTTGTCGAGACGCCCGCTGCACACACAGTTTTCCAATCGCAGAGAGTCATGCAACCACGGCCTCGGCGCCACGCGATTCTGTGACAAGACGCTTTTCCGCATTCGACGCAAGCCGACCCGCGTCAGGTCCTTATTCCGTGCGCCGGGCCGGTGCAGGATGTCGCCGGGTGCAATGATCTCGTCCGACACTTTTGCCGCCCTGCACCGAGGACCGCCATCCGGGATTTCCTGCCGTCAATGGTGGGCTTGTGTTCACGTGGATTAGCGATAGGATGCGCAGCAGTGACTTGTTTAACAGTGCGTGTTCGTGTGTTGCGTTCCTCGTTCTTTCTGGTCGGGGGGTGTTGCCGTGGATGTCGTGTTGTTGACGATCTCGGCACGGGACGTTCAGCTCCGTGTCCGCCAGCGTCTTCTGGGACTGAACGCGAACGCTCGACGCGTTGTCTGGCAATCAGGATCGCACGCCGTGCTGATCCACGCCGACCGCACTCAGGCGCGGCTGCTGGACGGCTGGCTGGTTGTTGGTCTGCTGCTTGAGACGGAACAGACCGGCCGCCGTTCGCTGGAAATCGTCTACTTCCTTGGCACTCCGAATGAGGCCGACGGAATCTCGGCCGCAGCCCGCATCAATGCCGCCGACCGCGAAACCGCAATGCTGGCTGAAGTCTGGGGGGACGACCTGCAGCGAGTCGTTTGGGACGCTGTGCAGGATGCGATCCAGATTGCGCTGCAGACAGCGCGTCGGCAATTTGCGAATGAGCCGCTCACGCTGCGAGGCTTTACAGCGTCACCGGAAGGAATCGACGTCAGCGTTGTTGCAGGAGAGATCTGATGGCTGCGTTCGACGTTGCTCTGGTGGAACTCGGGCACCTGCTGGGGCTGTTCAAGGCAAGCGGCGAGGTCGACTGGAGCTGGTTCGGCGACCCGTTCGGAAATTCGCTGAACGCTCTCCCAGCCGAACGCGAACGTATCGGGGCTCTGGTGCGGGCGTTGCTGGAACGGCCTGCGCCGACGGGTGAGTTCAACTCTGCCGCGAACTGGGAACCGGTTGTCGACACGAACAGCGTTGGTCTCGGGTTCGCGTGGACGAAGGCTGGTCCGCTGCAGATCGGTCTTGGAGCAAAGGCGAACGTGCCGGTTGCTGGACAGCAGATCACGTTGGCGACGCTGGCCCGGCTGATTCAGATTGCCGGCCGGTGACTCCGCAGCTTGGACAGGTCGTATTCAGCGGTGCGTTTCCGGTTCCCGACTTCCTGGCATCCGGTGAATTGACGGGGGAAGTCGGCACGGCCGCAAACACGATCGGTCTGAAGGCCAGCCGATCGGCGAGCGATTCGCGCCAGCTTGATTTTCCGAATCCACTGATTGCCTGGGACGCCGCGCGGCTGGCGGTGTATGTGCTGAAGTCGTGGATCGCGCAGCGTGCTGCGGCCAACGAGGAATTCTTCAAACGGATCAATAACCACCTGTTTCCAATGCTCGGAGATCCGGCGGGCGTGATTGCCGCGTTTCCGCTGGTCGCGCCGATGAAGACTCCTCCCAACTTCGACGCATGGCGATCTACGGTGCTGACCACCAACAACAGCGCCACCGGTGCGCTGACGTTCCTGTGGCATCTGCGAGCCTTGTTGACGGGCAACGAGAATCCCAGTTTTCTCGACGGATCGTTCTTCTTTCCGCTGACAGGTGCCCCGCAGGCCGGTGTGCCGCCCGTGCTGGCCGATGCCGCGGGCAACTACGCTCGACCGACCGGGACGAATGGTGCCTGGGTCGGTCTGCTGACTCCGCCGAGCGAACCGGCGAACACCTTCACGCTGGTTCTCGATCTGGAAACGACCGCTCCGGCTCGCACGTGCCGCATTCCGCTGGGACGCTTCGACGGCGCTACGTTTACGCGCCCGAATCTGGATGCAAGCTGGCATGACATTGTGCAGTTCATCGCCGCGGGGGCCGGACTTTCGATTGGCAATGAACTGCTGACGGCCGCCGTCGACGGTGCGGGCTTCAAACTGAGTCTGTTGCGCACAACCGTCGTGGGATCCGGACTTGCCGGGTTTGACGGCAACTATGATCTGTCATTGCGGCTGGAAACCGGCAAGCCGCCGGAGTTCGTGCTGGGCACTCCCGCGCTGAACATCGTGTTTCCGCCGGAAGCGAATGCTCCTGAGCAGTTGCTGGGCGACATCGTCATCTGGGCATTGAAAGCCGCCGCGCCGAACACGGATCTCGGCCAGTTGATCACAACCGCGGCGGACTTCATCAACGCGGAAGTGACCGGCGGCAGTCCGGATGCTGTTGTCCTGCTGACAAGAGTCGCGGGCGTCGCCGGGCAGGGACAGGAGATCGAGCTGGCTCTGTCTTCGGACGCGTCGCTGGACATCGGTGTCCAGAACGGGAAGGTCGTTGTTGGTGTCGAGTTCGGTCCGATTGAAGACGAAGACGTACCAATCTTCGTGGGACGGCTGAAGGGCGGAGTCACCGTCAATCCGTCGTCGGCGACCGTGCTGGACGGATTCACGCTGGGGTTTGAGAATCTGCGGCTGAGCAACACCGGCAACGGGTCCGGGATTGTTGCCTCGCTGATTCCCGACATGCGGCCGATGCCGGGATTCCATCTGTCGGCAACGTACGCCGCGCCCGGTTCGCTTAAGGTGACAGGCGGCGGAAAGATCCCGATCCAGCGCACGATCGGCCCGTTGGAAATCGCGGCGCTGCTCGTGGACGTGCGCGAAGAATCGATGGCCGTCGGACTTGATCTGGGCTTCGAACTCGGGCCGATTGCGGTGGCCGCCTATGAACTGGGGCTCAGATTTCGTTTCGGCGACGGAGACGTGGAACCGTTCCTGCACGGCCTTGGTCTGTCGATGGACACCGGCGTGCTGCGACTGGCGGGATTCTTCGCCGCCGTCGAAAACAACGGCCAGACCGACTACGTAGGCGGCGCGGTGGTGTCCGTCGCCGGGTATTTTGAACTGTCGGCGATCGGCGGATACACGCAGCTTCCGGACGATACTGCATCGCTGTTCATCTTCGCGTCGCTTGTGGCACCGCTGGGCGGACCACCGTGGTTCTTCATCACCGGAGTCGCCGGTGGTTTTGGATTCAATCGATCGTTGCCGGCTCCCGGACTTCTGCTCGATCATCCGTTTCTGAAAGTCATGCGGGGCGAGATTTCGATCGGCGGTGGCAATGCGGCGGAAGACCTGAAATCGCTGAGCGTGCATTTTGCCGCGGTGAAGGGGCAGAACTGGATTGCCGGCGGCATTCAGTTCACGGCGTTCGGTTTCATCAACGGCAAAGTTGTTGTGGCGATCGGATTCGGCCGCGGGTTCTCGATTCAAATTCTCGGCATGGCGTCCTTCGGCATTGAGCCGCTGTGTTATTTCGAAATCGGCATTGAGGTCACGGCGGACGAAGAGAAATTCATCATGCGGGCGCGGCTGTCGCCGAACAGCTACGTCATTCACCGCGACATCTTCAGTCTGCAGGGCGACTTCGCGCTGTGCGCCTGGTACCGGGAACCTCACAAGGGCGACTTTCTGTTTTCCATCGGCGGCTATCACCCGCTGTTCGCAAAGCCGGAACATTATCCGGAACTGATTCGCGTTGGCGCGAAGGCCGTCATCTACAGCGTTGTGCATCTGTCGGTGGAAACGTTTTTCTGCTGCACACCGCAGGCGCTGATGGCCGGAGCGAAGGTTTCGCTGTGGGGCGAGTTCGCAGGTATCGAAGCCGGCCTGGACGTCTATGTCGATGTGCTGATGAAGTGGGATCCGTTCTTCCTGCGCGCAAGGTTGGGTGTTCACATCTGGTTTGTGTTCTTCGGCAGGCACGAAATCGGTGTCGATCTGGATGTCTGGACTCCGGAATTCGGCGGTAACGCCAGGATCGACCTTGCACTGGTCGAGTTCGACGTGGACTTTGGCAAGAAGCAGCATGAGCCTCCTCCTCCGCCGTTGTCCGATTTTCTTAGTCGACAGATCGGCGTTCCGGCCACGTCGTGGAACGGTGGTGCTCGTACGGCGGCGTTCAGCACGGCGGCCGGCGCGGGATTGTTTCGCGTTGAGTTCCTCACGGGACGTTCCGGCAAACTGCCGCCGGATGATGAGGACAAGGAAAAGCAGGAAGGACTCGACCCAGCCCAGCCGGTGCGGCTGGCTCCGGAATTCAGTTTTCTGGTACGCACCCGTTTGCCGATCGGAAAGCTCGACACGTCGACGGATCCGCTGCCTTCAATCAGCGGAGAAATCGATCTGCCGTTATGCACCGGACCGGGCAGCAACTGGCTCGATCGACCGACAACCCTGGCCATCGGTGCATCGAAGATCAACCAGGCAAAACGTCAGTGGCTTGCCGACTATTTTCCGCAGGCGAACTTCGGTGATCCTGTGCCCGAAGCGCAGGTCAGCGAACGTGACACGATTTCGAATATCAAGACGAACGAGCCGTCGATCGCACTGATCGAAGGCATGATCGTCCGGTACGAACCTGTCATTCCCGCGACCCCGCCGCTGACGGCACCGACGGGAGAACCTTCGGACCCGGACGATTCGTACCCCGTCCCGCTGGGGGCACCTGTCGGCGGCGGAGTTTCGCTGGGGGCGATCAAACAGCGTTATTCGTTCGGCAATGCTGCTGCCATCACTCTGAAGTTGTCTTCCGGCATCCAACGCCGCAGCGCAGCTCTGGCGGACCTGCGAGCCCGTAAGCGTCGGCCGCTGACTGTGAATCTTCGAACGGCGGAACTGCAGCGGCTGTCAAAGCTGTCTGCCGGAATCGTGCTGACGGTTGCCGGAATCGGTGCGGGCGATTTTCCCGTGATGTCACCGCCTGCGTCGCCCGCTCGACCCGCCGAAATGTTTGCGGTCCAACTGAGAACTCTGCCGACGCGTTCCAACGAACCTGTGCAGAAACGGCAGATGGAAACGCTGACGCCGCCGACGTTGCTGAAACAAACGACGCTGACGCCGCAGGACGGAGTGCGCGACCGGTTCCAGGCCGCGTTGCGAGTTCCCGCCGGCCAGGTGTCAATGATCGAACTCGGAGGTGAGCCGCGCGGCGGGTCGCTGCAGTTCAGCGGTGAACAGTCAACTCGCGCCATCTTATTCGATCGCGGCGGCGCCGTTGTGACCGATTCGACGGTGCGAGGTTCCGCGGCTCTGAAGCTGTCGTCGAAGGCCGCGCGAGCCGTGCTGATCGGCGAGGGCCGTTCGAATGAACCGACTGCGGTCGGTGTCGAACGCGAATCGATTCTGCTGGCCGTCGGCAGCCGGCAATTCGTCGGACACGGCTGCGTTGTCGGCGTGTGTTCCGGATTCGATCTGGCTGTCAGCCCGATGGACAGTCTGCCCGGCGCGGAGCTGTTCGAACACGCGTCGATGCTGCACGTGTCGTTCGCCAGCGCTGGCCGCGCGGGAGGTTCGCTGGTGCTGAAGCTGGTGCCTGCCGTCGATCAGCCTGGCCCCGCAGCGGAGCAGCTGCGATGGATGAGCGAAAACGCCAGCCTGAAGTCGCTGATCCCCGTCGTGTCGGCCGGTCGTGTCGCGATGGTGATGTCGGCTCGAGCGACGTCGCCCTGGTCCGTCACTGTGGACATCGGCCCCGATTGGAAGTTCGACGGCATCGTATTCATTCCGCGATCGTCACGGCTGGTGGCGGCCGATTTACAGCGCGACCGCAACTGGGATCTTGTCGACGACGCGATGCCCGTGGATCGCAGAAACCTGGTTACGTCCGTCAGCCTGGAGGTCACGGCATGAAACAGATCTACTCCTCGTGCATCCCGCTCGTGAAAGCCGGGAAGTCGGAACCGATCACGGTCTCGCAGACGCTGGACGGCCGGTTGAAGCAGGACGGGCCGGCGACAGTGCATGTCCGTATCGACGGCCCGCAGACGGCGCTGCTGGCGGACATGATCGCCGGCGTGTACCCGTCGCCTGGAAGTGACACGTCGCCGGATGAGTTCCTGCCACACATCGCCCTGTCGCGGCGCACGCTGCCGTGGGAACGGACCGGCCCGAATGCCGACGCAGCGACTCCCTGGCTGGCACTGCTGCTGTTCAGGGAATCCGAACTGCGATCGCCCGCACAGCGAAAGCAGGCACCAACTGTGTCCGTCAGCAAGCTTCGTGTTCAAAGCATTCAGGACCTGAAGACACGCACGCGGCTGATGACCACGCTGCAGATTTCTCCGGAAACGGAAGTCAGTACGCTCACCGTTGCGAACTCTTTGCTGAGTCAGATCATGCCGCAGGAATCGGAACTGCCGCTGCTGTGCCACATGAAACGGGAAACGATCGGCGGCGCGGATGTCGACCATGCGATCGTTGTCTGCAACCGCCTGCCGGATGCTGCGGCTGCCGCCGGTCAGAAGCCGGAACTGCATACCGCTGTGCTTGTTTCTGTCGAGCAGGCGTCGGAGTTGTTTCCGCCGCCGGCCGCGGGATCAACAACGCTGATTGTGCTGCATCACTGGACGTTTCGTCCGTCGCAGGGCGGTGACTTCGAACAGGTCATCAAGTCAATCGCGTATCGGCCACACGGCGGAGTGCTGCGGTTTGGCAACCTTCCGGCACCAGTGACCGCCGGTGAAACGGCACCGCTGTCCGGCGGCTTCAAAGGTCTGATCGACCGCGACGCCTACTTCCTGACGCCGGTCGAACACGATCAGGACGTCAACGCCACGTATCGCAGTCCACTGCATCCCTTCGCTCCGGCGCCGCGCAGTCCGGGTTTCGCCATCGCGCCGGCTCCGGATGAATTTGAAAACGCCGATCAGACCACGCCGCTCGATTTTTCCCACGCCGCGGCGTTTGAACTTGGCCGGCTGCTGGCGCTGAACGATCCCGGAATTCTCGAAGACCTGCGACACGTCAAAGGTACGCTGAAACCGCTGGATGTGCCGGACCTTGTCAATCCGCTCCCCGATGTGCTGCAGAAGCCCGACTGGGTCGTCAATCCCGCTTGGGCCGAACGGCCGTGGGATTCTGCTCTCGGGCAGAATCTTGTGAAGGATCAGAGCCTGTTTTTCGACAAAGGGGTTGGCGACATCACCGGCATCCGCGACCACCTCGGCCAGTGGGATGTCGGCGCGGTTGTCTCCACGCTGAACAGTATCGGTCCGGCCGTGACGACTCCCGTGACGGGACTGAACATCGGCACCGTGACCGCAGCCACGCTGGAGGAACAATTCGCCGACGTTGCTCAGGCAGCTAAGGCCTGACAGGAGCATCATTTATGAAACAACATGTCAGCGCGGCGACCGGAATTCAGTCGGTCCTTGAACTTGTCAGCGGTTACGACATCAATCCCTCACAGGACGGCCTGGAGTTCATTCCGCCGACCGATCTGTCCAAGTGGGACGTCGAAGGCATCGCAATGCCGGACCGCCTGCGCAGCTTTCTGGAAGACATCCGGCTGCTGAGGCGAATTCCGCTCAGCTATCTGGTCCCCGATCCGGATTTGCTGCCGCCGGAATCGATCCGGTTCTTTCACGTCAATCAGACATGGATCGACCGTGTGATCGACGGCGTGTTTTCCAACACAAACATTGGCACCGTCGATTTCCACTACAGCCTGACGACACTGCAGCTCATTCGAGCCGCCATCGATCCGGCACCGTCGGGCATGACGGGAATTCTGATTCGGTCGGAACTGACACGTCGCTGGCCAAAGATGATTGTCCGGGCGTTCAGCAGCACTGCGGCCGGAGTCGATGATCCGTCGACGGTGCCCGTCCTGCGCGCCGAACCGATCTCGCGAGACATCTTCATCGCTCTGTTTGACGGACAACCGCGGCGCATTCACATTCGCGAACCATTCGAAGGCGTGCGATTCGGTGTCGAAAGCGGAGACGCGGGCGGCTACGTCGTCGACCAGCGGAATCCGACGGTACCGTGCTCAACAGCGACGAACCCGTTCCACTTCGTAGTCAGTCAATGCGAACGGTGAATGTCAGCAGCTTTCGTACACAGCTTGCGGCGGCGGAATGGGTGATTCGCGCGGGGTTGCTCTGCATCTGGAACAGCGACCGTTCGTGCAGATCTTTCTGGACAACGTGCCCGAATCCGAAGGCAGCGTGACGCCGCCGCTGAATCTGCAGGTCGCCCTGAAAAACGGCAAACTGTTTACGCTGGAATTCGCAACGCAGGCTCTGTTTCAACTCAAAAACTAGCGCCGGAGGCCGACCGTGATATTCACTTCCAGGCTGATGCCAATGGACGTCGCAGCGCGCGTCGTCAAGTCGCCGGTAACAGTGCCGCTGCTTTCTGATGAGCCCTTCGCTGCCAGCGGAACGCTGGAATCGGGAATTCATGTTCACTGGGCGCTGCCGGACGCGCTGACTCGTCCCAAAGCGAATTCGTCGCACCCACCTCGCTTTCACGGCGTGCCTGACCTGTGGCTGGTCGTGCGATTCAATCCCGTCAGTGGCAACAAACGAACCTATCGGGCGTGGGTTGTCGACTCGTTTGCAGAAACCGTGACGCCGCTGGCCGACTGGATTCCTCCGGAAAGCCGCGACGAAGCGCTGATTCACACCGCGCCGGGCCTCATCAGGCGAGTCGGTCGCGGCTGGGGCGAGTGGGACAACAACCAGCCGTTCGATGCGCTGACGACGGCCTATTATCCGGCGTGTCGTACGCGGCTCGGCTTTCACGACGATCTGTCAGACCTCGTCGGCGTCAGAACTGGAACGGTCAGCTACACCGTCATCGGCTGGTACTCGCGCAGCAGCTTCGATCCGTTTTACAACGATGGGCTGCGGCGAAAAGATCGCATGGGCCATCGCGCCGACCTGCGGATCAACAAGGTCGTCACGACTCCCGTTTCCATTGCGACCGAGCGGACGGATCTCGACTGGAACGTCGAGGTCCGCACGCGGCGCGCCGAGCGAATCAGCAAAGGTGAAGCCATCGCGCTGAATACAGCGGCCGCGGTTCGCGAGGCCGCATTTCGCCAGCGGTCGGAATCATTGAAGGATCTTGTTGCCGCGCTGCCGGTGTCTCCGGACAGTCCGCAGCACGCGGTTGTTGATTCACTGATGCCGGATTCCGTCAGGACACACACGATCTGCCACGGTTCCGTCATGGATGTGCCGCTTCGTCCATTCCGGATGATCGAACTCGGTTCGCTGGCCGGCGATTCGGTGTTTCTGTACCCGAACGTCCAGCGAGCGATGGCGGAAGTCGCCAGCCGGACCGCCGACGAACAGAAAACCGACTGGCTCGACATGATGCTCGGCAATCTGGGACAGCAGTCCGGCAGCACGTCGGGAGTCGTCGATCTGGCGGGAGCTCAGCACGCCAGGACATTCCAGAGTGTCCCCGGCAAGACCCGTTTTTACGCACGACTCGACATTTATCCGCCGCTGATCGACAAGACGAAGTTCATCGGAATAAAAGACCTGTTCGACGACGCTCCGATGGTCTACTCGGGGCACTGGCCGGAGTTCGCTGCGCGGTCCGCCGCTGTCAACGCGCTGATGATGCCGCAGGTAATTTCGCCCGGTTCGCTGAATCAGCCGCCCGCGCAGCCTGCCGGTCCAACGACGGATGAAATCATTGCCTGGATCGAAGAACTGCGAACCGCATTCGCAGCGGCGCGTCAGCAATCGGCCGCCGCTGGCAAGCCACTGGACGAAAGACTGATTCGCATTCACGACCATCGCAGGAATGCTCAGCCCACGCCGCAGGGACGTTCCGCCGACGGACTCGGCCCTGATCAGGCCGGTTGGTGGATCGACCTGGGTGACGAAAACGCACCGATCGACATCGAGAACAATCCGCACCACAAAGAGCTGGCCGAACTGCGTCGCTCAGTCGGTGGCGCGAGGCTGCACATGCCCGATGCGGAGAACATCTTCGAAGTTCCCGGTCCTCGCTGGTATCGACCGTGGGCACCGCATCTGGTGATCTTCGGAACGAAGCGATCGTATCGTCACGGCTTTGACGGTCGCTTCCGCGCGGATGGGCATCTGACAACGCGTGTTTCCGGCGAGTCCATGATCGGCATGAAAGTGGGTTCGGCGACCGTGATGGCGAAGGATCTTATCGGAACAACGGCCGACTTCAGCGCCGCCGGGCTTCCGGCAGCAGCATCGGAATTGATCCAGGAACACCTGCTGTCCGACGCCGAAAACGCGCCGATCATGGCGCGCAACGCACGGCTGAATCCGCGAGCGAATCGCGCCACGACCGAACAGATGGCAGCCGCCAGCCGAGCCATCTGGCTTTCTCGCGGCAATCTGCTGAAACCCGAGGAACGCAGTGCGGTCGACCTGGTCGCTCCGGTTGGAACTCCGTCAAGTGCCGCCGGACTGCAGGCATGGCGAGACTGGTATGGCCCGTTGTTTCTCGATACCCGGTACACTCATCGCCGCAAGCGTTTCAACGACGCGTGGCAGCTTCCGCCCGAGTTTGTGGAAACGATCGACCAAACTCCCGTCGTCCCGCCGGATCGACAGCAGGAAATCACCGAACGTCAGATTGCCACCGTCAGCATCGCAAAGGTGTTGAAGAAAACGCTCGTCACGGAACTGACGATTGATCCGTACGGCAAGCCGATCAAAAAGAAATCACCGCCGGATGGCGTCAATGCACAGACGTTCGACGAAATGGACATCGTGTCGGCGTCGCTGTCGAAACTCGACTACGCGCTGTTTGCTGACGGCGAACGCGAACGAGGCGGCTTCGTTCACATGAACCAGGTTCGAGTGTTTGACACGTTTGGAACGCCGGCGGACTGGTCCTCGAACAACGACAATCTCAATCCGCCGCCGCAGTGGGCGACCGCGCTACCGGCGCGACTGAGTTGCTGGGGGCGTCTGAATTTTCGTCTGCAGTCGGCCAGCGATCCGGCGACGGATGCAGCGCCGCTGACTCCGCCGGTGTGCGGAATCCTGCTGCCGGATTTCGTCGATCAGTCACTCGAAGTTTACGATTCCGATGGCAATGCGATCGGTCAGCTGAGAGCCGATGATCCGATTCGCAACAACAGCGCTACGGCAACGACGCTGTCGGTCACGTTCGAACTGCTGCCGTGGGTCGCCGCAACGTTGCCTCCCGGATCCGATCCCGCTCTGGCCATCAATAACCCGACGCTGCGGAGGTTCGTTCAGTCGCTTCTTGCTCAGTCAGTCGACGTTCCGGCCAACGCCGCGGGCTGGCACGAAACCGGCTTCACGGCGATGCTGCGAGTCTTCGACACCGTTCGCTCGACACTCGATCCCGCCTTCCGCGCCAGTGATTCAAGAGTCCGGCTGCTGGGCGAACCCATTCTGGTGATGAATACCCGGCTGCTGTTTGAAGCGTCGAATCAGACCGCGGCGGAATTGAAATCGACCCCGCAGGCAATCGCAGAACCACCGTCACTTCCGACTCTGCGCGTACGAATCGGTGACGTGACACGTCCGGACGACGGAGTGCTTGGATGCTTTCTGCCTGGCGATACATTCGAAAACGACCGCTTCGCTCCGGTCAGCCGCGAAGCCGCCGAACAGGCTGTCCTGAACCAGATGGTGTTTGGCGCGTCACAGACAATCGAACCGGTCACTCATCCGTTCATCGACGATCAGGTTGCGGAGTTCGATGTTCCGGCCAACACTCCGCTGGATCTGGTGGTGCTGACCGATGCCAGAGGCAGCTTGTATGCAACGTGCGGTGTGCTTCCGCGCAAGGCGATCGTTGTTCCGAAGGACTTCCTGGAACCATCGCTGAAGAAGCTGGAACCCACCTTCCAGGTCGGTCCGGTGCTGAGTTTCGAAGTGCAGGACACACTTGTTCCGGTGGTCCCTGCGCCAACGGTCGAAGGAATGGACACCGAGTTTGTTCACGACGACGAAGAGGCCTACCCGGAACTCCCGCTGCCGCCGGCGCCGCCGACCGCGGAACTTCCTGCCAGTCGAGTGCGGCTGACCGAAGGCTGGGTCCGGATGTCCCGCCAAGAACCGTAGCTCGCGAACACAATCGCCGGTCGAGGGCTGATAATTGATCCTGCCGACGCCCGCACCGACCGCAGACGCGCACGACGTCGTCTGGGCCGCTTTGAAGTCCCTGACGACGTTCAGCGGTGATCTGACTTACGGTGGACTCACAATTCAGCCAGACAAACGGATAGCCGCGTCGCCGTGCATGCTGACGTCGTGCCGACACGTCATCCCCCGCAGGATTCAGGAATTCGGCGCGAGGCACAGGTCGTTCTGCGACGACGGTCGCATAACCGGTCCGCATATTGAGCCGCAATGTGGGATCTGAATCGCCCGTTTTCGCACAACGGCACTGAGAGCGCAACAGGCAACCTTCCATAACGCCGAATGCCAGATCCGGGGCCTGTGTGGTCTGAAATTTGCGAGTGGAAGAATCGAGTGAGATGTGACTCAACAGCCCGGTCGGCCGGGTGCAGCATGGTTCCGCGCGGTCGGACATCGCGGCAACGGTGAGGAGAAACAGCATGACGTCCGGACAAAAAGCAGACGCCGGATCGGGATCAGGCAGGTCGGAAATCAGGCCGCCGGACTCAGGTCAGCCGAATTCCGGACCGCTGGAACTTGTGTCGCTGGATACCAGGCACCGCATCTGGGATCGCTTCTTTATGGTGGCTCCGCTGGTTGTGATCGGAACGAAGGAGCCGGATGGAACATTCGATCTGGCTCCCAAGCACATGGTGACGGCTTTGTCCTGGGACAACTATTTCGGTTTTGTCTGCACGCCGAGCCACGGCACGTATCAAAACATCCGGCGCGAAAAAGTGTTTACCGTCAGCTTTCCTCGAGCCGATCAGGTGGTGCTGACCAGCCTGTCAGCGGCTCCGCGATGCGATTCGAATGCGAAACCGGCACTGGCCGCGTTGCCGACATTTGCGGCCAGCCGGATTGACGGCGTGTGTCTGCAGGATGGATCGCTGTTCTTTGAATGCCGGCTGCATTTAATCATCGACGGCTTTGGACCGAACAGCCTGATCGCCGGTGAGATCATTGCCGCCCGCGCCATTCCCGCAGCCCTGCGCGGCGATGACATCGACGATCAGGACGTGGTGCGAAGTTCTCCGTTGCTGGCCTATCTGGCTCCGGGGCGATTCTGCGAAATCCGCGAAAGTTCGTCGTTTCCCTTCCCACAGGGTTTTACTCGGGAGCCGCAGGGATGAGCGCCGGTCGCGATCGTGCTTTGCGGCTGCGTGACCATCTTGCCGCCCAAACGCCCCAGATGCTGAATCTGCTGACAGCCGTCGCGCTGGCGGAATCTCCGTCCCAGGATCATCAGGCTCAGCGACAGGTTCAGCAACTGTTGTCGTCCGCGCTGCGGGATCGGGGATACCGCGTGCGACACGTCGACGGAAAAACGACCGGCGGACTGCTGCTGGCGATTCCGGAAACGCGGTCGCGGCGCGTTCCGATCCAACTGCTGCTGGGACACTGCGATACCGTCTGGCCGGCGGGCACACTGCAGTCCATGCCCGTCGAACAGCGCGACGGAAACCTGCACGGACCTGGTGTGTATGACATGAAGGCCGGACTGGTGCAGGCGATCTTCGCCGTCGATGCGCTGCGTGCGACCGGAGTCGGTTCCGGAGTCATGCCCGTGTTTCTGATCAATTCCGATGAGGAAATCGGAAGTCCGGAATCGACGCCGCACATCCGTCGGCTGGCGGCATTCGCGGATCGAGCGTTTGTGATGGAGCCGTCGCTGGGACCAGCCGGGCAACTGAAGACGGCACGAAAAGGTGTGGGACGCTTCACAGTGCGCGTGATCGGCCGCGCGGCGCACGCGGGACTCGATCCCGACAAGGGTATCAGCGCCATTCTGGAACTGTCCCATGTCGTGCAGGCACTGTTCGCGCTGAACGATGCCGATCGAGGAATCACGGTCAACGTCGGAACGATCGACGGCGGCCTGCGTCCCAACGTGGTCGCTCCGGAAGCTCGCGCCGAAGCCGATGTGCGTGTACTGACGAACGACGACGCCCGTCACATAGAAGCGGCAATTCATGGACTGAAGGCCAGCGTGCCGGGGACTGAACTGAAGATTTCCGGACACATTGGCCGGCCTCCACTGGAACCAACACCCGGCAACGTTCGGTTGTGGAACGCCGCGCAGGAGCTGGCCGATCAGCTGGGCTTCGACATCGAACAGGGCACCGCCGGTGGAGCCTCCGACGGAAACACGACCAGTCAGTTGACACCGACGCTGGACGGACTGGGCGCCGTTGGTGACGGTGCTCACGCGGTTCACGAACACGTCCAGATTGAACAGATGCCGCTGCGAGCCGCGCTGCTGGCGGGATTGTTGGCGCTGCCGGCTCTGGGGATTGCGGGCGGCAGACAATCCGCGATTCCGGCATCCGCAACGGAGACGTCGTTATGAACACGTCCGCACCGATAAAGCCGCATTTCACATCACTGACACGAATTTCCGACCTGGATGGCGAACCGTATGACGTTCGCCCGTGGACTCGCGACGAATGGCGGACCGGTGATTACGTCGCCGGTCTGGTCGTCAGCGAATGGCATCCGGACGGTCGGCTGGAACTGACAAACGGCCGCGAAATGTGCCCGTCCGCCGGTGATATCGTGATTGGCGCGCTCGGAACCCGCACGGCGACTCTGGAAGCCGTCGGCGACTGGCGAGACATCGGCAGCGATGGAGCGATGGATGCCATGACGGCGGCCGGATTGTTCGGCCGCATTACCTCGATGTCACATTTCCTGGGTCACGTCATCCGGCTGCGCTATCTGGGCCATGTCGTTCGCGGCGAAAACAAAATGATCATGCAGGACTTTGTTCGACCCGCAACTGCAGCTTCAAAGTTCGCAGCCCCCGTCATTCTGATCATCGGTACGTCCATGTCGTCGGGAAAGACGATGTCCGCCCGAGTTCTGGTGCGGTTGCTGACTCGTGCCGGAATGCAAGTCGCGGGAGCCAAGCTGACGGGAGCCGGTCGACTGCGGGACATACTTGCCATGAAGGATGCCGGAGCCGCGGCGACATTCGATTTTGTAGACGTCGGACTGCCGTCCACAGTCTGTCCGGTCGATCAGTATCGTGCTTCACTGAAGATCCTGATGGGACGAATCGCGGAATCGAAACCCGACGTAGTCGTTATCGAAGCCGGTGCGTCGCCGCTGGAACCCTACAACGGCGAAGCGGCCATCGCACGAATTCGTTCACACGTGAAATTCACATTGCTGTGTGCGTCAGACCCGTATGCTGTGGTCGGTGTGACAAAGGGCTTTGGATTTCAGCCGGATCTTGTTTCCGGAGTCGCCACGTCCACAACAGCGGGCTGCCGCGTTGTGGAAGAACTGTCGGGAATCCGTGCTCTGAACCTTCAGGACTCAGGTTCCATTCCGGCGCTGAACGACATGCTGCGGCAGCATTTGGACCTGTAACACATCCATTGGGTGAGATCGCGGACCGAAGACGAATCACTTCTCACCGGCCAGAGCTTCGGCGATGTTTACCAGGTGGTCGCGGATGCGGCGGTAGGACGCGACCTGGCGGTTGTAGGTGACCATCGAACGGGCTTCCAGTTGTTCGCTCGGCGGTTTCGCCAGCAGTCGCTTGTACAGCGTCTTGGCGTGTTTGGTGATGATGTCGCCCTGCGGCAGAGCTTCCACGGCGCCGCCGGCTCGTTCCCACTGTTCGTAGTACTGGCTGACCATGTCCAGATAGTCGGACACCATGTCGTGCAGTTCGAACAGTTCGGCCAGTTGATGTTCGGGAAGCCGCAGTTCGTGGCGGTACAGGTGACGGTTGGCTTTCAGAACGCTGGCGATGCAGTCGCTGACGGATTCGTATTCGTCGGCCATGCGTAACTGACGACGGGCTTCATCGACGACTTCGTGAGGTACATTTCCCACCAGCAGGTTGGACATGAACGTTACGATCTCATCCTGCATCCGGTCCTGACGTTCCTCCATGTCCAGAATCTTCTGAGACAGCGCAGCGTCGGGAGGATCCTGGTGCAGCAATTCCTTCAGCCATGCCATCATCTGCTTGCAGGCGGCGGCCATGTGTAACACTTCCGCTCGCGACTGTTCGACGGCGACAAGCGGCGATTCCAGCATGCGGACATCAAGGTTCGTCAGGTGAGACGCTTCGTCTGCGGAAAGAACTCTGTCCGGAATCAGCCGCTTCAGCAGTTCGGCGAGGTACCCGGCCAGAGGCAGAAAGACGATCGTATTGGTGACGTTGAATCCTGTATGAGTCACCGCGATTCCGGCGGTGATCTGCGAAGCCGACGCGATTCCCAGCGTCATGTCGGCATCCGGGTCACCCAACAGAAAGTAACGGACCAGCATCAGGTAAGACGGAAACACGGCGGTGACCCACAGCACGCCCAGCAGATTAAACAGCACGTGGAAGTAGGCCGCTCGCTTGGCGTTGGTGTTGGCTCCGAACGAAGCCAGCCAGGCCGTGATCGTTGTGCCGATGTTTTCACCCAGCACGAGTGCTGCGGCTGTTTCGAATTCAATAACGCCGATCTGTGCCAGGCCGATCGTGATTCCCAGCGTGGCGGATGAGGACTGCACGATAAATGTCAGGACGCAGCCGACCATCGCACACTTGAGTACTCCGACATACGAATCCGCGCGGAAGGTTTTGAACCACGCTTCGAATTCCGGCAGTTCGCTTGATGATGCCGAAGCCGTCCTTCATCAGTTCCAGTCCCAGAAATACCAGACCCAGCCCCAGAACGGCCAGAGCCATGTAGCGCAGGCGTTCCCGTTTGGCAACAGGTAGACGAAGGCGGCCACGCCCGCCAGCGGCAGGCCGTACTTGCCGACTTTCAGCACCAGAATCCAGCCGGTGATGGTGGTGCCGATGTTGGCACCCATGATGACGCCGACGGCCTGAGCCAGCGTCATGAAGCCGCTGTTGACGAAACCCACCACCATGACGGTGGTAATGGAACTCGACTGCACCAGCATCGTCACGAAGAGCCCAACGCCGGTGGCCATGACGCGGTTGTCAGTCACCAGACTGATCATGCGACGCAGTCGGTGACCGGCAACGGCCTGCATGCCTTCTGACAGATTCTTCATCCCCAGCAGAAAGATGCCGAGTCCGCCGATCACGGTCAGAACCAGCTTCCAGTAATCGGGTTCCCAGAGTTCGACGTAGAAACGCGTGTCAACGAATTCGCCCGCTGCGTTGGACGCCCGGACCAGAATCTCACGTTCCTTTGCCGTCCGTGAACCCCACTTCAGACGCAGAACGTTGCCATCGATTCCGCTTCCGCGACGTCCTTGCCATCGCGAATCACTTCCAGAGTCAGCGGACCGTTGCTCGCGGCGGGCGTTTTGGAAAACACATCGAGCAGATCAATCACCGTATCGGGCGAACCCAGAAACGCCTTCTGATCCGGAATCAACTTGATCGTGGAACCATCGCTGGAACGCGGCTCGGCGTAGGACGGCGTGGCGTGCTGGATGACGCGTCGACATTTGAGGACGCGGCGGCGTCCAGCAATGCGGCGTCAGACTGTAGAACGTTCGCCGTGGCGGAAGCGAACGTTGGCGGTGCGTGGATTCCGACGGGGCCATCGCATTTGCCCATGCCGGGCAATGTCAGGACCAATGCCGCAGCACCGATGAATGGCCATCGCATGAGTGTTTGTTTCGCGCAGGGGATCGGAAAGACGGCCATTCCGTGCCGACAGCATTCGCATCGACGACGATCAAAGCAAAACCAGGACCGGAACAGGGGGGATCAATTGTCCCGGTGTCCGGCAGATGAGTTCATAGCGGTTGTTGCAGCAGTCGTTTCGTATTGGAAGACGCTTCCGAGTCACCGCAACCACACGCGCTTGCGGCAACTGGCGGCCTCGTCCACGACAACCAGTCATCGTCAAGAGTGACCCGTCGCGGGTGCAGATTCGCACATCTGTGTCGCGAACGCACTCTCAACGCAACCGCCGGTTATCGTTCGCTCCTTATGTGTTAAAAATTGATGAATAACAAGTTAACATCCCGCCCCTGTCGAAATTTCCGCCGGAATGCTGCCCGCACCGCGGAAGTGTGCTTGAGTGTCCCGGTCTTCCGGTCCCTTCGCCGTTCTTGTCGAAGTCCGCATGCTGCTTGCCGAAGTCACGTCTGAATCGCTGCAGGTCGGTTCCATCATCATGGGACTCGCGGGCGGACTGGCTCTGTTTCTGTTCGGCATGGATCAGATGTCCGACTCGCTGAAGGTCATCGCCGGCAACGGAATGAAGGTGATCCTGGCCCGGTTGACCACCAATCGTTTCACGGGAGCACTGGCCGGAGCCATCGTGACGGCGATCGTGCAGTCGTCGTCCGTGACGACGGTGCTGGTCGTGGGTTTCATCTCGGCCGGCCTGATGACACTCACGCAATCGATCGGTGTCATCATGGGAGCGAACATCGGCACGACCATCACGGCTCAGTTGATCGCGTTCAAGATCACTCACTATTCGCTGTTGCTGGTGGCGATCGGGTTCTTCCTGCTGTTCTGTTCTTCTCGACCGCGAGTTCGCCAGTACGGCACGATGGTGATGGGGCTGGGCCTGATCTTTTTCGGCATGCAACTGATGAGCGACAGCACTCAGCCGCTGAGAACCTATGAGCCGTTCATCCGGCTGATGCAGCACATCGAACATCCGGTGCTCGCGATCTTGATGTCGGCTGTGTTCACCGCACTGGTGCAGAGTTCTTCCGCAACGACAGGACTGGTCATTACCCTGGCAGCTCAGGGATTCATCACGCTGGAAACCGGCATCGCTCTGATCTTCGGAGCCAACATCGGCACGTGCATCACGGCCGCACTGGCCGCGATTGGCAAGCCGCGCGATGCCGTCCGCGCGGCGGCGGCACATGTTGTTTTCAACGTGGTCGGTGTCGCCATCTGGTTCACGGCGATTCCACAACTGGCGGTCATTGTGGAATGGCTGTCTCCGTCCAGTCCGGAACTGGTCGGCACCGCCAGACTCGCGGCGGAAACACCGCGACAGATCGCGAACGCTCACACGGTCTTCAACGTCGCCAACACGCTGCTGCTGATCGGATTCACGACGCCGCTGGGGTGGTTTGTCCGCCGCATCGTGCCGGACCGTATCCAGCCGGAACCTGCGGTCGCTCAGCCGAAGTATCTGGACCCGATTCTGCTGCAGACGCCCGCGATGGCGATGGACATCGTGCGGATGGAACTCGGACGCCTGGGAGCCGCAGCCCTTTACATGATGCGCGGCGCACTTGATACCGTGATTCACGGGAATGATGAAGACTTCAGCAATCTGAAAGCACTGGACGACAACGTCGACGCGCTGCACGGAGCCATCGTGACGTATCTGGGGCGGCTGTCGCAGGAGAATCTGACAAAGCGACAGGCTGAACAGCTTGCCGACTATCTCGCGGCCGCCAACTATCTGGAAAACATCGGGGACCTGATCGAAACCAATCTGGTCGACGCCGGACGAAATCGTCTGCGAGCCAACCTGCAGGTCAGCCCGCTCACCGAGAAAGTGCTCGATGACCTCAACCGAGCCGTGACGCGGGCCACGGAGCGAGCCATCCGGGCACTCGTTTCCAACGATCTGGAAGCAGCCAAAGAAGTGGCCGATGCCAAGCAGGAAGTCAATCGCCTGTCTGCCGAAGCCGAACGTCATCTGTCACGACGCCTCGCCGCTGACGAACCCAACCGACTGGCCATGTTCCGTCTGGAATCGGAACTCATGGAATACATCAAGCGCATGTATTACTTCGCCAAACGAATTGCCAAGCTGGTGATCGAAGAAGACCTGAATCACGTGCAGACACCAGAGGAAGCCGAAACCCGCGTGCAACCGGCCGAGAATGCCACGGTCTGAGCACAGCTCCGCGTCGTTTAGCCCAGGCCGTGTACACCCTCTGCCATGCCAACAAACGGGAGTCGCCATGACACAGTCAGCGTTATCCGATGAAATGGACGACGAAGAAATGGACGACAAACGTGCCCCCCGCAGCACGTCGACCGCAAGCGAAGTTCGTCACCAACAGGAACCATCGTCTCGGCAGGCGAAAAGCGGGACACGCAAGCTTCGCACGAAGGTCTACAACAAACAGTTGAAAAAGCTTCACATCGAACTGGTCAAACTGCAGGAATGGATTCGCCACGCGGGCCTGCGAGTTGTGATTCTGTTCGAAGGCCGCGACGCGGCAGGCAAAGGCGGCACGATCAAACGGATTGCGGAACCTCTGAACCCGCGAATCTGTCGCATCGCCGCACTCGGCGTCCCGACAGAACGCGAAAAATCACAGTGGTATTTTCAGCGCTATGCCTCTCATCTGCCTGCGGCCGGCGAAATGGTGCTGTTTGACCGCAGTTGGTACAACCGCGCCGGAGTGGAACGCGTGATGGGTTTCTGCACGGACGAGGAGTACCAGGAATTCCGCGAATCCTGCCCGGAGTTCGAACGCCTGCTGCTGCGATCCGGCATCATTCTGATCAAGTACTGGTTCTCCATCAGCGACGAAGAACAACAGCGCCGCTTTCGCCGCCGCATCAAAACGCCCACCAAACGCTGGAAGCTGAGCCCCATGGATGTGGAATCGCTGACACGATGGGAAGACTATTCGCGCGCCAAGGACGAGATGTTCGAATTCTCTGACCTGGAAGAATCTCCATGGCATGTCGTCGAGGCCGATGACAAGAAGCGCGCGAGGTTGAACTGCATCGGCCACATCCTGAGTCAGATTCCCTACGATTCCGTCCCCAAACAACGCATCGAACTCCCGGAACGCCCGCCGGAACAAAACGGCTACGCTCGTCCGCCGATCGCGAATCAGCGATTCGTTCCGGATCGGTACTGAATTCCGCGCCGTCTCAGTGAACACCCTCGCCCGAGCCTGCTTCGCTCGTTTTGGCGGTGTCGTCAACGCGCAGTTTGAACTCGCCGAGACCGAAGCGCCGGTTCTCCGGCATTTGATACGGACGCACGTGATTTCTTCAAACGGCAAGGCAGGACGGCGCGTCGCGGCGAGGCACGGCTACATCGCCGCACCGCATTCAGATCAGGACATTCCGGAGTAACGAACGAATCCGGAAGCGGTTGACTCGGCATAAAAAAAGGCCGCAGCGTCAGGCTGCGGCCTTTGGTCTTCTGTTGGTTAACTCATGTCGCCGGCGGCGATTACTGGCCAGGCTGAGGTTTTACGCGTTTGCGGACGTCGGTTTCCAGAGTTCCGAATGCCTGCTCATGGCGCTGCAGAGCCATCGACAGAGCGCTCCACAGTCGCTTGGCTGTGTAGTGATTCAGGATGATGCGATTGTTCACTTTGACGTCGACTTTTCCGGTCGCGTACGGAGTCGGGTTCAGGCCAAGGTCCAGAATCAGTTCTTCGGGAGTGCTGGACACTCGACAGAAGTTCGCGTACCCGGCGTTTGCCTGGGAATCGTCCACGACGACTTCCTGCGTCTGCTGGGCCTGTGCTTCCGCCGGAGCCGCCGGTGCCTTGGTACCTTCGCTCTTCTCTTCGCTCTTTGCCACTTCGTGATCTCCTCGTTTCTTTTCGAAACCAATTGTTCCGCAGTCACGTCGACTGCCAGTCATTCTGTTCGCACTGTTCGCGAAATGGTTATTCGCGACATTTACTCGTGACACGGGTATCTGCGACAACCGTGGATGTTCAGGCGTCGGTCCACATTATGCATGCTGTCGATTGCCGCGCAAAAGCCTTGAATGCCAGCCTTATACCAGCCTTACCTGGGAGTCGCAACGAATTCGTTTGTCGAATTCCACGACGCACGAAGCCCGGGATTCCAACGTATTCGCTGGCTCAGACGTTCGGTTTCGGTGGCAGATTGCCTGTCGCAGCAGTTCGCGAAACTCATGACCGGCCGCGCGGGGAGTTTTTTTTTCCGCCGGTCAGACGCTGGATGCCGAGCCGCAGGATCATCCAGATGGCGATCATCACTTCCCGGCCGCTGATCTTTGTTCGGCCCAGGCGGCGATCTTCGAAGTGAATGGGGGTTTCCTGGAACGTGCAGCCAACCTGTCGGCAGCGGTACAGCACCTCTTCTTCAAAGGCGTAGCCCATCGCCAGAGTCTGGTCCCAGTCGATTTCCGCAAGCTTCGCGACGCGGTAGCAACGGAAGCTGCCGCTGCAGTCGCGGGTTTTCAGACCCAGCAGCAGCCGCGAATAGACATTGACGCCGCGGCTCATCACGTGCCGGGTCCACGACCAGCCGGAGATTCCTCCGCCGGGAACATAGCGCGAGCCGATCGATACGTCGCACGTCTTCACGCAATCCAGCAGCGCGGGAATGTGGCGGGGATGATGGCTGAAGTCAGCATCCAGATTCAGCAGCAGTTCATAGTCGTGCTGAATGCCGTAGCGAAATCCGGCCAGCGTCGCCGCTCCGATTCCCAGCTTGAACGGCCGGTGGATGACCCTGACGTGATCATCCTGCGCGGCGAATTCGTCGGCGGCCTGTCCGGTGCCGTCGGGAGAATTGTCGTCCAGAATAAGGACGTCGGCCTGGGGAGCCACTTCGCGCAATTGCGGTATCAGCAACCGGATATTATCCAGTTCGTTGTACGTACAGACGGTGATCAGCAGATGCGGCATGAAGCGGGGATGCTGGTTCAGCGAGCGGTCAGAAGGCCGTATTCTTCAAGTTGCCGCTCCAGTCTCAACATCGGCAGGCGAAAGGTCTCGGAAAACTTCCGCAATTGCGCGGCAGGATCGTCAACGTCGCGCGGCCGATCCGTTGCAGTCCGCCGGATCGCTCGAATCAGCACGTTCTTCGGCGTGTGCTGCATGTCGATGAACTCCTGCACGACGGTGGAATAGCCGGCCTGCTCCAGCAGCGAAGCCCGCACCGCGTCGGTTGCCATCGCACAGAACCGTTCGTGCAGAATCCCGTGGCGAGACAACATCGGCTGAACATCGCGAGACAATGCCGCGGCCAGCTCATGCTGACAGCAGGGAACCGCCAGGATCACAGCGCTGCGCCACAGGACGGCTTTCGCCAGAGCGTCATCTGTGGCGGTATCGCACGCGTGCAGAGAAATCGTCAGATGAACATCGCCGTCCGGTTCAAGCGACGCGATGTCTCCCACGGCGAAGTTCAGCCCCGGCAACCGCAGTTCCTCGACGATCTTCACGCAGGTTTCGATGACGTCGGCGCGGCGGTCAAGTCCCGTGATTGCAGCGTCGCGACCCAGAATCGACGTCAGCAGATAATGCGTGGCAAACGTCAGATAGCTCTTACCGCAGCCGAAATCGATTACTCGCAGCGTGCCCGTCGAGGGCAGCCGGTCAGCGACGTCTCGAATGAATTCCGCGAACCGGTTGATCTGCCGGAATTTGCGAAAATGCTTTGCCTTTACGCGGCCGTCGGCAGACATGATGCCCGTCGCCACCAGAAACGGCACCGGGACGCCGTCCGGAATCAGATACTGCCGACGACGATCATGGCTGCTCAGCGAATCGTCGTCGTCGGATTGTCCGGCGGGCGGATCTGTTCGAACCTGCTGTTTCAGCGAACACACTCCCTTCCTGCTGCGCCGGCCGAACCACACTGCAGTCGTAGTGTGAATGGTGATGTCACGAAATCGGCCGGAGGCGAGTTCCATGAGTTCACCAGCCGCCTGTTCCGGAAGCAGATTCTGGTGGACTTCCTGGTTCCCGGTCCGCGACGCGAACTGGTACGTTCGGCGGCCCTTTAACAGAATCGGCCGGACGTCAACTCGGGAGACCTGCGACGAACGATCGGCGGGCCGGCTGAAGACGGCTTTCTTCAATTCGTCCGCAGCCACGCAGTCGCCGATCAGTCGTTTCAGTTCGTCGGCAGCGTCTGCCATGTGTCGCAATCTTTCCGCCACTCGATAAACTTGCCGACTGCCCCCGACCCCGACTCCGCTCCGCGCGCCATGACCGGCGTCGCCGTCTTGTCCGGGATCAGTCGGGGCCGCGAATTTTCAAGGCAACGGATTACAATCGAATGGCGCTCAACAAGAAACAGAAGAAACAAATTGACGCGGCAAAGAACAAGATTCAAAAACTGCAGCAACTGCTGAACGCCGCTCGAAATCAGCCGGACGATCCCGCCGAAGCGCCAAGGCTGGAAAAGGAAATCGCAGCGCTGCAGGCGGAAATCGAGAAGATCAAGAACTCCTGACGATACATTCGAAATCGGCGATTGATGCGAATAGTTGTCGGGTCCGCGGTGTGAGAAGTCTCCGAAATCTCCGAGCGCTGGCGGCATCGTTCGACGTCGATTGTTTCGCGCATCATCGTTGAACTGCGGAGCGATGCCTGACGCTGGATTCCTGCACGCTGCCGAGCTCGTACCACCGGCGTTTGCGTGACATTCTCTTCCCGATCAATGCGGTCCATGTCAGAAAGTTCGGAAGCTCATCCTCCCACAGTCATCGTCGTTCATCCCCGCGAACGGCGCAGCAAGTGTTCCGTCGAACCGCTGCGAGGCCGGGACGACTTTCGTTTTTTCACCTTTCCCGAAAAGATCACACTGCCGCTGAACAACTACGTGCGGCTGGGGCTGGATGGTCCGGAACTGAAGCCGGACGATGCGGCTCGGGGACTGCTGCTGCTGGATGGAACCTGGCGGCTGGCTCAGCGAATGGAGCCCTTCTTTCGCCATGTTCCTGTTCGCTCCCTGCCGCCGACCAAAACAGCGTACCCGCGTGTTTCGAAAAAGTACGCCGACCCCGCCGAGGGGCTCGCCACCATCGAAGCGCTGTACGCCGCGCTGCGGATCATGCAGCGGCCGCTCCACGGACTGCTGGACACCTACTATTGGAAAGACGAATTTCTGACACGCAACGGCTGGGATCCGCATCGTGAATAGTTCCACAACAATCATCTGCCGTCCCGCGACACCGGGCGACGTCGACGTCATCACGGACTTCAATTGCCGGCTGGCTTTCGAAACAGAATCGCTGACTCTGGATTCTGACATCGTGCGGCGGGGAGTCGCCCGCAGCCTGCAGCTCAGTCCCGAAGCTCAGTACTTCGTGGCGGTTGTGAACAGCGACGTTGTGGGCCAGTTGATGCTGACTCGGGAATGGAGCGACTGGCGAAACGGCTGGATCGTCTGGCTGCAGAGCGTTTACGTTGACGAACGTTTCCGGAAGGCTGGCGTGTTTCGTGAACTGTTTCGCTTCGTTCGCAGACGACTTGCCGAACAGCCGGACGTCGTCGGCATTCGGTTGTATGTGGAATCCGAAAACGCTGCCGCACTGGGAACGTACTCCCGCCTGGGATTCCGCCAGTCGGGCTATCTGGTGCTGGAAATGTCCGACGACTGATGTCATCGTCGACAGGAAAACTTCCCGGAATGGCGCGAAGCTTCCGCGCGTCGCGGCGAATCACCAGGTGTCCCGCCATTCCGTTTCGCCCGGTTCCTCGCGCTGGTCATTGAAGGATGCTCCATGCGATCACCGCACAATTCTGACGATTCTCCGTACCGGCAGCCTCAATCGCATGTCACGGTCAGTCACGCGTGGCAGACACAGAAAACCTCGGCGCTGGCGATTCTGAGCCTCCTGTCGGGAGTCATGGCGTTCCCGATGATGTGCCTGTGCTTCGTGTCGATTCCGTTTTCACTGGTCGCCATCGTCAGCGGTCACATGGCTCGAGGAATCGTGCGGCAGTCGCAGGGGCAATATGCGGGAGCCGAGATTGCGACGTTCGGCCTGCTGACCGGATATACCAGCCTGATCCTGACGGTCGGAATTCTGCTGTTCACGATCGGCAGCCGCGATTCTTCCAACATGAGGATCGTCGTCAACAGCGGATCGAACGGCAGCGGAAGCGTCTCAGAAATTCTGCTGGACGCGGCGGAAGCGATGCTGCTGCGCGATGAACGACCGGCGACATTCGCCAACGATTCTTCAACCGGCGACGCGTCGCTGCTGGCGAGTCACTTCGTTGAAGCGCTCGGCAAGGCCGATTCGCTGCTGTTTACGGAAACCGGCGACCAGCCCGCCGCGCAATCGCGAACTTACCGAGCCTTCGTGCAGCTCAACGACAATTCCTGCGCCATTCTGCTGTACGTTCCCGAATTCGACCGATTTACGGATTCCGCAAAAAAGACGCTCAGTCAGGTCGCCTGGCTGACGGCTCAGCGAACGCTGGATTCGACATTGCTCGAAGGCAGCGATCTGGCCGTGGCCGTGTATTCGTCGACCGGTCTGCAGAACGCGATGATCGGCGAAGTTCGGATCAGCGATGAATTTGACGCCGGCCTGAATTCTTCCGACACAGACCGCAGCCGTCTGTTTCCCTTCTTCCCGAAACCCTCGCGACCGCAACCGCCACAGCACTCGCAGCTTCCATCGGACGAGGATGCCCGGCCAAAGATCGACACGAACCCCAACATCAGCGAACTGCCCGAAACCCACCACGACGAACCCGCGAATAGTCGCCCCGAGTAGGTTCCCTGAGCCCAACGGAACCCGACCCGGACATCGCACAGCCGTCGTCCCGGATACTCGTGACACTGCCGTCGCCGCGCTGTAAGCTGATTCTCGAAGCCGCTTCCGTCAGCCGCCGAACTCGGCACAACGAACGCCAGCAGCTCAAAAAAGCGGCAAGGTTCAACGCCCGTTCAATCCCGCGGCACCCCGTTTCCGGACGGACCACTATTGGTTCTGTTGCAAAAAACTTTGCAGAAGTGTCGCCATGCACGTGCCGCGAATCGTGAAGTCATATCCCCTCAGTCTAGTCTTTGTTGCGGCATGCCCGGCAATCTGGGTTCTCGCCGTCGCACTCAGCTGCCTTGGTGCGTTCACCGATAACCCAAGTGCCTCTCGGACCGGCACTATCACGTTTTTGCTGGCAATGAAGCTGACTTTGCCGTTCGGCATCTGCTGCGCGCTACAGAGTTGGCGAATGTCCCGTGCGGAAGGCGTTGCCACGGATTCCCATGACATTGTCGAGTTCTTGCCAGCGCGACAGGTTTTGTGCTGATCGTGCTGGGTGCAGTCTTTGTGACGTATTAAGGTTCTTTCGGCAAAAGGGAAGCGGCGCTCAAGGTGTACTCGACCCGGGTGGGTGGCACTGGCTGACCGGCAGATCCACTTTTGACCATCTGCGGGGATTCATTTTGTGATTGGTCGGCGTCGTGTGATTTGCGTGCTTCTGGTGGCGGTGGCAAGCTACTTTGCAGTAGCGCTGCGTGCATACAACGGATATTCGCCCCTGCAGGCAGTCACGTTTCCGTTCGCCCCGTCGCCTGCTGAACTCTGTGAAATTGGGGCACCGATTACGGTCCCATTGGAGAGCTACCGAAGCAAGTTACGGCCATTTCCCCGATTCGCTGGCGGACGCCGGGATATCGCCGCCGGACGATTTTCGGGCCGTGGGGCTACATGGTGCTCGATGACGCCCAGTCTTGCCAGTTGGCCATCGGCGACTATGGTCGATACTTGTTCGAGTGTTTCCTGGACACCCGAAGACCCAGGTGGTACATCGACACGTAACCGCAGAATTCGTTCAAATCGGGAAATCGCAGGAGCCGGGTTGACGCGGCTTGCGCGATCGGCCCTCTCCCCGATTTTCTGCTGGACTGCAAGAAAAATCTCCCTCTCCCGCTGCGCGGGCGGTCGCGTGACGACCGCAGAAGTTTAACGCCAGGGTGGTGAAACGGGCTGAGGTTTCGCCGAACAGAATTTTTTCGCGGACGGTGAATCATCCGCGCTAGGGATTCGGCTGCGGAACGTTGCGGGTGTTGTCGAACACGATCTGCCTTATGCCCGGTGGAACCGTGCGAGCATCAGCGATGCGGTCCTGCAGTTGTTTCGACAGCCGAGTAACCGTATCGGCGTGCTGCGGATCGTCGGCCAGATTGTGCAGTTCGTCCGGATCGTTCACGGAATCGTAGAGTTCATGACCCTCTTCGCCGCCTGCGCCCCAGGCCGTGTAGCGATACTTCGCGGTGCGAATGCTGTAGCCGTTTGCGTATTGAGTCAGCGCAGTGTCTCGCA
Organism: Planctomycetaceae bacterium; assembly: GCA_041398785.1. Classification (NCBI taxonomy): domain Bacteria; kingdom Pseudomonadati; phylum Planctomycetota; class Planctomycetia; order Planctomycetales; family Planctomycetaceae; species Planctomycetaceae bacterium. The sequence continues at coordinate 27,940 of JAWKUA010000005.1, read as the reverse complement.
CAACGGCTGCGACATCGGATAGTGCCGGTACCAGGCTGACTCCCGTAACGGATTCAGGTGTTTCCAGCCCGGCGAGATCCGTCAGCGTCGGATAGATGTCGACCATCTCCGCCATCGTGCCGGCTTCCTGCCCTGACGCGGTGACGCCCGGACCGGCAATGATCAGAGGCACTCGCGTCGCGTTTTCGAACAGCGTCGTCTTTTGATAGTAGCCGTGTTCTCCCATGTGATAGCCGTGGTCCGATGTGAACACGATAATGGTGTTCTCTGCCAGTCCCGTCTGCTGCAGCGCGGACAAAATGCGACCGATTTGAGCGTCCGCGAACGTGATCGACGCGTAGTAGGCCTGAATCGCCTGCTTCGCCACTCGGGGATCAAGATCAACCTGGTCCTTCTTGCGGTTCAGTGAACGAACGGCCGGTTTGGGCAGCGTGCTCAGATAGTTGGCCGGCACCGTCGGCACGCGAATTTCTTCGGTCGGGTACATCTCAAAATACTTCTTCGGAGCGACGTACGGCGTGTGCGGACGATACAGGCCGACAGCCAGATAGAACGGTGTGCCATCGGCGGCATGTCGCTTCAGCATGTCTTCGGCACGGGCCGCGGCGATCGCGTCTGTTTGTTCTTCGTCGGTTCCTTCCGCCGCCAGCCAACTGAGTGTGCCGCCGAAGTTTCCCGGAACCAGACTGAAGATCAGGTCTTCGTCGTCCTTATCGCGTCCTCGTGGATTGATCGTGTAGTTCCACGAATACGGATCATCGTGCCCGCTGGTACCGATGTGACGCGGCACGTTGTAGTGGTAGATCTTTCCGATCCGCGTCGCGAAGTACCCGGCGCTGCGGAAGACCTGAGGAATCGTCAGCACATTCGGCACATGTTCGCGCAGATAAATGGCGTTGCGGCGGATCAGTGTCTGATCGGGATACATTCCCGTCATAAAGGAAGCTCGCGACGGCCCGCACAGCGGATACTGGCAGTGAGCATTCCGAAACCGCACTCCGCGAGCCGCCAGAGCGTCGATGTTGGGCGTCTTCACCAGCGGATGACCGTAGCAGCCCAGGTCGCAGTTCAGGTCATCGCAGATCAGGAACAGGACGTTTGGCTTTGCATGTGTCTGACCGGACTGCGGTTCGGCAGCACTCGCAGCACAGGCTCCTGCGGCGGAACACAGCAACAATGCCAGTATCGCGACAAACGGCTTTTCGTAACGGTGCATTCGCATCGACCCCGATCCCCCTGCAAAGAACATCAGCGACCGGCCTGGTTGGCACGGAAACAGCGTTCGCAGCGTAGTCAGCGAACCGGCCACAGACAAACGCAGGTTGCGGTGACGATGCTTCGACGCAGGTCTGAAGAACCCTGGCGCTGCGCCGCGTCCGGCGAACGGATGGAACTCGGCGCCGCCACGGCACGCCACAAACACCGGAATCCGCCGACGCCGCCGGACACATTCATCGAAGATGTGCGATGCAGCATTTTCGCGTATAAGTAAAGTCCCGGCGCACAACTTTCAGGCCGCATGAAATCCGGAGTCCCGGGATGATCACCGATATCGAAGACTTCTTTTCCAAAGGCTGCGGGCGCTGCGAGCGATTCGCGACTCCCGATTGCTCAACACGGAAATGGATTGGCGGACTGACGGCTCTTCGCCGCATCTGCCTGGGCGCGCGGCTTGTCGAGACCGTCAAATGGGGACATCCGTGTTACATGCATGCGGATCGCAACGTCGTCATTCTGGGCGCGTTTCGCGATGACTTTCGGCTGAGTTTCTTCAATGCGGCCCTGATGAAGGACCCGCACGGCGTCATGGAAAAGCAGGGACCGAACACCCGTCACGCGGACATGATTCGCTTCACGACGAATGCTCAGGCGACGGAGATGCGGCCGGTGATCGTGTCGTATCTTGAAGAAGCGATGGAGTACGCGGCTGCAGGCACGAAGCCACCAAAGGTGCAGCAGGAGCTTGAGTTTCCTGTGGAGCTGCTGGAAGCGCTGGCATCCGATCCCGAGCTTGCCGATGCTTTTCACGGTCTGACACCGGGCCGGCAGAAGAGCTACGTGATCAACCTGAACTCCGCAAAAAAACCGGAAACTCGCGTCACGCGGATCGCCCGATTCCGTGACAGAATCCTGGCCGGAAAAGGGGCGAATGAACGCTGACCGCACTTGAAACATGGTTCATGCGGGAGTTGCGACGAACACGGTGAGATCGAAGCAGCAGCACGGCAGCGCGGGTCGTGCGGTTTCACCCCGGGGACGCGTCACGATCACTTCACAGACACGTCACGGCCAGATCGGGAGCGACTCCCCTGACTGTCTCCACGTGACCGATGCGGTCGGGCAGCACGAATCGCAGACTGCCGGCGACGGTTTTCTTGTCCAGCAGCATGCGTTCGATGATCTGGTTCGCCATGCTTTTCAGTTCCTTCGGCACTTCCGTCGGCAGTTCGACGGCGGACAGCAGATCGATCTGTCGCTGTGTATCCTGCGCTGAAATCCGGCCCAGCTTTTCCGCAAGCCGGCTGGCGCAGATCATGCCGATCGCGACCGCTTCGCCGTGCAGCAGTGTTCCGTATCCGGTGAGTGCTTCGAATGCGTGACCGAATGTGTGACCATAGTTCAGTACCGCTCGCAGCCCGGTGGTTTCGCGTTCATCCTGAGTCACCACCTGAGCTTTGAGTTGACAACTGCGGGCGATCACATGCCGCAGGATTTCGGGATCGCGGTTGTTCAGCCCGTCGACGCGGGCTTCCAGGTAGTCGAAGAAGTCGCCGTCCAGAATGACACCGTATTTGATGACTTCGGCCAGTCCGGCGGCGTATTCGCGTTCCGGCAGTGTCGTCAGCGAATTGGTATCGATCAGTACTCCGGCCGGCTGATGGAAGGCTCCGATCAGATTCTTGCCCTGAGCATGATTGACTCCCGTTTTTCCGCCGACGGAACTGTCAACCTGAGCCAGCAGCGTGGTGGGCACCTGAATGAATCTCAGGCCGCGAGCGTACGTGGCGGCGACGTAGCCCGCGAGATCACCGACGACTCCGCCGCCGACGGCGACAACAACGGTCTGGCGATCGGCTCCGAACGTGACCAGTTCGTCGTAGAGCCTGGACGCCTGTTCCAGCGACTTCGATTTTTCGCCGGGAACGATGATCGCGGAGCCCACGTGCGAAACGGTCTCCTTCAGCGAATTCTCCACGGCAACGGCATACGGGTAGTGAACGATTTCGTCCGTCACAACCATGCACCACAGCGGGTCGTCGTTTGTGATCGACAGCCATTCACGAAACTGCCGGGCGGAATCCGCAAGCAGGCTCTGCCCGATCACAATGTCGTAGCTGCGATATCCCAGATCGACATGGACGGTTTCTGATGAAGCTGTTGAGGCCATGGAACAGTGCGTCTCCGCGAAGTCTGAGTCTGTGAGAAGCCGCCGGTTTCGAGTCCGGCGACCGACGGCCCGACCGCCGACAATCGATCGTATTCGGCGGGTTTCGGCGGGAAAACGGGGACCGTCCCGACCAAATCAGCGAATCGCCGCCGTCTGACGGCAGGTCAGTTGACCAGGGCGCACATCGGCGGTCTCATACGCCTCCCATTCGTCGCCCGCAACGCGCCGTCGTTCCGGAAGTCTGTGTCAAAGTCGAAACCATGCTGGCTAAGCGTATCATTCCCTGCCTGGACGTTCACGCCGGGCGAGTCGTGAAGGGAGTGAATTTTGTCAATCTTCAGGACGCCGGCGATCCCGTTGAGATCGCTCAGAAATACGAACAGCAGGGCGCCGACGAACTGGTGTTTCTGGACATCACCGCCAGTCACGAAGAACGCGACATTATTCTGGACGTTGTGTCCCGAACATCAGAAGTCGTCTTTATGCCGCTGACCGTCGGCGGCGGGATTCGCACGGTGGACGACATTCGCCGGCTGCTGAAAGCCGGCTGCGATAAGGTCTCGATCAACTCAGCAGCGGTGAAGACTCCGGAATTCGTCAGCGAAGCCGCTCTGAAGTTCGGCAGCCAGTGCATCGTGGTCAACATCGATCCGAAACGGATTCAGAAGGACGGCCGCGAATTCTGGGACGTTCACATCAACGGCGGCCGCCTGCCCACCGGTCTGGAAGCCGTTGCCTGGGCCGTTGAAGTCGAACGGCTGGGCGCAGGAGAAATCGTGCTGACGTGCATGGATGCTGACGGAACAAAGGACGGCTACGATCTGGAAATCACGCGAGCGGTCGCGGACGCCGTTTCCATTCCCGTTGTCGCCAGCGGCGGAGCGGGGTGCCCGGAACACCTGTTTCAGGCCGTCACCACCGGCGGAGCCAGCGCGGCTCTGGCGGCCAGCATTTTTCACTACGGAACCTACACCATTGAAGAAACGAAACGATACATGGCGGAACGCGGCGTGGTTGTAAGACTGTAGCGCGCGCCAAAATACAGTTCCCCGCGACCGGCAGCACGCACTTTGGCGCGAATGCGATAATCCGCATCACGCGCACTGGGTTCCCGCCTTCGCGGGAATGACGGGATATTAGGCCTGCGGCCGATGAGAACATACCCTCCCGTTTCAACGGGAGGGTCGAAGACTGATCGCCGTGCAGGCGATCAAACGAGGAGCGTCCGAGCAAGGGGAGTTCCCTGTGCGACGCCCTCCCCGCGATCGAACGCCTGAACGGCATTCGATCGGCGACCCTCCCGTTTCAACGGGAGGGTGACACATGTCGCTCTGCATTGGTAAATTCTCATCTGCCCATCGCCTTAGTTCAGCAAACGGAAAAATCAGAAACATGGCACGAGCACGAGACTGGCTGAAGTCGACCTTTGACCCGAACAAAGACATTGAGATCAACAAGATCTTCAAGCTGGCCGTCAAACATAAGGCGTCCGACATTCATCTGCAGGTGGACCGCCCGCCTGTGCTGCGAATTCGCGGCAACCTGAAGGAACTGGAAATGCCGCCCATCGCCGAAGGGCAGATGGTGGATTTGACATTTCCGATGATGGACCAGCGCAACCTGGACATCTTCATCGCGACGGCGCGCGGACTTTTCCAAGGTCGTGATCTACAAGGATGAACCGTGGCGGTATCGTGTCAACCTGCTGACTCAACTGGGCAAGGTCGGCATGGTGGCTCGCCGGATTGAGCGGTTCATTCCGCCGTTTGACAAGCTGTATCTGCCGCCGATCATGGAACAACTGTGCAAGTTCGATCAGGGCATGGTGCTGCTGGCCGGCGTCACCGGGTCCGGAAAAGCACGACGATTGCGTCGATGCTGGACTGGATCAATCACAACATGAACAAGCACATCCTGACGATCGAAGACCCGATCGAGTTCATCTACACGTCGGACCAGTGCCTGATTAACCAGCGGGAAATCGGCCAGGACGTGGTCGACTTCCACGTGGCGATGAAACACGCCGTGCGAGAAGACCCGACATCATGCTGGTGGGCGAAATGCGAGACCGCGAAACCTTCGAAACCGCCATTCACGCCGCGGAAACCGGCCACCTGGTGTTCGGAACGATTCACGTCCACCGCACCCGGCACAATTCCCGTATCATCGACCTGTTCCCCGGCCGACATGCACGCGGCGACCGCGCGGCGATCGGAATGAGCATGAAGGCAATCGTCGGCCAGAAACTGCTGAAGACAATCGTCGACGAACCCGGCCGTGTGCCGATCGTCGAAATCATGACGTTCAACCCGACCGTGCGCAAGCTGGTTATGGAAAACGAAGACGAAAAGCTGCCCGCCGCGATTCGCATCGGCAGAGACGAAGGCATGCAGTTGTTCAATGACAGCCTGTACGACTTCGTAACGCGGGAATTCATCAGCCGCGAAACAGCGTTCGAAGTATCACCCAACGTCGAAGAACTGAAGATGAAGCTCAAGGGCATCGAAGTGAAGGGACCGTCGATTCTGTAACACGGGCCGATCCTGCTTCAAAGCCATCCTTCCAAATCAGCGCCGGGCGACGAACATGCCAAATTCCTCCGCGTGGCTTTACTGGGCACTTCTGTCCGCGGTGTTCGCCGCGCTGACGGCGATCTTTGCGAAAGTCGGCCTGCAGGATGTCGACTCCGACATGGCCACGCTGGTGCGAACGGTGATTATCATCGCCGTGCTGGGATTGTTTGTCGCGATCACGGGGAAGTGGACCAACCCGCTGCTGCTGCCGCGGAAGACGTGGGTGTTCCTGAGTCTGTCCGGGTTGGCAACGGGAGCCTCCTGGGTCTGCTACTGCGCGCTGCAGATTGGCGACGCGTCGCGAGTGGCTCCCGTCGACAAGCTCAGTCTGGTGCTGGTCGCCGCATTCGCCTTCGTGTTTCTGGGCGAACGGCTGTCCCTTCGCGAATGGACGGGCGTCGGACTTGTCGCGGCCGGTGTGCTGATGCTGGCCGCCAAACGCTGACGCTGGACTCGTCCGTGTGCCGCCCATCCGCTCCGCAGACAACGTCGCGAGATTCCACACGCACGCGCGGGACGCTGAACGGACCGCCGCGCGTTTCCGTTCCGGTGATGGTCGGCTATTCTGGGGCTCCACCGCAACACTGCTGACAGAAACCGAAACACCTGGAAATGACGACTTCCCGCGAAATCGGCCAACTGAAAATCTGTCTGATCAGTCTGCACGGGCTGATTCGTGCCACGGAGCCGGAGCTGGGGCGCGACGCGGATACGGGCGGCCAGGTGATTTATGTTCTGGAACTTGCCGCGGAGCTGTCCCGGCACCCGCAGGTTCACAGCGTGGAACTGCTGACGCGGCAGATTATCGATCCGAATATCGACGAACAGTACGCTCAGACCGAAGAACCCATCACGGACAAAGCCAGGCTGGTGCGTATTCCTTCGGACCGAGCGCTATCTGAAGAAGGAATCGCTGTGGCCGTTTCGGAGATGTTCATCGACCAGACGCTGGTGCATTTTCGGCAACGGTCTTCCGGATGTCATCCACGGCCACTATGCCGACGCCGGATACGTGGGTGCTCAACTGGCGGCTGCTGCACATTCCGTATGTCGTTCACCGGCCATTCGCTGGGGCGCGTCAAGAAACAGCGGCTGCTGATCGGCCACAAAAACCCGAAGCAGCTCGACAGAAAATATCACTTCCACACCCGTATTGAAGCCGAAGAGACCGCTCTGGAAACGGCCTCACTGGTCGTCACCAGCACCAATCAGGAAGTCGAACAGCAGTACGCGATTTACGATCATTACCAGCCGGATCGCATGGAAGTGATTGCTCCGGCCGTCGATCTGTCCGCCTTCCATCCGCCCGATGAATCCTGGACCGAACCGCCGATCGCACGGGAACTGGCCGCGTTCCTGCGGGATCCCGAAAAGCCCGTGATCCTGGCGATGGCGCGTCCGGATGAGCGAAAGAATCTGAAGGCTCTGGTGCGTGTGTTTGGCGAAAGCGAAGAGCTGCAGAATCGAGCCAACGGTGATGGTCATGGGAACCCGCGACGACATTCGCCAGCTTCCCAAACCGCAGCAGGAAATCATCAACGAAGTGCTGTACCTGATTGATCTGTACGACCTGTACGGAATCGTCGCCTATCCGAAGACGCATCAGCCTTCGGACGTGCCGGACCTGTACCGCCTGGTGAATCGCCGCCGGGGTACGTTCATCAACCCGGCTCTGACGGAACCCTTCGGCCTGACGCTGCTGGAAGCTGCCGCTTCCGGGAGTTCCCATCGTCGCCACCAACGACGGCGGTCCCCGCGACATCATCGCCAACTGCCGGAACGGGCTGCTGATCGATCCGCACGACGACAGCGCCATCGAAAAAGCGCTGCTGAGAATGCTGACGGAACCGGAACAGTGGGACGAATGGTCGGCCAGCGGTATTCGCGGTGCGACGGAACATTATTCGTGGAAACGCCACGCGGACCGCTATCTGCGCGACATCACGGATATCCTGCAGCACACCGACCGGCCGGCGATTCTGGAGGAAACGCGCCGACGCCGAATTCCGAACTTTGACCGGCTGATCATCACGGATCTGGACAACACGCTGATCGGTGATGACGAAGCCCTGGCCGAATTCCTGGAAGTCATCAACAAGGCGGAAAACGTCGGCTTCGGCATCGCCACCGGCCGGACTCTGCAAAGCACTCTGCAGTTGATCGAAGAAATGAACCTGCCGAATCCGGATGTCCTGTCGACCGACTGCGGCACTCAACTGCATTACGGTAAGGACAGGACTCCCGACCTGAGCTGGCAGAAGCAGATCGGCGACGCCTGGAAGCCCGATGAAATCCGCGAGCTGCTGGATCGCCAGCCCGGCTTCTTTCCGCAGCCCGAAGAGAATCAGTCGAAGTACAAAGTGTCCTATGAAATCGACGCGTCGGTCGCTCCCAAAATCAGCGGCATCCGGAAAATCCTGCGCGAAGCCGGACTGCGGGCGAATGTCGTGCTGTCTCTGGAAATGTACCTGGACGTCATCCCCGTTCGCGGTGGCAGCGATCTTTCCATGAGGCACCTTCTGTGGAAGTGGGGATTTTCTCCCGAACATGTCCTGGTGGCCGGCGATTCCGGAAATGATGCCGGGATGCTGCTGGGAAGAACTCTGGGAGTCGTTGTGGGCAACCACAGCCGTGAGCTGAACCGGCTGAAGAAACGCCCCCGCATCTACTTCGCCACGGCAACCCACGCGCGAGGCATTCTTGAGGGCATGAATTACTACCAGTTTCTGGACAACATCGTCATTCCCAATGATCGGATCGACTGACACCGACCGGCTTCACCGCGGAAAAACGGGGAATCCGCGTGCCGGCGGGATTGCCTTCGAAGCCGAACTTTCGCTGCAACGGCTGCTGCCTCGCGGAACCGATCTGGGAAGCCACCGCCGCTGATGCCGCCCGTCGCCACGAATTCGAACTGCGGCTGAACGAATACTGGCCGGAACTGTTCGGACTGCTGTTCCGCCTGTATTCCTCGCGCTATGACTTCTTTTATCACCTGGAACAGATCCTGCTGACTACGGCTCGCGCCTGGGCCGAACGCCCCGATGCGCTGTGCGCTGAAGACCACCACCGCATCAATGAACCGGACTGGTTCGCGTCGGAAAAGATGGTCGGCGGAGCCCTGTACGTGGATCTGTTCAGCGAAAACCTGGGACGCCTGCGGGAACACATCGGTTACTTCCGGCAGCTCGGGCTGACTTACCTGCACCTGATGCCGCTGTTCGCCGTGCGTCCCGGCGACAACGACGGAGGCTATGCGATCAGCAACTACCGCTCCGTCGATCCCCGCCTGGGCACGATCGACGACCTGCGGCTGCTGGCCAGTGATCTTCGCGAAGCCGGCATTACTCTGGTGCTGGACTTCGTGTTCAACCACACGTCGGACGACCATGAATGGGCCAGGCAGGCTCAGTCCGGCAACCTGGAGTTCCAGCAGTACTACTACATCTTTCCGGACCGCACGCTTCCCGATCAGTACGAACGCACGCTGCGGGAAATTTTTCCCACCGTCCGCCACGGAAACTTCACCTGGCACGATGGCATGCAGCAGTGGGTCTGGACCACGTTCAACAGCTTTCAGTGGGATCTGAACTACAGCAATCCGGCCGTGTTTCGATCGATGCTGGAAGAGATGCTGTTCATCGCCAACACGGGCGTTGACATCCTGAGACTGGATGCTGTGGCGTTCATCTGGAAGCGGATGGGAACGAACTGCGAAAACCTGCCCGAAGCGCATCTGCTGATTCAGGCCTTCAATCGAGCGGCTCGAATCGCGACGCCCGGCCTGCTTTTCAAGTCCGAAGCCATCGTGCATCCGGACGAAGTCGTGCGTTACATCAGCCGGCAGGAATGCCAGATTTCGTACAACCCCACTCTGATGGCACTGCTGTGGGAATCGCTGGCCACGCGAAAAGTCAACCTGCTGACCAGGACGCTCAGCCATCGCCACAAACTTCCCGACGACACGTCCTGGGTCAACTACCTGCGCTGCCACGACGACATCGGCTGGACGTTTGATGATGACGACGCCGCGGCTCTGGGAATCAACGGCTACGATCATCGCCAGTTTCTGAATGAGTTCTATACCGGGCAGTTTCCGGGATCGTTTGCCCGAGGCGTTCCGTTTCAGCTCAATCTGCAAACCGGCGACATGCGCATTTCCGGAACGATGGCATCACTGGCCGGACTGGAACAGGCGATCGACAGAAATGATGAACGTCTGAAGGATCTGGCCATCCGCCGAATGCTGCTGCTGCACGGCGTGATTCTCAGCGTCGGCGGTATTCCTCTGCTGTACATCGGCGAAGAATGGGGCGTGATGAACGACTACGACTTCGTCAAGGACCCCGCCAAGTCAGGAGATTCCCGCTGGGTTCATCGTCCGAAGATGCAATGGGAGTTTCTGGAAGATCTGAAGGACAGCGTCTCCGCGGGGATGGGTTCGATCCGCCGGCAGATCTTTCGATCACTGCAGAAGCTGATTCAACTCCGCAAGTCGCTGCCCGCGCTGGCCGGACAGAAGATGGAACTGTTCGATACCGACAACGAGCATACGCTGGGCTTCGTAAGGATCTTCGACGGTCATCGCGTGGTCGTTTTGGCAAATTTCTCTGACGACGTTCAGATCGTCGCCGGCAACAACCTGCGAACCGCCGGCATGGGCCGATTCTTCGAAGACGCCATCAACGGCAGGACGTTTCCCACGTCCGAAGACCTGCAACTGGAGGCGTACCAGATCGTCTGGCTGCAGCGAGTCTAATGTCATACCAGGCAGAGTTTTGGAGTGCGGCGACTCGTCGCCGCTTTGGTTTTCGCCTTGCGATTGCTGTCCAGGTGAACCGAACGGCCGATCAGGCATTCGGCGATTCGTCGAAATCCAAAGCGATGCTGAACCATCGCACTCCAAAGATTTGCATGCAAGAGAGCGGGTCGTCGAACAAGCAATGTTTTGGAGTGCGGCGACTCGTCGCCGCTTTGGTTTTCACTTTGTAAGCGTTGTCCAGGTGGACCGAACGGCCGGCGTGATTTCGGCGATTCTTCGAAATCAAAGCGATGCTGAGCCATCGCACTCAAAGATTTGCATGCAAGATCGTCGAACAAGCAGCGTTTTGGAGTGCGGCGACTCGTCGTCGCTTTGGTTTTCCCTTGGGAGGTGAACCGAACGGCTCAGGCATTCGGCGATTCGTCCCAAAGCGTGCTGAACCATCGCACTCCAAAGATTTGCATGCAAGATAGCGGGTCGTCGAAGGTGTCTCCGGGAGGGCGAGGCTCCCGCCGAGCCGCGTGTGCCACAGGACGTCCGATATGGCAGCGGCTCGGCTGGATGCATCAATTCAGTGCTGACAAAGCAGCGGCCATTCATCGAACGAGAACCAGGATGGAACACGACAAGCGAAACCAGTTGATCCTTGCCACCGATCTGGACGGGACGTTCATCCCGCTGGATGGCAGCGAACAGAATCGTCGGGATCTGCGAACACTGGCGGATGAACTTCAGCGGCGAAATGTTGTTCTGACGTTTGTCACCGGCCGCTATCCGGAATCGGTCCAGCAGGCGATTGACTACTACAAGCTTCCGGCTCCGGACTGGCTGATCTGCGACGTCGGCACCACGATTCTGCGTCGTGACGCCGACGGCAGGCTTCACCACGTCTCAGAATACGACGACGCGCTGCAGCAGCTTGTCGGTGACTTTTCCGTAACGCAGCTTCGGCGCCACATGGCGGATGTCGCGCTGGTGCGGCTTCAGTCGAAGGAAGATCAGCGTCCGTTTAAGGCGAGCTACTTCGTTAATCGAAGCCGCCTGGCGGAAGCTGTGGCCGCAGTCGAGTCGCGGCTGACGAAACTATCCGCTCCGTATTCGATCATCCACAGCGTTGATCCGTTCTCGGATACCGGGCTGATCGACCTGCTGCCTGCCGGCGTTTCCAAGGCATTTGCTTTGAACTGGTGGACGGACTTCACCGGGCACCATCATGAATCGGTCGTCTACGCGGGAGATTCCGGGAACGACCTGGCGGCGTTTACGTCGGGTTATCGGGCCGTGATCGTGGGCAACGCGGACCGCGACGTCGCAAACCAGGCCGTGGAAGCTCACCGCCGAGCGGCCTGGCAGAACCGCTTGTTCCTGGCGACCGGTTTCGCCACGAGCGGCGTGCTGGAAGGCTGCCGCCACTTCGGCCTGATCGACTGACCGGGCAGTAGCCGAGTTTTCGTCTCGCTTCCGCGCACCTCATTCCAGGGCTCCAGCCCTGGAACGGACTGCCAGGAAGGCTCCGCCTTCTTCTGTGCAGCCGGAAGATCGTGGAAGGGGCGTCCGTCTGCTGTGCCGCGGGGACGGCGCGCTCGCAAGCTGCCGCTAACCCGGATTATTCACGGTCTTGTACGACGGGACTCCGATCCCGTCGCGGCAATTCGACGGGATCGGAGTCCCGTCGTACGAACCTCCCGGCTAAGACAGTTTCGGCGACGGATTTCCGCAAGCGTCCTCACGCATAGAAGAACACTCGCTGCGCCGTTTCCTGAAGCAGTTTGCGGCGGTCGTCGTCCGTCAGGAAATCCACGGTATCGCGAATCAGACTGATGGATGCGGCGTAGGTGTTGTCTCCATCAAGTTGATACGGACAGTCGCTGGCCCACATCAGCCGATCCGGCCCGAACGTTTCGTACAGCCGTTTGATCATGGGAATCAGATCGTGATACGGCGGGCGCTTGGCGCCCAGAGCGTAGTAGGCGGAAATCTTTACGGTCACGAGTGGATGTTTCGCGAGAGCACACAAGTCCGCGACGTCCTTTTCGCGAATGTTGCCATCGACGCCAATTCGGGCGAAGTGGTCGATGACAACGGGAGTTCGCGGATGACGAACACAGGCGGCGGCGACCTCCGGAAGGTTGTTCGGATTAATCAGGCAGCACATCGGCTGCCCGGTTTCGGCGGCTGTCTTCCACATGTCGGTCATGCCGTCGGTCTGCAGCCAGTCGCTGATGCCCTTTCGAGGCGCGATGCGAAACCCGGTGACTCCCTGCGACAGAAGTTCCTTCATTGCGCGTCCGCAGTTTGGCCTCAGGTCGTCGACCATGCCGACGACACGAAATCGATCGGGATGCCGACGCCAGGCGTCGATCAGGTAGGAATTGTCAAAGCCGTGAAACACGGTGTGCTGAATCAGGACGACACGGTCAACTCCCTCGGGAGCCGCCAGGGCCATCAGTTCATCGTCCGTGAAACTGCGGGGCTGCAGATCGTCGACGCCGATCCCCGGCTGAAGCTGAAAGTGCGTGGTGTCGGGAGTCCAGATGTGCGAATGAGCGTCGATCCAGCCGGAACCGGGTTGCCGGCTGCCGGAGAACGGTGCGGCGGAGACCGTCGACTGACGTGCGCGCGTCATCGCACAGGCGGCGGAAAGGGCTGCGGTGGCCAGCATTCCGCGACGGGAAACAGGAGTCGTGTGTTGCATGATCGATATTTCCTGAACTGAATCGTGGCAGGCCGATGGCGGCCAATCTACACGGAGCAGACTTTTCTGGCAAAAGTCGGCGGGCTTTTTGTTCCGTTGTCGATGAGTTTCAGGTCAGGCCGGGCGCTCGGACTCCGCGCCGTGAGGATGCCCGGCATCACGATGGCTTTTGCAGGATGCGGAGTCCCCTCAAGACATCAGAGTCATCATCACGCTGGACAGCAAGTCGGAGGACCCACATGGCCCCCAAAAAGAAGCACGCCGCGGGCAAGGCAGCCAAGGGCGATAACAAGTCGGCAACCAATGGTCGGAAGTCGGCGGGCATCATCGGAGGGCGAAACGCGAAAGTGTCGCCTGCGGTCAGTCGACATGTCCGGCGAACAAGGATCTCCGCGGCCGAAATGGCGCTGGCGAAACTGGCCGACGAATTCCAGTCGCTGCGTGAACAAAAAGGGATGTCGGTGGCTCAGGTGGCAAAGGCGTCCGAGGTCGCACCGCAATCAATCATTCAGTTTGAAAATCGGACGCGGCCAATGATGTTTGACAAACTTCACGCCATCGCCGCAGCGCTGGGACATGACCTGGTCCTCACGCTGCGGCCGAAATAAACTGGCGAACGCTGAATTCGAAGAATTCGAAACGGCGGAACAAAAATCCGCCACGCAGACGGTACCGCATTCAATCGCCGTGGCGGCGTTCGTCGGCGCATCCGGCTTCTCTACTTTGACGGAAGCCCGCTCGGCAGACGGACGTGACGAGCGATGACGCACGCACCGGATGGTGTCGCTCACACAGCGGAACACCGCCGACGCCGTTTCGTTCCGGTGGCACGTTCCGCTTTGCCGCTGATTCAGGTAAATGCCGACACGTCCGGGTGCTCGGCGATTCCGAACGGAGCTTCGACGACGCTGGTGAGTGCCAGCATCCCGTCGCGAATCGCCAGAGTCGGAAAGCCGGACGGATGGCGAGTGTACAAGTCCGGATGGCACCTCAGCACGCGTTCCTGCTCCTGTCTCGGAAACATGCTCAGTCCCGCGAAATAGTGGTGGCCGTTGCGTTCGACATGGCGGATGCCAAGTGTCGCCACGACGGCCAGATCCTGCAGCAACGCCACCGGTCCCACGTTACCGAGATCTTCCGCCGACAGAATCGCCGAACTCGCGCAGGTTGCACGACCGCGATTCACGGCCGCGATCGTGGCCGCGTTGGCCAGCCCCTTGATGATTCCCTTGCAGTTCTTATGGCTCGTTCCGCGGTATCCCAGCCGCAGCGCGTCGGGAAGACTGTGCAGTTCCGCATCTGATTCATCGATGATCAGCGGTGGAGCGTTCGGCCACGACGCGATCGATTCCCCGACCTTTTCGTCAAATGTCCGATCGCGGCGCAGCGGTTGTTCGACAAACAGCAGCGACCGGTCGAACATCGCTTTCAGACGCGGATCGGTCCGGTGAGAATCCCAGTGTTCACGCAGAGTGCCGATGTCGCTGAAGTTTTCGTTGCCGTCCAGGCTGAGTTTCAGTGCCGTCCCGACTTCGCGCGCGAAGATTTCCGCCAGACGAGACAGCCGATCGTGGTCGCGTTCACGGTCGCCGAACAGCTTGACTTTGAAATGCGTCAGGCCGTACGTCCGAATGCACTCCGTCAGCGAATGCGGCAGGCCGTCATCCGGACGTTCGTCGTCACGGATTTCATCATCCGTCAGCGGGTCAGCCATTCCCACCGTGTGCCGCACCGTCACTTGAGTCAGCGGCGCAGCGGGCAGGAAATCCGCGGGCTGCGTTCCCGTCAATTCCGGCCGAATCGCGCCGAGTTCCACGTTCAGCAGATTGTCGCGCAGTGCCCGATGGACGGTTACGCCGTTCGCGCGGCAGAAGGCGTCCAGAACGGCGCGTTCGATCAGGCTCACGCCCAGACCGATCAACAGCGGCGCAATCTGCTGTTGCTGGCTGAAGTGATACTGAGCGTCATAGAGTTCCCGCCACCAGTGAAAAAACGTCGGCTGCGCACCAGCATCCACGGCCACTTCCGCGGCATTCCGAATGACGCGCTGCATTTCGGGAAGATCGTGATCTTCGAACGACGTGTCCGGATCTTTCGTGAACCACTTCGGAGGCAACCCGTCAGCGCTCAGGCCAATTGAAGTGACGGAAGAATGCTGTCCGGAGAATTCCACTTCGGCCTGCACAAAAAGATGCGGCAGCCTTGTCAGCGTCGCGATTCCGTACCGAAACGGAAAACGCGTGGACATCGGCAGTTCGAAGAATTGAATTCGCAGAACTCGCAGCATGGAATAGTCTGTTCAGATTCCGGAAACAGAAACCGGCAGCGGCAGGATAAAGAACGGTGGTACACCTGGAAATGGGGGTGTCGATCGAAATGCGTTTCAGGCCCGGCGGGCCGACATACCGTTAGCCGGTGGCGTGAGCCACCGGTCAGGCGCTGAGCTCTTGGCCCAAGCCCCGGGACGGGCGACACAGAATCGCGCAAGGCGCATGTGTCGGCCCTTCAGGTCTGCAGGCTGCAGGCGCGAAGGTGCCGGCTACCGGAGCCTGCCGGCTCCGGCAAAGGTTGTACCTGCCCTCCGGGCATCAGCATTCAGGCACAACGCTGACGTCTGTTCGTCGCCAAAAGATCATTGCGGCGCACAAGCGTTATTCGTGGCAGCGATTGTGTGCGGCTCCCGCAAGCGGACTCTCGGCGACACTCCGATTCCCCGGACGAGCCAGAGAGGCGAACAGCAGTCTCGGTAGAGTATTTCAGGCCGGAGCAGCGATGGAAAACGACAATCCGTATGCGTCTCCAAATCGGAATGATGTCGATGAAAGCATCGTCGCGCCAACGGAGCTGGTTCCGATAACGGAATGTCCGAACTGCCATGCCCCCGTCACGTTCTGGCGGACCTTCTTTCAGGTTTCCCCGATCCGGTTCAGATGCCGATCATGCGGGTCGCGATTCCGAACGCAGATCGCAGCAATGTCCCTCTGGTTTGGATTGGGATTCTTCATCGGGGGAGCTTTCGGCGGCGGGATGATTTTCACTTTTGATCGTTTCGGAGTATTTGGGAGTCTGGTCTTTCTGGTCGTCTCTTGTCTGGTGGCATTCGGCTATCACGCCGCCTGGTTTCGCCATCTGCGGGTCTACGGTCGTTTCGTTGTCCCTGTGTCCAGAGATCGCCCGGTGTCGATTGCCGGCGATGTCGGTGACCGGCAGGACGGCAACGTTCTCTGAAATCCGCGGTTTGCCGGCTCCCGGACAAAAATCGGTCGTTGCCCGCTCCCAGGCGTGATCGTAGAGTGACAGCCGTGACGTTGGTTTGTCGTTCAAGGGCCAAATCGAGGGGAGCAGAACATGGAGATGAAGCACTGTTGGAAAACGAGCGGTCGCCGGCTGTCGACGCTTATTCTGCCACTTATCGCCGGCGTCGCTGCAGCGGTGTCAGCACATTCGCAGGACGACAACACGGCGGAAAAGCCTCCGGCGATCGTTATCGCTGATGAGCCGATCACCGTCGATCCGGCGACGCTGATGCCGGAGCAGCTTTCGGTGAATGCCACGGTTGATCTCACGGATTCGTCGCTCGCGGAGATTGCCGAGTGGGTCCGCACGACAACCGGATTGCCGGTGATGTTCGACAAGGCAGCACTCGACAGTCAGGGAATCGTGCCGGGTGAACCGGTGAGTGACGAACTGAATAACGAGCCGGTTTACTTCGTCCTGAATCGACTCCGGGTGCTCGGTCTGGCATGGTTCGTGGACGACAACATCATCATGATTACATCGGAAAGAGCCGCTGAGTCGCGGTTGTCGACGATGTCGTATTCCGTCGCCGATTTGCTGGATTCCGGCTTCGAGCCGCAGACGTTGTCTCTGGTGATTGAACAAACACTCGGTGGCAACTGGGACGAAGGCAATTCAACGTCTGGCACCGTCGAATGGCTTGGCGACGTGCTGTTCGTGCGGCACAACGATGAGATTCATCGCCGGCTGCGGGGACTGCTGTCCGCGTTGAAGCAGCACGGTCGTCGCACGTTTATCTTTGATCCGCCGGTACATGAACTGCTGCGACAGCGACTCAACGAAAACGCCAGCGTCGATTATTCCGACATCCCTCTGACAACAGCCGTTGCGGAACTGGCTCAGCAGACCGGCATCGACATTCGACTGGATCTGACGGAACTTCGAAACGCCCGCATTCGCGAGCGTGAACCGATTTCGCTGAAACTGGCGGATCGTCAACTCAGCACGGTTCTGCATGTCATGCTGTCTCCATTGAAGCTGACATGGGCGATGCGCGACGGAGTGCTGTGGATCACCAGTGAAAAAAAGGCGGAAGGTGAAATGCTGACGGCGGTCTATGACGTGAGAGACCTTTGTCGTGACGATTCCGAATCCTTTGCCTTGCGTTCGGCGCTGGTGTCGCAGACATCGGCCAATTGGAGCGACAGAACCAGCGGCGGTGATCTGAAGGCCGCGTCGCACGGAGCGCTCGTCATTCGGCAAACCATGAAATCGCATGGCGAGGTCCTGAACCTGCTGGAATCCTACCGCGCGGCTCTGAAGGTCTCTCGGCCTCGAAAAAAGGCCGACCCCGACGACGAAATCGACACTCGCTACTACCGCGTGCAGACTCCCGTGGCCGAGTCCCTGGCGACTTTGCTGCCTGAGCTGGTCGCAGCAGAGACCTGGAAATCAGACGCACACCCCGACGCGCCGGGCACGATCCGGTCGATCAACGGCGGGCAGTCGCTCATCACGGACGACCTCGGAGAAACGTCATCGTCGCAACTTGTCGAACAGACAGTCCTGCTGATCACTCAGCAGAAGCGGCATCACCGCACGATTGAAGACGTGATCCGCCGGGTTGAAAACGGCGACGGGTCACTTGAAACGCACGGCATGGGAGGAATGGGCGGCGGCGGTTTTGGCGGTTTCTGAACCCATGCCCGGATTATTCACGGGTATGTACGACGGGACTCCGATCCCGTCGAATTGCAGCGACGGAATCGGAGTCGGGTCGTACAGCGTGCATTTCGCTGATTTGACATCGCCTCCGTTTCCAAGACGCCTTACGGCAGGAAACTCTGATCGCGTGAATCACCCGGACACGGCGTCCATCATTCGTTCGCGCAGAAAAGCGGGCTGAGCCACCAAAACACGGCGGCTCAGCCCGGTCAGAATTCCCGGTTGATCCGGATCGGCAAATCACCTAGTCCCGGATCAGTTCTGTATCAGCATGTTATCGCTGTGCCAGATCCAGCGGAGCTCGCAATTGCAGAATCGCGTCGCTGATGTCGCGAGCCAGGTAGGCGATGTGCTGGCGGTCTTCCGTATTGCAGCGGCTGAGGTACTGATAGACCCGCCTCCAGTCTTCGTACAGATTCGCCACTTCACGGTTCAGATCGGATGCCATTGGCCGGGATTGCAGGAACTGCTGAAGTCCCTGCGATCGCTGAGCGAACAGAGCTGACGCCTGCAAAGCATCGGTGCGGAAGGACTCATTGCTGCGTTCCAGCCAGTGCTTGACGTCGAAGTTCAGATGATCGGCCAGATTTCCGAGATTCGCGGCGATCGGCAGCAATGCTCGCGTGTCGATGGAGTTCGTGTTGCCGGACAGATTCAGTTCGTTGCGAAGCGAGAAAATGCCGTCTTCGATGTTCTTCAGCACGACACGTCCGGCGGAGCTTTTCATGCCGGCGAAACTTCGAATGAAATCGGCTCCATACTGTTCGACGTATGAGTACGCGTCCAGGATATCCTGATCACTCTGATTCCGGTCCAGCGTTTCACGGAAGTTATGCACGACGCCGTAGAAGTTGTCGGCCGTTTCCAGAATCGAAGCGACGTCGCGGAAACTGAGCAGCAGCTTCAGAGGTGTCCGGTTGTAGAACTCATCGACGTCCCGCAGCAGGTCGTCGGCCACCTGCCGGAGGTGCTGACGGTTTGATGACTTTTCCAGCCACAGCAGGTCATGCATCTGGTCGTCGGCATCCATGATGTTTCGAATCGCGCGTTCGATGTAACGATTGTTCAGCGAACTGATCCGCGGATTCAGCGACGCCCACATCTGTTCGTAGCTCTTGTATTCGGCGACTACGGTGGCGTAAGAGATCTGATCCAGCACCATGCCTTCGACGCGAGCGACCTGCTGTTCCAGCTTGCGGGCGTCGTAGACAAGATTCAGAGTCTGCTGAGTTCCGTTCGGATCGAGTTCCAGTTCGTCAATCAGATTGCGGATGGAGCTTCGCAGAATCGACAGCTCCAGCAGCACCTGGCGACGGTCAAGCTGCGGATCCATCTTAAACATCCGTTCGAGTTCCGCACCCAGGCCGTCAATTCGCTTGACGGCGTCCAGAGTCGTGCGGCTGACTCGCGGTGACTGACTCAGCTGATGCGACAGCAGCCTCCAGTCGCTGTTCAACTGCTGGAACTGCGGCAGCATTCTTTCCAGCGGGATGCCGTCGCGAACGTCCTGATTCAGACGTGCCGCGCGAGCTCGCATCTGCACCAGGTCGGCCAGCAGCGGCCGCAGCTCCGGATAGCGGCGATAGTCGGTGTCCAGCAGCCTGTACAACTGCTCGGCTTCCGAGATGGAATTGTTCAGAAGAGTCTGCAGCGTCCGAAGATCGACATGCGAAAGGTCAACGGGAGCCGCGGAGAGCGCTCCGACACCCGAACGAAACACGCCGCCCTGCGGTCCGCCGACTCCGTCGTTCAGCAGCCGGTTCACATCGTTCAGATCGGATTCCCGCGCGCTGATGCGGGAAGCCGGCTGCCCCATCACAGCCGAAGACATCGTGATTGTCAGCATCGCCGCCAGCATTGAACGGCACCAGTCGTCACCCCGGAATCGCAGCATCGTTGGTATCCTTTCCCATAGCACAGACCGCGACCGGACACCGGCGGCGGTCACTCCCTTGAATCAGCACGTCCGCCCTCGCACTGCGGAACGGAACCCGCAGAGCCACACAACATGTGCGGGACTGCTCCGGAGTTTAAGAAAAAACCGGCAATCAGCGGAACAGGAGTTTTTTCCCGCAAAAGAAGCGGCGTATTGCGGCAGATTTTGCCGCCGAAATCCGTCACAAATTCGCAGGGAAAGCCGAAGGAGCACCGCCGGTAACCGGATTCATACTGGCCGCGGCGGACGCCGGTACTTTTCGCTCTTCTTCCTCCCGCGAGCCCGAATGTCTCAAACTGCCCCGCTCGCGGTGGACTCGTGCGCCGGACAGAAGGCAGCCCGTGCTCCGGCCACTTATGCGACAGCGAAGTCCCCTTTTGCTGCGCCCGTCAGTCTTGTGCAGTCCGGCTTGAATCCACGAATGGCGCACGCTCGGAAGCAACCGATCGATGTCGAATCGAGGACCCGGCGTTGCCTTGGAGTGCGATGATCCAGCATCGCTTTGGATCTCGAGCAATCGTGGAGCTTCCGTCCGTCAGCCGATTCACATGTCATCGCTGACAACGCGAAATCCAAAGCGACGGTTGCCGCACTCCAAGTTGTCCCTTGTTCGAAGACTGGACCTTGAACGAGCGTCTCTTTGGGTACGATGATCAGCATCGCTTTGGATTTCGGCAATCGTGGAGTTCCGTTCGTCCGGTCGATCCACCTCAAACGCAGCGTCAGCAAAATCCAAAGCGGCGACGAGTTGCCGCACTCCAAAGTTGTCACTTGTTCGAGGATAAGACAAACCCCCGGGGGAAGCGGGTGGCAGGAATCTCGCGGGGCTCAAAGCCTGGCTTTCCACGGAGGCGGCGTTTCTTCAGAATGCGGCGGTGCGAGTTCCCGCTTTTTCCGCTGACAGGCATGATGCCATGACCGAATCATGACCACGTCCCGAGCGTCTCGCAATCGTCGATTGGCCGGCGATTGCGGTCTGGGAACTCTTGTGCTGGCCGCGGGTGTGCTTTGGAATGCCCGCGAACTCGGCCATATCACCAGCCCGGCGTTTGAACCGAGTGGCGTTTTCTGCTTTCCGCCTTCACGGCGTTCGTCAGTGTGTTTGCGTGGATGCTGTTCAATCCCAACCGGCGGGATGCGTCCGAGTCGCCGACGCTGATGCTGACGGGAGCTGTCACGCTGCTGCCGCCGTGCATCATCGGATTTTGTCTGATGTCACCGGATTCTCCGCTGCGTGGCTGGCTGGCCTTCGGACTGCTGGCGATCGGCATCGTGCCGTTCCAGGCCCTGTTCCCGAAGAGTTCTTCGCCGTGCCTCGCCTGCGAAGTACGTACCTGCAGCCCGCTCGGAAATGGAGATTCCCGATGCGTGGATTTCCCGTCACGGAAACCAACTGGCTGAAGGATCCGGTCGTCGCCAAAGCGGTCGCCGCGACTCCGAGACCGTCGCTGGCTCCAGTGCCTACCGCGGACGATCCGCCGTGCTGGACGGTACCCGGCTGACGCGAGCCGAACGACTTGCCGAACGTCGCCGTCGCCGGGCCGACGCTCGCCACGCCGACGCCGGAGAAGCAGAACCGTCATCGGAATATTCCGGAAGCTTCGAACCCATCCGAAAGCCCGTGGCCGTCAACGCCGCCGACGGTACCACGCCGGCGTCGGTCGATGTCCATCGGCCGGAGGACCGTTCCACCGCGAAAACGCCGCGACGTTCCCTCTGCGGACGAATCGCGGCCGGATTCCGTCAGACCCGCGGCCGAGCCGGCACCATTCGTCGATTCACGACCGCTGCCGCCCGCGGAACGTCCAGCAGTGCCACCGGTCGCACCTCTGCTGCCGTTGATCGCGCTCGATGATTTCATTGACGATGACGCAGCCGACGTTTCGGTTCACGAGGTTCCGGTCCACGACGTTCCGGAACGTGACATACGGAACGAAAAAATCGGATTCCGCAGCGAACCTGCGCCGGACACCCTGCGCGTTGAGCACCCGAGTCACGAAAATCTGGCCGCGCCAAAGTTTGAACGTTACAGGGACGAATCCGGCAGCGAGCTTGTCGAAGGAACCATGCTGGTCCGCTTCGAGCGCGGTCAGAAGAAGGTGAATCTGCACGTGCCGTTTTCGCCTCCGCTGGCCGGCACACCGGAAGTCGAATGCGAATCGGTGGGCGATCTGCCGCTGCGGCTGAAGGTCCCGGTTCGGCAGTCGTACGGCCTTCGGATCGAAGCTCGCCGCAGCAACACGGACGAGCCTGCCGAGACGGAGATCGGCTTCGCGGCCATCTACAGTCCCAACAGCAGCGCGTCACGATGAACACGATCGCATCGCGTTGAATTCGCGGGAATTGACAACATCGACATGCTTCACGATTCGTTCAAGATGTTCGATGTCCTGCAGAGACTCCCGCAGCACCTGCGTCAGATGGAATGAAGGCACGCTGCCGGGCAGCATTCCGGCGACGTCGGCTGAGCCGCTTTCGCTTCAATCGGCCGCCACACGGCCTTGGCGCGAACCGACAATTTGGCGCGTCGTCGCGAGGCTGTTGAACCCGCAGTCGGCCCCGCATCTGCCGCACAACCAGGCACTCCCGGCAACACCTGGTCGATTCAGCCAGTTTTCGTGACTGGTTCGAACACGAAACGCCGCATCAAATACGCTTCTCACCCCCAGCGCCAGGCAACACAATGGATGCTGGAAGACGGCTGATCCGCCGGCTGCCATGGCACAGCACCGCCAGGTCCGGATGGAATCGGTCGACGCATATTGGCCCATGAAGTCGGAACGGAAATCTGCGAATGTCGAACGCAATGACAACACAAATCCAACGCCGTCAATTGCCGATCGTGAGTATGCTCGTCGGCGCTGCGTTGTTGTGTTCGTGCGGCGTTGCTTCGGCCGATGATGCGAAGCCGGCGGAACGCGACTTCACGCTCAAAGTTCTGCCGCTGCTAAAGGAAAAGTGCCTCGGTTGTCATGGCGGTGATCCCGACGACATTCAGGCGCAGTTCAGCGTCGTCGATCGGCAGCGGCTGCTGAAAGGCGGCGAATCCGGGGAACCGGCGGTCGTCCCCGGCCGTTCCGGCGAAGGCTCACTGCTGCCGGCCATTCGCTGGGAAACTCTGGAAATGCCGCCGAAGGAAAACGATCGCCTGACGCCCGATCAGATCGCATTGGTCGAACGCTGGATCAATGCGGGTGCTCCCTGGCCCGATGACGAAACGCAGGCCCGCTATCGAACGGAAGCCCGGTCGCAGGCCGTGACCGACGACGGCATTCGCATGACCAGCAGCGGCGGCACGTCACAGGAATGGACCGATCGCCGCTATCAGCCCGACGACCTGTGGGCATTTCAGCCGGTGCGGGAATTGACGAAAGAAGAACTGCGAGTGCTGATCGACGAAGTCCACGCGCCGGACGCGAACTCACGCTCATCCGCCAGCGGTCAGCAGGCATCCATCGTCAACCGTCAATCGCCTTCCATCATCGACGCTTTGATCCTGCGCAGTCTGCGCACCGCAGGCATCAGACCCGCTGCACGTGCCGACGCTCGCACGCTGATCCGCCGCGCGACATGGGATCTGCACGGACTGCCGCCGACACCGGAAGACGTTGACGAATTTGTCGCCGCTGAGACACACGACCACAATGCCGCCTGGAGCGCGCTGGTCGATCGACTACTGGCCAGCCCGCGCTATGGCGAACACTGGGCGCGGCACTGGCTGGACGTCACGCGCTACGCCGACACAGGCGGCATGTCGAACGATTTCGAACGTTCAAACATGTGGCGTTATCGCGATTACGTCATCAGGGCCTTCAATGACGACAAGCCATACGACAGGTTCATCATCGAACAACTTGCCGGCGATGAACTGGCCGATGAATCGGTTCGCCGGCGAACCGGCGGCGCAGAATCTGTCGTGCATCAGACTCAGATCAGCGGCGACTACACACCGGAAGAAGCCGAATGGATCGTGGCCAGCGGCTTCCTGCGTCTTGGTCCGTGGGACAACGCAATGGTCACGGCTGAGGAAGCTCGCCAGCTCTGGCTGGACGATCTTGTCAACATCACCGGCCAGACATTTCTTTCGACCACAATGCGCTGCGTCAAGTGTCATGACCACAAGTTCGATCCGATCCCGACTCGTGATTACTATCGGATGTATGCCGCCTTCGCGACCACGCATATGGCCGAACGTTCGGTACCGTTCCTCCCGCGCGAGAACGGCGCCGGCTTCGACTCGGGCCGTGCTCACGCCCGGCGAATGCTCGACTTCGCCGTCACGGAGAAAAACAGACTCGTCGAAAAACGAGAAGCCGCGGCGCTGAAATGGTTTCAGGAACACAACCTGCCCTACACGGACGAGGCGGCTCGAAAGGATCTGCCGGACGAAGAAAAGCCGCCGCGAGCCGTCGGACTGGACTACATCGACGAAGGGCAGCTCAAGGTTCGCGAACAGGATGAATGGATCTGGACTCGGCGGCTGGAACGTTACGAGCCGATGGCACAAAGTGTCTATAACGCTCCGGCGGCGAACCTGGCCTGGAACGCCGCCCGCAAGTTACGAATCGCGCGGGCAAAGAACGCGCCGCCGCCTCAGAGTCATATTCTCACGGGTGGAGCCCTCACGGCGGTTGGTGACCAGGTCTCACCCGGTGTGCTGAGCGCCGTACCGGTCACCGCCGATTCGACGGCGAACGATCCTTATCTGCTGACCACGGACATCGACGGCCGAAGGCTGGGCCTGGCGGCTGGATCGCCGATCCGGCCAACCCGCTGACCACCCGGTCGATCGTTAACCGCATCTGGCAGGGACATTTTGGCGTCGGCCTGGCCGCCAATACCAACAACTTCGGAGCGAAGGGAGCGAAGCCGTCACACCCCGAATTGCTCGATCTACTCGCGGCCGACCTTGTGTCCGGTGGTTGGAAGATCAAGCGTCTGCATCGCCGGATCATGCTGACCGAAGCGTATCAGCGGTCGTCCGTTCCGACCGTCGACGACGGCTGGAAGACGAAAGATCCGGCCAACCGGCTGCTGTCGCACTTCCCTCGTCGTCGACTGAGTGCCGAGGAAATCCGCGACGGCATCCTGCTCATCACCGGCGAACTCATGCAGCGTGACGGCGGACTGCCCGTCATGCCGGAGATTAACATGGAAGTCGCGCCGCAGCCGCGGATGATTCAGTTTTCCGTGGCACCCGCCTACCAGCCGTCGCGCACGCCGGCCGAGGAATTGTCGCACGATCTATGCCTATCACGTGCGCGGTCAGGCCGATCCGTTCACGGAACTGTTCAACCAGCCGAATCCCAACGAATCCTGCGAACAGCGGGAATCAGCGGCACCGGCACCGCAGGTCTTCACGCTGCTGAACAGCGATCAAATGACCGACCGCTGCATTGCCTTCGCCCTGCGCCTGCAGCGCGAGTCCGATGATCCGGCGCGCAGGTTGACCGCGCCTTCAACTGGCGTTCGGCCGATCCGTAACGACCGACGAAACGGCTCACCTGCTGCGATATCTCGGCGAGATGGTCGCCTACCATCAAACGACACACGCAAGACCTGTCACGTACCCCGCCGAAATCACGCGGTCGCTGGTTGAGGAATTCTCCGGACGAGTGTTCGAGTACCAGGAGATTCTTCCCGTGTTCGAAGACTACGTGGCCGACACCAAAGCCGCAGATGTTTCGCCGGAAACGCGGGCTCTGGCGGACGTGTGCCTGCTGCTGCTGAATGCGAACGAGTTCATGTACGTGAATTGAAACAGAACCTGCCGGCACACTGTCCACGGTGACGGCCCTGACTTCCAAGTACGAAAACGGCAAGACGCAATGACCGGGAGCATCAATCGTCAACTGTCACCTGAGACTCATCGATCACGACGCAGCTTCCTCTACGGGCTCGGCGCATCCTTGGCGGCGTCGCGGCTGTCACAACTGCTTGCCGAAGATCAGCCTGCCGAAGATCAGCCAGCCGCGGCCGGACCCCTGGCTTCAAAGCAGCCGATGTTTCCCGCGCGGGTGAAGAACGTCATCATGCTGTTCATGGAAGGCGGTCCAGGCCACATGGACACGTTCGACCCGAAACCGGATCTGTCACGACTGCATAAGACGGAATCGAAGCTGTCGTTCGGACAGGAGACCGGATTTAAGTTCTTCGTCGGCAGCCCGTTTTCATTTCGCAGAGTGGGGAACACCGGAATTGAGATGTGTGACCAGTGGCAGCACCTGGCCGATTCGTATGTCGCCGACGAACTGTGCAACTTCCGCGGCTGCCAGGCGGAATCACTGAATCACCCGGAAGCATTGTTCCACATGAACACCGGCAGCCGGCTTGGCGGCGATCCGGCTCTCGGCGCGTGGACCACGTACGGACTGGGAACGGAAAACCGGAATCTGCCCGGCTATGTCGTGATGACGGAACTGGCACTGCCACAGGGAGGATCCACCAACTGGAGCAACGGATTTCTTCCGCCGCACTATCAGGGAACGCGCCTGCGGCCCGAAGGTTCGCCGCTGCTGGATCTGGCATCGCAGCCCAACAAGACGCGTGAACATCAGCGCCGGGCACTCGACGAGCTGGCCTGGCTGAACCGGAAACATCTGGAATCGGTCGGCGGCAGCGATGAAACACTCGCTGCACGAATCGAAAGTTACGAGCTGGCTTTTCGCATGCAGGCGGAAGTGCCGGACGTGATCGATCTGAATCAGGAGACGCAGAACACGCACCGAATGTACGGCATCGACGATCCGGACACGCAGACGTTCGGCCGTCAGTGCCTGATGGCGCGAAGGCTTGTCGAACAGGGTGTGCGCTTTGTCCAGATCTTCAGTGGAGGCTGGGACAGTCACGACTATCTGCAGCAGGGGCACACGGCTCGCATCAGAAGCGTCGACAAGCCGATGGCGGCACTGATCCGCGACCTGAAACAACGCGGCATGCTGAACGATACGCTCGTGATCTGGACGGGAGAATTCGGCCGCACGCCGGACAACAACAAGCGCGGCGGCGTGTATTCACTCGGGCGAGGCCACAACAATCGCGCGATGACAATGCTGCTGGCGGGCGGCGGTGTGAAACCCGGAGTCGTCGGCGCGACCGATGATCTGGGCTCGACCGCCGTCGATTGCGTGCATCCCATCCGCGACCTGCACGTCACGCTGCTGCATCTGCTGGGCCTGGACGACAACAAACTGACCTATTTCCACGCCGGTCGCTTCAAGCAGCTCAGCCAGTTCGGCGGAAATCTGATCACGGAGATCCTTTCGTAGCGGATCAGTTCACAAAACGGTGGCAACACAGCAACTCCCGAGGTGCCATTCATGAATCGCGCGATGACTACGATCACCGTCTGCCTGCTGTGCGAGCTGATGTCTCCGCAACCGGAAGTTGTCGGCGCAGAGCAGCCCAACATTCTGTACATCATGTCCGACGACCATGCGGCCCATGCGATTTCCGCGTATGGCGGAAGGCTGGCCGAAGTTGCGCCGACGCCAAACATTGATCGACTGGCGAACGAAGGCGCGCTGCTGACCAATGTCTTCTGCACGAATTCGATCTGCTCGCCGTCACGAGCCTGTGTGCTGACCGGGCAGTACTGCCACACGAACGGCGCATTTGATCTGGC